>JAATFO010000061.1 GCA_015655145.1 Enterobacterales bacterium | reverse complement strand
CATTATCCGTACGTGTCTTCGCTGTCAGTCGGGTGGTGTTTCCTTTTACGCCAATGACCTGGTCCTGAATAATACGTTGTTCTTCATTTGCCCCAATAAAGTGCGTATGGTTTTGACCAATAGTATGGCTGGCATCCTGCTTCACATGGGTATCCATATTACGTTCTGCCTGGATCCAAACCTGCTCAGCACCCTTCTTATCTTCGAAACGCAAAGCGTTGGCGTTATCTGCCGAGCCGTCTTTCGAGCGGCTGAGAAACCCCATCTGCATCGCCGCCGGCAGCAGCGCCCACGGCGGCATGCTGGCTTCGTTATACACCCGCCCGGTGACTATCGGACGGTCCGGATCGCCATTGATAAAGTCAACAACCACTTCATCATTCACTCGTGGGATCTGTGCCCCGCCAAATCCCTGGCCGACCCAGGTGCTGGAAACCCGAACCCAGCAGGAACTGGTTTCATCGCCTTGCGCCAGGCGATCCCAGTGAAATTTCACCTTGATGCGGCCGTATTTATCCGTCCAGATCGATTCCCCCGCCGCCACCACTTTCGCCGTTTGCGGGCCATAGGTTTTCGGCCATGCGACCCTGGGTGAAGCGCGGAAAGTCACCTCCGCAGGAATGACGGTAAAGTCAGTCTGATGTTTCGTCGCACCCTCATGGCCGCTGGCATAGCGGTTTTCTTCAACGTTATATTGTGCGGCAGTCACCAGGTACTCGCCGCCGTCGCTCAGGTACGACGCGTTTAACAGCGTGAACGTGTAGCCCGGCGCCAGTCCCATTGCGGTTCCCGTACCACTCATTTTTTGCTGTTCTACCTGCCATATGCCCTGACGAATTCGGGCATAAAACTCACCATGCCCGTGCTCAACAAACCGTCCTGGCCAGTCATAGACATCAATTTGCCCCGGTTGAGGTGACACCGGGTTCTGTCGCGTCTGCAACATCCAGGCATTGGGTTTACGGAAATCGTAATCATCCAGACTGTAAATGCCAGGCGTCACGCTCTCTTCCAGTTCCCACTGGCCAATACCCTCTTCTCGCGCACTGCCGCCTGCTGAACAACCCATACCCAGCATGAACAATCTTCATACCCTCTTCTCGCGCACTGCCGCCTGACGGCGTCACATGATACGGGATAGTTTCATAACCGCTAAACAGCTGATGCTGTTGCGCCGAATCCATTAGCACCATCACATGTTTATCTGCCTCATGGCGGAAAAAGTAATAAATACCCTCCAGCTCCATCAACCGACTGATAAAATCAAAGCTACTTTCCTGGTACTGCACGCAATATTCCCAGTTGCGGTAGCTGGCGGTCAGTTTGTCTTCAACCGTCACGTGGTATTCACTCAGTAACGTTTTAACAATCTGCGGTACAGCTTGATTCTGGAAGATGCATAGGTTTTTATCACGCCGCATCGGCCACAGATCCGGCTCCATGATCAGTTCATACACGGTGTAGCGCGTGCCACTCAGCATTTCACTGCGTACGGCCACCCGGGTGATTTTACCGTTAAGGTAGCGGCCGGATAATGCCTGCGTTGGAATGGAGAGGGTAATCGGCTGACCAGGCAACGCTTTACGCTCAATCCTGGCATCGGTACTGAGTAACGTCACATGCAGTGCAAAAGCGGCTGAGAGCGCTTCTTCCCCTTGCAGTTTCCAAAACAACAGGCCTTAGACGGGAAGCTGAGCTGTGATACGTGCGCGCATAAATATGCCTGAAATCAAGCACCGCCCGCGTCGTCATAAAGAGACGCTGAGCGCTTATGGATTGATGAGCCAGACACCCGCCCCATCAACCGTAATTTTTTGGTCGTGCGTTTGGTGGTGATTTGTCCGGCGGAATTGATATTCGCCCGCCGGCAATTGTAGTGAGGCCAGGCCATTGGCAGCCGGCACCAGCGCCTGTTGGCGGCCATTAAGTGATATTTCATCACCCGACTGTAGTTTTATGTACACCTGCGCCACCGCGACAGGCGGTACGGCGACCGGTTCCGGCGCTGCACTTACTGTGGCTGGTGCGGGCTGGTGAATGGCGCTTTCTGGCGTAATGGTCGTTTCTGGCGGCATCGGCGCGGCGGGCGTTTCATGGCTCACTGCGGGCGAACGCACCGCGACTTG
Source organism: Enterobacterales bacterium (assembly GCA_015655145.1). GTDB lineage: Bacteria > Pseudomonadota > Gammaproteobacteria > Enterobacterales > Enterobacteriaceae > JAATFO01. The sequence goes on along the minus strand of JAATFO010000061.1, from coordinate 67,014 downwards.
TCCCGCCGGGTCATCACCGCGACCCGCGATAAATACGCCAACCGCAATACCGACCAGCACGCCCGCAGCAACCAGCCCCGGCAGCATAAAACGTTGCACAGCGCTTTTTTCCGCCGCGATAACCGGCGCGGGCGCCGTCTCAACCGGCACTAACATGGTGCCGGCGCCATCTGCTTTTGCATGCAGAATATCATTCAGATCAACCACAGAAAGCGCCATGAGCGCAGACAATTGGTCAATAGACTGCGGACGATCTTCCGGTCTCAATGACAATGCACAATCAATGGCCTGCAATAGCGGCAGGGAATAACCCTCTGGCCGCAACTCAGCCAGCGGTTGATAGTTGTCTTCAATACTGCGTACCACACTCACTGGCGGCGGCGAGCCAACAATTAACGTGTGCAAAACCGCGCCAAGTGCGTAGATATCGGTCCACGGGCCCTGCTCACTCTCATTGTTATCACTGTACTGCTCGATGGGCGCAAACCCCGGACGCAACATGGTTTCGGTTTCATCGGACAGGTTGCCAATCGTCTGGCGTGCGGAACCAAAATCAAGCAAGACCGGTAACCTGTTTTCCTGAATCTGGATATTGTCCAGCGAGATGTCGCGGTGTAGATAACCGGCTTGATGAAGTGTGCTGATGGCGCCAAACAACGGCGGTAACAATTGACGCAACCAGGCTTCATTGATCAGTTCAGGGTGCTGTTGTTGCACGTTCGATAATGTCGTACCGCTATAAAACACCGTGCCCATATATGCCGTATCGTTCTGTACCCAGAAGCGCAGCACATGCAACAGACTTGGATGGTTAAAACGCGCCAGTAAGCGTGCTTCCTGAATAAAACTATTGAGCCCGGCATGAAACGTTTTACTAAAACGTTCACTGCGCAGCACCAGGGTGAAATCATCATTGCGTACCGCCAGTGATGACGGCATAAACTCTTTAATCGCAATGGTACGTTCGAGCTGGTGATCCCAGGCGCGGTAAACAATGCCGAAACCGCCACCGCCAATCACTTCTTTAATTTCAAACTCATTGAACCGGTATCCCAACGGTAACGCATTGGGGACCGTCCGGTTGTTATCGTATTCCGACATGATGGACAACTCTCTGATAGCTAATGGCTTCAAGCCTCAAACAGACAGTGAAACTCGCCCTGCGCCAGCGTCACACGCAGACGACGATATTTTTCGTCCCGCGCGCTGGCAGCAAGCAATAACTGACTCATTTGTGGCAACAGGGTGTTCGTCAGGATGGCGTCCACCATACGTCCACCCGATGCCACTTCGGTGCAACGCTGGACTATTTGCCTGATCACCGCCTCATCGACGACCGATTCAATACCGTGATTCTCCTCCAGACGATGCTGGATACGCGTCATCTGCAAACGGACAATATTGGCCAATACCGTATCGCTCAACGGATAGTACGGCACCACCAACAGGCGCCCCAGTAACGCCGGCGGGAAGACCTCCAGCAACGGGGGGCGCAGTGCGGCGGTAAGGGCTTCCGGCTCCGGCACCAGTTCCGGATCGGCGCACATCGCGCTAATCAGCGCCGTACCGACATTTGACGTCAAAATAATAATGGTATTTCTGAAATCAATACGACGTCCTTCGCCGTCTTCCATCCAGCCTTTATCAAACACCTGGAAGAAGATTTCATGGACATCGGCATGCGCTTTTTCAATTTCATCCAACAACACTACGCTGTACGGGCGGCGGCGCACCGCTTCCGTCAACACGCCACCTTCGCCATACCCGACATAGCCTGGCGGCGCGCCTTTTAGCGTGGAAACTGTATGCGCCTCCTGAAACTCACTCATGTTGATGGTGATAACATTTTGCTCACCGCCATACAGTGATTCCGCCAGCGCCAGCGCGGTTTCCGTTTTCCCGACCCCGGAGGGGCCGCACAGCATAAAAACGCCTACCGGTTTGTTCGGATCGTCAAGGCGCGCACGCGCGGTACGTACCCGTTTCGCAATCACCTCCAGGCCATGACGCTGGCCTATCACCCGCTCATTCAGGGTATCGGCCAGATTCAGTACTGCATCAATCTCATTTTTCACCATGCGGCCCAGCGGAATGCCGGTCCAGTCAGCCACAACGGCCGCTACCACACTGGCATCCACCGCCGCGAACAATAACGGCGAATCGCCCTGACGCTCACTCAGTTGTTGCTGTTTTTCCCTCAGCGCCTGGTGCACCGCCGCCGGATCGACAACCTCGTCTACCGACAACTGTGCCCGCAGTGCAATAATGTCATCCACCCACTGCCGTTCCTGCTGCCAGCGGGCGGTAAGTGCCGTGCATTGCGCTTCCAGTACCGTGCGTTGCGCCTTAATGGTTTCAACACGCTGACCATCGCCCAGCGCGATTTTTGTTTCACGTTCGGCAATCTCTTGTTCGATTTCCAGGGCGGCGATACGGTGTAAACAATCTTCCAGTTGCGCCGGCTGAGCACTCTGCGTAACCGCCACGCGCGCGCAGGCGGTGTCCAGCAACGCCACGGCTTTGTCCGGTAACTGACGTGCCGGAATATAACGATGCGAAAGCTTAACCGCCGCACTGACCGCTTCATCCAGCAATAACACGCGATGATGTTTTTCCAGCGGACTGACGGTGCTACGCAGCATCAGCAAGGCTTTATCTTCGTCGGGTTCATGGACCTGTACTGTCTGGAAACGACGGCTCAGCGCCGGGTCTTTTTCGATGTATTTTTTGTACTCAGACCAGGTGGTTGCACCGATGGTACGTAACTGACCGCGTGCCAGCGCCGGTTTGAGCAAATTGGCCGCATCACCGGTACCCGACTGTCCTCCGGCGCCCACCAGCATATGGATCTCATCAATAAACAGAATGACGGGCAACGGACTGGATTGTACTTCGTTGATCAGCCCCTGCAAACGCGCCTCGAATTCGCCTTTCATGCATGCGCCCGCCTGTAACAGGCCGATATCCAGCAACCAGAGCTGTACCTCTTGCAGCGGCGCCGGCACATCGCCAGCGGCAATGCGTAATGCCAGCCCTTCCACCACGGCGGTTTTCCCTACCCCCGCTTCACCGGTCAGCAATGGGTTATTTTGTCGACGACGCATCAGGATATCCACCATCTGGCGGATCTCTTCATCACGCCCGGCGACCGGGTCAATGCCGCCCGCCCGCGCCCGCGCTGTGAGGTCTTGCGCATACTGCGCCAATGCGCCTTGCTGTTGCGCTGGCGCCTGCGGCGCGTCCAGCGACTGGGCGGCAACCGGCTGCGCTTCTTTACTGTGCGCCAGAATAGTCCCGAACTGTTCCAGTAATGTATCGACATTGATGCGCCTGAACTGCCCGGAGATACTGTGCAATACACTGGCGAGGTTGAAGGTTTTAAGGATGCCGACCAACACGTGTCCGCCACGGATCTGCGTTACGCCAAATTTGAGCGAGCCGTAAACCCAGCCACGTTCAACCGCGCTATCAATGTGTTCAGAGAGATCAGAAACCGCACTTGCGCCACGTGGCAAACGGTCCAGCGCCGCCACAATGTCATGTGTCAACGCTCCCTCATCCAGTGAAAAATGACGGATAATTTGCTGCAAATCGCCGTCCTGTTGTTGCATCAGTTGATGCAACCAATGCGCAAGCTCCACGTAGGGGTTGCCACGCAACTTACAAAATGCCGTCGCGCTTTCCAGCGTGGTAAATAACAGCGTGTCCAGTTTGCCGAACAGTACGGCGCGGCTGATATCAGACATGGTGATTCTCGTTTAAGGAAAGTAAACGCTGCAATAGCGCCTGAAAACATCGAAGAGTGCGGTAACGGCTGCGCGTTGCCGGCTGACAAAGATAAAAACACCACGCACCCGTGCGGCGTCGGGCATTTACTGTAGGGTTTCCCGTGGCTCCGGGCTAAAGGTCAGGTCATTACGCGGCTGCCCATTCGTTTGTTTGCCGAGCCAGCTTGCCAGTCCCAGCCTGGCGCTCCCGCCCAGCGTTACGCCCTGGACGTCACTGGCCTTCAACGCTAAACGCACCTCCCAGACGTATTCAATGCCAACATATTGCCGTACCCAGTCACGCAGTTGCCGCGCACCCGCCTCGCCGGGTAAAAACTGGTTATACGACGCCAGCGATAACGGCCCCAGTTCAATGCGAAACTTGTGCTGAACATCACGCACGGCAACCCCAAGAAACAGGGATTCGCCCAGCCGCGGACGGTAACGGCCAACACTTAACCGCGCCCGATCACGTTGCTCAAGCGGTAACCATTGCGGGACGTTTTCCACCAGCGTGACCGGCACCGCGAAATACTGCCGCAGGATTTTCTGTAATCCTTCGGCATCACGCGCATGGCGGGTTAAGTGGCCTGCCTGGGTAAAGCGTGCATGTTCACTCAGGCAGCCGCTTTTCCGTTGCGCCGGCTGTCCCATGCCGATCAGGCTGGACAGGTAGTGGCTAAAACGTTGCCCGTCTGCCCGGTCCAGTGAGACAGTCGGTTGCGCATCAGCCCAGGCGCGATAAAACAACAAGGTCAGACGATGATGAAACAGGTTGGCAAACGCCGTCAGGCTGGTGTCCTGGTGATGGTAAACACGTTCCCGCGCATATTCCGTCATATGGATTGGCAAGGGCCCGTTGGGGCCAAACAAACCAAAACTGAAGATCGCGACATCGTGCAGCGGCGAGCCGTCGCGCTTACCCACACTGGCCAGGGTTGCGGGCGCAAATGCCAGCGAAGGCTCTTGTCCAAGGCGCAAGGGTTCATGCCGTGGTTGCGGCGCGCGGCCCAGTGGGTATTTCTCGCCAGCCTGCGCATCAATCCGGCGCAATAACTGGAACAAGTCATAATGCCAGGGCGCAGATTCCAGTGCTGACCAGAAATTCGCCGGTAGTCTTTGTCGCGCAGGTTTTTGCCCTTTGTCTTTCTCTCCGCCGTCACTCATATCAATGCCCTTTTACCCATTCGCGGCGGCCAGTATCCAACTTCACCCCGTTGTTGACTGGTTAATGTCATTTCAGTAAATGCATTGATGGCCACCAGACGGGAAAAAACACGTTCCAGTACGCTGCCGAATAACCACGGACTCGAACCGGAAAAGGCCTGTTCATCAACATTCAGTTCAATACCAATGCCGCGGGCGAAGACAATCGGACCCGGTTCCGGAACGCGCCGATGTACCGGCCGGAGTTGACAGTGCCGAATGCCCTCAATCTGGCGTGCGACCGGCGCTTCAGCAAGGTTGGCATATAACCCCAGCAATTGGCGTAACGCGGCGGCACCTTCACCGTTATCGCCATCCATCAGGCTTAAGTAATTCATTTGCAGATGGCTAATCAGACGCCAGGTTGCCAGCCCTTCCGCCAGTGCCGGACGTGGCGGGGTCGGCCCTTTACGCAGGGTAAGTTTGCTGGCAGGCACTGAGTCAGGCAGCATGAAATTGCCTTGCTCCTGTTGCAGTAACATCAGCGGTAAGTCACGGCTGGTGCACAGCACCTCAGCGGTCAGATAGCGCAAATCATCCTGCCAGGGAGAATGACGTTCATCCACCAGCGACAAAAAAACTTCTGAACCGATGTAGCCAGTGCGCGTACCATAGCGCTGCGCATGTTCTGACAACGTACGCTGTTCACGTCGCACCGAAAAATAAGCGCCATAGTCGCCAGTGTCACAGCTAAAGGTGTTCCAGAATGGGCGAAAAATTTGCTCTTTATGACGCTCATCGCCAGTGGCATACAATTTCTGTACCGAGAAAATTTCGTAATCCAGCGGCCGGATATGATCAACCACCAGATGATACTCATAATTGCTGGCGCTGATTTTTTGTCGCTCGGCCACTTTGGGGAACAGGTTAATCACCGGGGTACAGTGCAGCGCCAGGTGGCTGGCGTCGACCACCCTCTCCAGCGCCGTCTCGGCCTTATCCAGCAGTACAATGATGTCCCATTCACGCACACCTTCACTGTGTGCCTGTAACGATCCTAACTGACTGATACTGATAAACTGGAAGCGCGCCGGAAAAGCAAAATATTCCTGCAGCAAACGATAACCATCGAAGTTACGCAGGTCATCCGGCAACAAGGCCTGGCTGGCGTCGAAACCTTCTTGTTGCAGGGCCGCCGCGTCCAGCACAATGCGCTGCGGTTGCGGGCTAACGCTCTGGCAAATGATGCCAACCTGATGCGCCATCAGCAATTCCAACAGTTTGAGCGCCTCAATATCCGGGCCACTGAGGAAAAACATCAGTTGGTCAACAGCAAGGTGATCAAATGTCGTGGCGTCATCACAAGCGAGGCGAATACGTAATGCACTGACAGCGCCGCGCTGGCTCAATCCCAACTGGCTGAGCGGGATATCCGCCGGTACGCCGCCCAGCTCGACCTGGCTGATGTGCAACGGCAATAACATCACATCGTGGGCCGTCGTGTAGCTGCACGTTACCCCATTTTTCTTCAGCGTCTGGCTGTCCATCATGGTGCCGCGCGGTACCATGAATCCGTGAGTAATATCGCCTTTTTTGCTGTCAGGATGCAGTTCAATAATCGCCATTGATGGCGTGGGCGCCAGATAGTTAGGGGCGATCATTTCCAGCAACCGTTGTGAGAAACGAGGAAACTCCGCGTCCATTTTCAGTTGTACGCGCGAGGTCAGGAAGGCGACCCCTTCCATCAGGCGCTCAACATACGGGTCTTCCACATCAATCCCACTCATGCCTAACCGTCCGGCGACTTTGGGGTAGCGCGCGGCAAATTCCGCACCCATTTCGCGCAGATAGGCCAGTTCACGGTTGTAATAATCGAGCAATTTACTGTCCATGCTTAACCCACTTCTTTCAGCTCAAAATGGCCATTTTCCAGGTCGACATCGGTGCGAAACAGAAACTCAAGCGGATAAGGTACACACCATAAACGGCCTTTGATTTCAATCGATAACACGTTGTGCAAATCCAGCGAACCGGGATCAGAGAGACAACGAACCTGCAATCCCTGCGGCAAAATGCGCGGCTCAAAGTGCAGGATGGCTTCCGTCAGTTTTCGCTGGATATCCTGCCATTCAATGTCGGACATCCGTTGCCCGGCAAGGGGAGCAACGCCAAAGTTCCACACCGAACGACGCACCTGCGAAAATGGCGCCAGATCTTGCTGCGCTTCGTTATTGATGCTGTTAAAGAGCCATTGCAGGTCGCGCAACACATGCCGACGTAAAGTGCTGTGAGAAATCAACAGACTGTTAGCCGATTCATGTATTTTCTCAGGAGCATCATCCGTCAGTCGATCCAGCAACGAGGGCTGCATTTTGTCACGGGAACCGGGCTGCGCCTTACCGGTACGAAAACGATAGCCACCACGCAGTAACTCACTGTTATCGGAGTATTTCGGGCTGTTCGGGGGGTTATTCATCGCCAGCCTTACTGGCATTAAAGGCCAGCGTCTCAAGATCCAGCACGGGAAATTCAGTTTCATCGTTAAGCCACACTTTCTGCCCCTGGCCAATAAATTGCTGCCCGGCGGTATCCAGCGGTTGCCATTCAGTGAAACTGGCGCGGCGGAAACGGTCATCCGCGTCACTGCCCAACGGATAGCGCACCGGCACCTGACAAACCTGCTCGGTGCCATCAATCAAGCGCACCCATGTATGTCGCCACACCAGATCACTGGCGCTGGCAGGCGCCTGGAAACGCATTTCACTGATCACACTGAATGGCAGCCAGTAATAGCACCCCTGTACAATTAGCTCGCAGACTGGCCCTAAACGGCCATCGCCATCAATTAACCAGGCGAAGGGCCGTACGCTGTCAGTATCCTGCAAGGTGGCCTGACCGGGGTTTACCGCCGCAGCGTCGAATGCCGCCTGGCGTAATGCATCGGCGGTGTGTGTCTCGCCGGACAGATCGGCTCGCAACGCGTGCAGAAGGTCCGCCGCCCAGCTAAATGCACTGCCGGGCAGGCGCGGTTCTCCCTCACCGTTAAATACGCCCGCGCGTTGCAGCTCACCACTGATTGCCTGTGACAACAGCGTCACCGTCGGTTGAGCCTGGGGCTTCAGCGCCAGCCATGACTGAAGTTGCGTTTGCGCTCGCGCCCAGTTACCCACCAGACACAACAGTTGCACAAAAGCGGCGCGCAGATCAGCATCGGCAGGTCGAGCCTTGATCTGACTTTCAACACGCGCCAGGGCCTCAGCCAGTGAAACGTCAGCCATGAGTTGCTGCAAAGAATGCATAGGAATTCCTTAAGCGACGGCAGGCCGTCAGCAAACAATACGGCGCATAATTTATTTAATGGTGCGGTAAACGCCAGCGGCCGGGTCTTTCAACTGAGGGTGTAATGTCTCAACCAGCAAAATGGTCAGCGCCCGATTGCCGTCAATATAAGGCGACCAGACTTTGCGCACTTCATCGAGACGGGCTTTTAAAGCGTCTTCATCACGTGATTCGGACAACGACATCTGCACGGCGATAGTGCCATCGGCTTGCCAGCTCGTTAACCGCGCCACATAGGGTAAGATCATCCAACTCTGGGGCGATTTTTCACTACTCAGTACCATCCGCTCGTTATTTACCGTGGTAATTTGCAGATCATTATTGCTGGTTTTACTCGTCAACCCCGCAACCGGAAAGCCTTGCAGGAAGGTGATGGCGATTTTTTTACCCATTTGCGTGATCTGACTCTGACCATTCAGCCAGCTATCATCACTGCATTTCACACTTTCTGGCACGGCGACAAACAGGGCGCCGGACGGAGCGTCATCGCGCCAGTAGGTGCGAAAATGGCACCCCTCTAACACGCTAAACTGTATCCAGGGGGTGGTATTCGCCGCGGGCGAACGTTCTTCTGCCGTCGGTGCTGGTGCTGGTGCTGGTGCTGGTGCTGGTGCATTCACCGTCGGTGCCGCTACCGCGGGTGCCACGGTGACCGCCCAGTTTTTTGCTTTTTCCGCCCCGCCCTGCGCCAGCAAGGTGTTCTGACTGTCATTCATTTGCCAGTGAAGGGTGTTTAGCTTAGCGCACTGTTTCGCCAGTAAACTCCCCACACGCGGCAGAAAACTGTCCAGAATCGCCGGATTTTTCTCGCCTTTCGCCACAATGCGCAAACGTAATTCGCTGGCACACCAACTGGTGGGTTTATTGTCTTTGATGTTATCAATATACAGATCCAGCTTAAGCGTACGGGAAGAGACAATATTATAATTTCCCGCCCAACTGCTGGTTGCCACCAACAGGGTTAACATGCCTGATAGCCAATATTTCATACGATTCCTTGCCTGAAGTCTCATCTTAGTCACGAAGAGGAATGAACTGAGCCGCATCTGACAACGAATGCAGTAATGTGGTGTCCTGCGGTGCGCCTATCCAAACGGCAACAGCACTGTAGTTGTCCTGCTGACTCGCCAGTTGTTCATCATTTTTCTGAATAACCTGATGCATCAAGGTCAGCCACTCATGGGGGGTATTGACCATATGTAATGCTTGCTGCATATGTTGCTGCGATACCCCATGCCAAAAACCATCGGTACATAACAGGAAAGCATCACCATCTTCCAGCGCGACCACATCGCTGTAACTGGCATCACGCCCCTCATCGCCCATACCCAGCGCAAAATAGAGCAGATTACTGTTAATGCCTTCAGTTTGATGACCGGCATCTTTCATCTGCTGGATCAGGCTGTGATCAATCGTGACATCGTACAGATAACCACGGCGAAACAGATACAGCCGACTGTCGCCCGCATGCGCCCAGTAAGCCAGTTGATAATCACGGTCGATAAACAGGCTGACCAGGGTGGTACCCATGCGACGGTGTTCATGAACGACTTTCTGTTGTTGACGAATCGCCTGGTTTGCGTTGGTGACATACTGACAAATCTGCTGCGCATCCAGATGTTGCCCACCATCAAACTGCCCAAGAATGGTATTACGGGCAAGGGTTGCGGCCACTTCACCGCCGGGAAAACCGGCAACACCGTCACAGACCACGAAACAGGCGGAATGTTCGCCAATGATCTCGCCGGTCTGATCCTGATTGCTCTCGCGGCTTCCCTGGTTCGACATTGAAGCAATGGTGATATTCATCATTCTTCCGAGCTGGTTTGTGAGTCTTTGTACTGATTAACTTCCATGTCATAGGCGTGCAAAAAGGCTTCGCCGAACAAGGTATGGAAGTCGTCTTCAATCTCGCCCGCCGTCTCGTTATAACGGCGGGTGAAATACGCCCAAAGTGCCGCTTTACGGCTGCCTGGCAACGATAAGCGTGAGGTAATGCCCTCTGCGCGCGCTTCCTCTTCCAGTTGTTCCGGATTAAAGGATTGCAGCATCGCGGCAATGATCGCGCGGATGCCGGCGATCATCCCAAGCTGATGCGCTTGTAAATCGACCAGCGCATCCCGGACAGCCTGCTTCGGCAACATAAACCCTGGCATGCGGCTACCAAACATCTGCATCAGTACCGTTTTGCCGGACGGCAATAACTTGAACGGGTTATTGGCATCATCAAGGATCACCGTCATATCAGCTTTCACACCCCGTTTAAGGATCGACCGCGAGGAGAGCAACGCCACCGTACCCTGTGAAAACAGGCTGAGCATTTGTCCAAGCTGTTGCATGTTATCGCGATCAAAATGCGGCGTAGGTTGCATATCATTCAGTCCCATGCCGGCAATCAGGGCCTGCAATAACTCACCCTGTAATGCTTCGCCTTTCAATTCTGGTGAGGCTGACTGGGTATTGCTGGCAACAGGATCGATACGCAAACGCCCTTTAGGCGGCGGAGTATGCGTACGCGCTACGGCCTGTGGCGTGGGTAAGGTGATGCCGCCATAGTCGATATCATTCGGTGGCACGGGCGAAAATACGGTCTCTTCGTTAAACGCGGAGGATGTTTCGGCAATCGGTGCCGTCGGCACGTCATGCACCGGTTCAGGCACATCATCAATCACAAGCGGCGCCGCTGTCGCAAATAACGGCGTCTCTTGCCGGACGCCAGCAACCTCCCGGTTATCATGAGGCTCCCGTTCGGCCGGAAGAGGAGATCCAGGTTGCGCCTCTTGCACGCGCGGCATCTCCGTCCGGGCGTTTTCCGGCAAGTCGTCCGGGTGCATCAGGGGAACGGCGCTGTCCATCATTAAACCCAGTGGATCGTCGCTGTTAATTTGTGCCGGCATCGCGCCGCCAAATAACGCCAGTGGATCCAGTTCATCTGCCGAACGGGCTGGCGTCACCGGCTGCGGTTTTTCCGCTGTCGGTGCAACTAAGGTACTTGGCGTGAGGTCGTCAAAGATACTGTCGCGATCAAACAGCTCATCATGACTGAATAGTGTTTGGGGTGTCTGTTTACGTGAGTCAACACTGACCGGACCACTGTGATTGTACTGTGCCAGGGGATCTTCCGGGTTCCGGTTGTGAACCTCAGGTTCAGTTAACGGATTGCGGTGTGAGTCCGTTACCGTCGATTTCATCCGGCTGGAAAGGTTGTCGGAAATGGAGAATTCTTGCGCCAGACTATCCCATATTTCACCCGGAATGGCCGTTGGGCTGCCCTCTGATGGCACCGGTATCACTGGCGGCGTTGAGTACGGCTGCACCGCGGAAGGATAGCTTGTTGCGGTGGGCTGCACCGTTAACTCACTGACTTCGATGCGGTAATCGTCGATGCCAAGAATGTCGCCATGTTGCAGGTCCACCTGTCGGCCTCGCTCAAGCGGGATCTCATTCAATACCACTCGCGTGACGTTACCGCGATTGGTTATACGGCATTCTCCCGCAGCGGTGATATGAACAATCGCCTGTAGCCGCGAGATCGTACGGTCATCATCAGGCAGCACCAGGTTATTATCAATACCACGGCCAATGGTGCCGCCTGGTGGCAGAAAGTCACAGCTACTCTGCGGTGGCTGGTGTTCTGCTTTTGTCGTTATAATTGTGAATCGCATAACGTATTCCTGCGTTTGATGTAGTCGGCGTGCAAACCGCACGAGTCTGGTTAAAAAACCCGTGCGGTTTGAATAGCCCTCATAAAGGCGAGTAACGCCTAAATACATGACGTATAAAACCGCGCCACAATGCTAACGCGATGACGGATTTTGCAAAGACGTCAGCCAGAAATGGCGAATATTTCCGTATGGTGCCAATGGTAATAAAGCGACATCCACACCTGGATATGTTTATTACCGCTGGGAGGATTTATTGTGCAGGATAGCTGCGTTGGTCATGAATCTGCGGAAAAAGTAAGGCGACAAGCCCTGAATTCCTCAGTATTTATTCAGATCTATCACGCAACATTCCTTTATTCTGCGTAATAGATCTTGCCGCTATTTAACCACATTTATTTGCCGTTATTTTTGCTGTAATAACGTGAAAACAAATCATCCGCCTCATGACTCTGCGAAATTAACGTACATTTTAGCGTATTATATTGACTGGCAACCGAACCTGATAAATTTACCGTCAAACCCTCATCGATCAATTTATTTCCTTGCTCAAATGCATCGATGGGTAAACGACTCTGCTCCAGCCATGCAGCCGCACTTTTGAAGGCATCCTCTTTTAACACCTCACCATTTATTTTGCCGATACAGCGGCTTAGCAACCAGTTGTGAAAAATAGCTTTTTGTCCAAAGCTGTCTGGCGCGGGTATGAGGCGCTATGAACCAGTGGAGATAAAAAAATCATTGTCAGCGCAAGAAGACCTTTTTTTTTCATTTAAGTACCCATAATGACGCCGTTGTCGGCACAAAACTGCCATTTTCAGGCCCGCCCATGAAATGACAGGCATCAGAACAAACATTGCCATTCCATAAGGTCACATGCCCTCTGGCGTTACTCCAGCCATTCCCCTGAAACACAATGATACCTTGCTTATCAACAAACCGATTCGGCACCGGCGAGGCTACCGTAAGGTCAGGCTGACCAAAAATACTCAGCAAAAAATCCATCATATCGTTGACACGGTACATATAACGTCGCTTATCTTTGCCTGTCACCGTAGCATAACGGCTATTGGCCGGGATGGGTACACCGGTGTAGTTAAGCACATAGCTCATACGTATTGGGCAGGCATTCTCAAATACGCCGGATTGTACATTGGCCTGTACCTTGCCGCCAAGAAAATCCCCCACCCGCTCAACGCTCATATTAACTTCAGAAAACCGACTCCACGCCGCACCCAATGGTGGTCTGACCGCAAGCATAAATTATCCTCAAATGTTTCACCCTGACAGGGAGGCCATCACAAGCTGTTTCGTTAATGTTGCCGCGAGTCGAGGTCCCGCAGATGAATAACCAGGCGCATCTGGCGGCCCTTTATCCCGGCAATTTTCCACATGACAACAAGATACGGGCGCATGCTCGTTTCCTGTAACGCGAAAGTTGTTGGGTACATGAAAAGGGCCGCGGCAGAAAATTAAACTTCTATATTCTCTTTAATATTCCAGCCGGCACTACTTTCAGCGCCTTTACCACCCGTAGAGGTCTGTTCCCAGTATTGCTGTTTCACTTTCGCCGCCTGGAAGGCATAAGACACGCCAACTAAATCACCGTCATCGGTACCGGTATATTGTACCGAGGTCACCAGAACATCTTCGAGGGTGATTTTTGCGTATTCAATCTGTTGGCCACCAGCTTTGCAGATGGACACTTCAACTTTGGTCAAATGTTTACCACTGGCACAATTTTTCAGTAATGCCGTCGTCGATTTATCAATCAGCGCATTAATGTGTAAGTCGTTAAAATTCACCTTACCCGCACCACCACCACCGCCAACCGACATATTACCTGGCTGAGAGGCCCCCCAGGAGAAAGAGGTGATATCCGTCCATCCTGAGTGATTAGAATCTTTCGATTCGCCACTTACACCGTCAACCTTCATAAAAATATCAATAGCCATAATATCAACTCTTCATTAGTTAAGATTACTTTCGAAAAAGAACTAATATGGCAAACAGGAAAGCATGGGGCTGAATAGAACAGTCCATATTTAACCTCTGCCGCGCATCTGAATATCGCGATGTGGATATTTCAGAGAGGACGGTTATTTATTCAGTGACAATAAATAACCGAATTCATTTACACCCGAAACACCCGTTAAATAATGCGTGTTATGCGGCTATTCCCAAAGGACAGTCCATCCGTCATCGGGATCGGCCAACATCGCAGCACTCTGAAGTATGACGAGTATAAAATACCCAGGGTGTCCGGTCAGGCATCACTGGTCTTCAGCGACGGTAATTTCGATACCAGCCGCAAGGAAACAGTGAGCCCTTCCAGTTGATAATGAGGACGCAGGAAGAATTTTGCCGTGTAGTAACCGGGGTTATCCTCAACCTCTTCCACCAGAACTTCGGCCGCCGCCAGTGGTTTGCGTGATTTAGTTTCCTGTGAGGAGTTTGCCGGATCGCCGTCAACATAGTTCATGACCCAGTCATTCAGCCAGCGCGCCATTTCATCGCGTTCACGGAAAGAACCTATTTTGTCACGTACAATACATTTCAGGTAATGGGCAAAACGGCAACAGGCAAACAGATAGGGCAAACGCGCAGCAAGACGCGCATTGGCGGTGGCATCAACATCATGGTATTCGGCTGGTTTCTGTAGCGACTGGGCGCCAATGAAGGCGGCAAAATCGGAGTTTTTACGGTGCACCAGCGGCATAAAGCCATTTTTCGCCAGTTCCGCTTCACGCCGATCACTGATGGCGATTTCTGTCGGGCATTTCATGTCCACGCCGCCGTCGTCGCTCGGGAAGGTGTGACAAGGCAGATTTTCTACCGCGCCGCCCGATTCCACCCCCCGAATCGAGGTACACCAGCCAAACTCTTTGAATGATCGGTTGATATTGGTCGCCATGGCGTAAGCGGCATTGGTCCAGGTGTAATCATTGTGGTTAGCGCCTTCCGTCTGTTCTTCAAAATCAAAGCTATCCACAGGGTTGGTGCGAATACCGTAAGGCAGACGCGCCAGAAAACGCGGCATCACCAGCCCCAGATAGCGGGCATCTTCCGATTCCCGCAGGCTACGCCAGGCCGCATATTCGGTGTTTTGAAAAATTTTACTCAGGTCGCGCGGATTCGCCAGTTCCTGCCAGGATTCCATTTGCATGACCCCAGGCGCGGTCCCGGTAATAAACGGACAATGCGATGCTGCGCCAATACGCGCCATTTCACCCAGCAGTTCCACATCCTGTGGGCTGTGATCGAAGTAGTAATCCCCTACCAGACAGCCAAACGGTTCGCCGCCGAATTGACCATACTCTTCTTCATAAATTTTCTTGAAGATCGGGCTCTGGTCCCAACCGACGCCTTTGTAACGTTTCAGTGTCCGCCCCAGTTCCGGCTTCGAAATACTCATAAAACGGATCTTTAACATCTCATCCGTTTCAGTGTTATTGACCAGGTAATTCAAACCACGCCAGGCGCCTTCCAGCTTCTGGAAATCCGCATGATGAATAATTTGATTGATCTGTTGCGACAATTTATCGTCAATCTCGGCGATCAACGCCTGAATCGTCCGGTAGGCGTCACCAGAAACCGTCACCGTATTTTCCAGCGCCTGTTGCGCGAGCGTTTTTACCGCGTTTTCCACCGCGGCCCGCGCCTGATCACTTTTCGGCCGAAACTCTTTACTCAGCAAGGCGCTAAACTCGTCCTGATTATATGTCTGCGGCGCCTGCGGCTGTGTCTGTTGAGATGGATTACTCATCGATTACTCCTCACCCTCTTTCGCCGCATCATCAGATTTCGGTAAATGTGTCAGTGATTTCAGCAATGTCGGATCTTGTAAAATTTGCGAAATCAGCTCTTCCGCCCCATGTTTCCCATCCATATAGGTCAACAGATTAGAGAGTTGAGTTCTCGCATCCAGTAACTGATTGAGCGGCGCCACTTTTCGCGCCACGGCATCGGGTAAGAAGTCATCCATGCTGTCAAAGGTGAGATCGATATTCAGGTGGCCTTCACCTGTCAGCGTATTGTCGACCTGGTAAGCGACGCGCGGTTTCAGTGCTTTCATCCGCTCATCAAAGTTATCAATGTCAATATCGAGAAATTTACGTTCATCAATAGCCGGTTGTGGATCGACGGGTTTACCGACCAAATCCGCCATCACGCCCATCACGAAAGGCAGTTGAATTTTACGTTCTGCGCCATAGATTTCGACGTCGTACTCAATTTGTACGCGTGGCGCACGATTTCGGGCAATGAATTTCTGCCCACTGGATTGACTTGATGCCATGGTTTTCTCCATCGGATATGCACGGTAAAAGCGGAGCAGGAGGCGCAGTGAACCTCACTGCCAAATTGCGTGGGACGCGTTAATCGCGACGTCCGAAAATATGTTCCAACTGGTTAACGCCGTCAGGCGCCAGATCGCGAATAATGTCCATGAAGTCAAGATCGATCAACCGCTGCACCCGTTCGATCATCAACGGCGCCGGATGGCTCGGTTCGTGCCGGGTAAAGTATTGTTTTACTTTTTCCAGCATCAGTTGCGCCTCTAACCGGGAACTGATCTGCGCACTGCGCCAGTCAGTTACCTCCCGCGCTGGCGCAGTGCGGGTTGCCGTGACGCCCGGTTCCTCTGGCGATTCATCGGGTTGTGATGATGGAATAAGTGCGGAGATGTCCGTCGCCATGCACGCCTGGGCGACAATATTCACCATCTTCTGTGTCTGCGCCATCTCTGGCACCGCATTGCCTCCCCACTGTTTAATCAGCGTTTCCTGAATAGTTTGTAAACGCTCACTAATTTGTACTATCGCTTCAATGCCGGGCTGATCACCGCGTGCCAGTTCATCTGTCAAACGGACGCGCCCACCGGGATAACCCGCGACTTCGCTACGGCTGCCGTCCAGTAAGGCGCAGGCATCCCGCAATGAAATTTCATCAGCGGCGCTGCGCAATAATGGCGCCTGACGCAACGCCAGTGTGAGCACTGACTTATCACTCAACGCCCCCAGGGCATTAATGCGATAAAAAGGATCGCGTTCACCGTATTCGTCCAGTGAGGGATAAAGCGTTTCCCAGTACAACACCAGCGCCTGATTAATTAACTGCAAGCCCTGCGCATAACCGGTTAACCCTTTTAACTGTGTCCAGGCATGCGTCAGCGTCAGCATCACCCGCAGATCTTTAGTCCGTGTCAGTAATTCAGTGGCCAGCCGTTCAACTTTGCTCCAGTCCGCGGGTTCCGCCGGGATAATGGTGTCACCAAATTGCTGTTCGGTTTTCCCTGCGCAGGCCTGTTCCATCGCCATATAATCAGCGTCATATTCCAGATTTTCCCCGCATGGCTGCTCATGGCTTATCGGGGTTAAAAGCGCTTCGATATTCATCTTTTTTCCTGTCACCAGCAGATTTCACTCAAACATCGGCGGATAAAGGCCATGACGGCCAGGTCTGGCGCCCCCGGCGGGATCGAACAATAAGGAGAATAACTGACCAGTAAAATTACCGCTGTGGACATGGGTATAAAGCGGATAACCGTCTGTCTGGTTTGTCCACCAGAAACTGGTGTAGTGCTGCGGATCAAAGCAGTCAGAAACCTGTTTCCAGCTTAGGGTGCTCGTATTATCGTCATAGCCGAGCACATCAAGAATATCGGATCGCGCTTCTAAGACCGGCATTGGAATCCCCAGTAATGCCTGATCAAGCTGGTCGGACGAATAGCTATTGTGTACTGCATGCAGCAAGGTCCGACCCAGTTGCTGGTACCATTCACCGGCCATCGCCAACCGTTGTGATTGCCACTCTGCGGGGGGAAAGGTGCATAACGCACAGACCGGATACTGACGCCCGACACTGTCCCGCGCCGGCAACAAACACCCCATCTGCACCAGTTGGCTGCCCAGCATCGGCGGCACGACAAAATTCCACACCGGCGCATGACTAAACTGACGCATCGCGCCCGCACGTTGCTCTTCTTTTTTTTGCCAGTTCAATAATCCCACCTGGAACCAGTGAGTCCATTGTCTGATTAATGCATCAGGGAAACGGCGCTGTAAAAAGTCGCCGGCACTGGGCAATTTCCCGTACCAGCCAATCGCAGGAGAGTGGCTCATCATCATTTCCTTGCGGCTATGGGCATGAGAACCCGGGAAGCTGAAACGGATTACGCATGCTGTTTGGCGTAAACTCAAGCGTAACGTGATGGCCATCAACGTTGAATGTTGCCTGCCGACTCAGGCTGCCGTTGCCGGCCCCGAGCTGCGCCCGATCAAAGAAACGGTTGAGCGCCCAGGAACCATTGGCGACGAGCGTTGATGTGGTGCCATTCGTCAGGCCAAGTTGCATGCGTACCTGACTCGTGCCGCCAGGACCCGGCCAACTCACCAGTTGCACCGCCTGCGGCCCATGACTGTAACGTAATAATTGTCCATCGACATCCAGCGTCAAATTGAGAATATTGTTATCCATGCGTATTGTTTTGATGGCCACGCGAAATGACGGTGTCGTGGCGCCATTAGCGAAGAACGCATCACGAATACTCTGTGCCTGCTGGAACGGCCGTAAGACACTTTCTCCGCCAGGTAATGTTTTACCGTCAATGCCCGGCATAAAACGCCAGTGCGCCTGGGTGGTATCGACTTTGTTTGCGAGGTTGTCGCGGAAGAAGGTATCCATCAACCCCGTCCCCGGGGCGAACATCCGCGCTAAATCATCGGGCGTCACTTCACTACGTCCCGAACGCACCAGCGGGTAACGCCCGGCAATCGCCTGGCGACAAAAACTCCCCACTTCAACATTGATTCGTTTGCGTACATTCTCCATATCACGCTGCTGAGTATCACTGCTTGCGCCCACCGCCATATGGGTAAACATGTTTTGCAATGCGCCCGGTAAACGCCCCGCACTGGACTGTAACCGACTGATGGCGTCGCCTTGTGGCGTCGGCATTCCGCTGTTAGCCGCATCCTGTACGGCGGTCAAATAACGATACAGGTCATCTATTTGTTGTAAAAAGTCGTCAAATACCAGGGTCTTGCCGCCTTTTTCCAGCGGCTGCCCCAGTTCGATGATCGGCGCGAAATACGCGGTTACCGCCTGTTCGGGGGTTTGCTGTTGCACGCTTGCCGCCGTCGCATTCTGACGCGAGCGAAACAGTGCCTGTAACGTCCGGGTGGCGCTGTTTTCCGCCGTAGTCAGGTTATCTCCTTGCGGGTTATTGCTCCCCTCCGGCACGCGTTCTAACATCAGATTATGACTGAGATTAATGACCAGTTTTCGTAATGGCGAGTTGCTACTGGAGAGCAAACGTGCCGTATTAATCCGCTGCGAGAGGTCAGCGCTGTTATTAAGCTGGATATCACTGAGAAAGCGCTCCCATTGCTGGATAAAATCCCGCATATATAACTGGCGCACCGCATTATCTGTTTGCTGCTTATCGCCATCCTGCGAGGATCCGCCCAGAACCCATTGATCATCCTGATGCAATGTGGCGGTCACGTTATCGATATTTTTATTAAAACTGTCCCAGTATCCGCTGGGCGTAAATACGCCCGGGACGCCTTCGCTAAGTGATTTGCCGCTTTTACGCGAAAATACCAGCTCACTTTGCGGTCCCCCCAGTGCGACCAGTGACACCGGTTTGATATTTTCATTGCGTTCCAGCAGGCGTTTCAGGCGACCATAAACACGCTGGGCCAGCGGCATCTGATTAATCAATGCCTGCTCGCGGTTTATCAGGGCCTCATCACGCGCGTAAGGCGATAGCTGGATCTGCGGTTCCAGCAATTGCGTCAGGTGCCATTCCAGTTGTTTTACCTGCGCCTGAGTCACGTTCTGCGGTAAGGTCCGCTGAATATTCAACATCAGCCAGGCATGTAAAAATTTGCCATCATAATGTTTCGGCTGATAGAGCATCTGATACGCTTTCAGCGCCTCGTAGCTGTAATCAGCATCGCTGCCATCATCATTACGCAACCAGACGGTAATTAACCGGGCAACCTGCGGTAATAACAGTTGTTTAAGGGATTTTTGGTAAAACGCGTAAGTGGCATCGCTGACATCCTCGCCACGATACAAGCCCATACGATGGCTCACCGGCGGATGGCTCAGGTCAACGCGCTCCGTGTCCGGTAGATGCAATATACTGTGCAGGAAGGGTAACAAAGCGAAGAGATCGCTGTCGCCGTTTGCCTGTAAATTTTGGCTCTGACGTTCCACTTCCGGAACGCGGGCCTGCACCTCAGCCAGATAGGTTTTATTGTGAGTAAAGCTGGTAAACCACAGAATACTGACCAGCGCCAACACCGCACATAACAGCCCATAGCCCGACCATAACACCGCACGATTACGCAACTCCCACCAGCGATTACTGCCCGCCAGTCCGGCTTCCTGGAAAATCACTTTTTGCAGCAGATCTTTCAGAAAGAAACTTTGTCCTTTATTGGCGGGAATCGGCGCGTCCTGATTGATGCTATCCCAGGCGTCGCTTTTCCCTTGCGCCGCCTCACTCTGTGGTAAACGTAATGTGCGATTAAGTTCGCCCATCACCCGATCAAAGGGCAAACCTTCCTGGGTGCCACTGGCAAAATAGATCCCGCGCGGGGAAAATTGGGTTTCAAAGCTGGAACGGGCAAAAACCGTGTTGAGGTAATCCGCCAGCAGCGGGCGTAACGCGGCGAACTCTTGCGGAAACAGGTACATTTCCGCCCGGGCGCGGGCCTCGCTTTCTTGTAGCAATGTATCGGGTAACGCGGCATCAAGGCGCTGTTGCAGCAACGCATACTCTTGCGTAAACGCCGCCAGCAGATCAAAATCCGCCAGTTTTGACTGCGCCCAGGGGAAGGTAAACCCCCAAATCTGATCACGCTGCGCTTTGTCGCAGCGAGAAAACCAGGCGCGGAAGCCTTGTAATAAATCCGCTTTGGTGACCAGGACATACACCGGGAAACGAATATCCAGTTGCTCATGCAACTCAACCAGGCGCTGACGCAAGGCGATCGCCTGTTGTTGTAATGCTTCGGCGGATTGCGTCAATAGATCAGAAATACTGATGGTGATGATCACGCCATTGATGGGCTGACGTCCGCGATACTTGCGCAACAACGCGACAAATCGTTGCCACTCGCTGGCATCCTGCGCCTGCAGGCTCTCCTGCGTGGTGTAACGCCCCGCGGTATCCAGCAACACGCCTTCATTAGTAAACCACCAGTCACAGTTCCGGGTTCCCCCAATCCCGCGCAGCGCCGTTTTTCCAAAGCGATCAGCCAGCGGAAACTGTAAGCCCGAGTTGACCAGTGCCGTGGTTTTACCGGCTCCGGGGGCGCCAATAATCACATACCACGGCAGTTGATAAAGATACTGCCGACTGAACCGCTGCAGCCAGCGCGGTTTATGCTTACCTTCCGCCGTGGTGAAATGGGCTTTTTTCAGCAATTCCGCGGCGTCATTAAAACGATCCGCCAGCACCTGTTCCTCATTGGTCAGACGGGAAGACGCCTCGTTCTCTGGCGTTTCCTTCTGGCTATTCAGACTATTCACTAACTTGCGGTTGAGCCAGGCATTGTAAAAACGAGGCACCACATGGCTGATGATCCAGACCAGATAGAGCAAACCGATGCTGATGATGCGGTTGTACTCAGGCTCCAGCGGACGCGAATCAACGATGGAAAATACCGGGCCAATAACCCAGATGATAAACGACAAGGCACTGATGCCGACAAATCCCCACATCAACCGACTGGTTATCAGGGTAAATAGAATATTCAGCATCCGTTAGTTTCCTTGCTGCAATCCGTTCAGCTCCGCCTGGGTGTTACCTGGCGAAACTAACAGCGTGATGTCCACCCGACGGTTGCGGGCGCGATCTTCTGCGCTATTGTTTGACGCAATGGGATTGGTTTCGCCACGCCCTTCTGCTTTCACGCGTTCTGGCTGTGCCAGATGTTTCTGTAACATGCTTTGCACAGATTGCGCCCGCGCCAGTGAGAGTTCGTAGTTTGACGCAAAGCGAATACTGCGAATGGGGACATTATCACTGTAACCCGTCACCCGAATTTTACCGCTGACGCTATTCATCGCCTGGGCGATACGATCAATCACCGCCTCATAACGGCGCCGCACGGTGGTCGATCCGGAAGCGAACAGCCCGTCACCTTGCAATGTCACGACACTTTGATTGGCTTCATCACGCACCACCACTAAACCCTGCTCAATTTCGGGGCGCAGAAAGCCTTTTAGATTCAGTGCGGCGGGCGGTGGCGCGGCCGGATGGCGGATGTTCACTTCCGGCAATGGAATCTGGTAGATCGATGCCAGTACCGGACGGGTATAATCGCTCAGGCGCCAGTTAAGGACGATATAGAGGACACAAGCAATAAACCCCACCAGTGCGCCGCAAGCCCACAGCGGCACCACCGGACGCCACTGTTTACGGGTTACCGGCAGATCATCCGGATGCGGTGACAACGGCGGGGCATATCCCCCTCTTACGCCGCGAATCATCTGCAACAGGCGCTGGCGGATGGTTTCCAGTTGTGAGCGTCCGTTATCCAGAACGCGATAGCGTCCTTCGAACCCTAACAATAAACACACATTGATCAGCTCAAGCAGAAAAATATGTTCACGCGGGTTTTGTGACAGTTTTGCCAGCAATTGGAAAAATTTTTCGCCGCCCCAGGTTTCATTATGAAACGTCACCAGTAAGCCATTGCCCGGCCAAACGCCCCGGCTTCCCCATGGCGTCAGCGCGGCGGCTTCATCCAGCGCGGTACACAGGCAGTAACGCGCGCCGACAATCACTTCATACGCTAAACCAGCACGTTGACTGTGCCGTTCAAAATGACGCATTTGGTCAATCAAACGCTGGCGCAACCCCGCCGGATCGTCATGTACCACGGAATGGCGGATTTGTGGAATCGCATTAAGCAATGGGTTTGCTGCGGCGACCAGCGGATTATTACTGCTCACACCGGGCAAGGTGGCATCACTGTCGGTGAAATATCGTTCCTGCATCATGAGCACTCATTCTTACGTTTCAAACTGACTGACTGCGAATTGCCCAGAATTCCATATCGAGCCCAGGAAATTCGCCGGCAAGATGTAACGCAAAGGCGCCGGATTTTTCCATTTCCTTCCACAATTCCCCGCCTTTCTCCAGCTCGAAATAGTTGTAACCTGCGTGCCAGGGAATTTGCGGTGGTGCCGTGGGCATAGAACGCAGCACCATTCCGGGTAATTGCAGTTGTACCAGATCGCGAATTTTGGTCACCGGCGCGACCTTCATCTGCGCCGGGAAATAAGTGTGTAACGCATCGCTCGGCACATCCGCCCGTACCGCCAGGACAAAGCCGAACTGGCGAAGCATGGCGGTTTCCGGTACCGTCGCCACATTAAGGCCGTGCGAACGTTCGGTGAGCAGCAATTGAATGGCATTTTCTTCCATCACCAGCGATAATCCCTGCCGTAGCATCAGCATCAGCTTGCTGAAACACCAGGCCAGATTGTCATGATCATAAACCGGGAGTTGGGATTCAGGCGCGCGCTGGGGAGTGTAAGTACTCAGTTCAGTGGCAAATGCCAGCCAGTGACGATAAAGCTGTTCCGGGTGCAACAACGGCACACTTTTTAAGTGGCTGACCTCACCAATATGATGATTAATCAGCGCCAGTAACATGAAGTCCACCATGTCGGCGGTATTGAAACGCCCCGGCTGTTGTAAGCGCTGGCTAATCTGCTGGCTGCGTTGTTCCAACAATCCTTGCATATCGGTGAGGTAATCGCACAGCGATGCATTGGCGATGAGATTCAATAACGGCGGAATATAATGATTATCAAGGCGTAACTGATTATCGCTGCGCTTCTCAATGACACGCGTCACGCCAATGGCGGTCCATTCGGCGGATAACTCACTTTCCAGCATTAATTTCAGCCGCAACTTGCCAAACTGCACTGCCGCCGCCCCCACCGACATAGCATTGAAGTCATCGACGTCTTGTTCGAAGCTGACATAACGCGCCAGCGAATCGGCCGCTTCACTGAAAATAACCGTTTCGCGTCCGCCGCGTCGGGCGGGTAAGGCCAATACCACATTGACATTGCTTTGATTATCGGCGATCGCCAGCGGAACTGGCGCCTGCTGCGGATCACGAAAGGAAAAATAGGTGCCGTCAGGTAGCAATCCACTGGCGGAGGTCAGCGCCACTTTCCCCTGACGTAGCATGGCTTCATCAAATTCAATATCAAGAAACCCCCACAAGTAGGGACGTTGCGCCGTTCCCCATGCACAGAGGGTACTTTGCAGATAACGTTCGGATTGCTGGAAATGGTGCGGACGCAAGAACATACCTTCGGTCCATACCACCTTTTCTGCTCTGTTCATAAATGGCTTTCCATTTTCAGACACTTAGTCCCGTTCATTCACCACACGGACACCGCGAATATCCGCGATGATTTCAGCCTTTAATTCATCCGGCGACCATTGCCAGATTTTATAGACGCTGCTTTCACTCGGCGCCGGCAGCGGTAGCGACAAACGCCACGTTTTACCATCGAGCGATTGATATTCGGCCATGATGCCGATGTAACGGGCATCCAGAGTGCTTTGTCCGGTTATTTTTTTATTGAGTTGGCCTGGCATCAGGAAAAACTGATCACTGTTGAGCAGGTTGGTGCCCAGTACATTTTGCGCATTGTTCTGCAACGAATAAAAATCCGCTGCCATAAAGTCAGCATCCGATTTCAGCAATAACACTCTGATTTTGAGGGGAGAAGCGTCATTTATCTGCGGATGCGCCTGAAATAACAGGCTGTAATTAGCTGGAACGCTGCGTGAGGAAGACAGGCATCCCACCAGCAAGGTGAGTAATGCCAGTAAAAACGCCTGATTTCTCAGGCGCCCAAAGGAGACGCTGTTTAGCATCGGGTTCCCTTACAGGAATATGTTCAGTCAATAATCCAGGTGCCGTTATTGGTGTTTTGACACGCCTGACCTTTACCATCCACCGTGACACAGGTTTTTTTCACTGCGGCGCGCACACGCTTACGACGCTGATCTGCTTTCAGCGTTTTGTCATAGAGATCGTTTTTTACCAGCGCCTGCGCCGAGACATAACCAATCAGCTCCGCCTGATCCTTTCCTGCGACAGCCAGCCAGTTATCTTCTACCTGACCCAACACCGTATAAGGTTGACCATTATCGAGATAGCTCACCACCTTACCGCCAAAGTCAGGACGGCTCATGACCGAAGCATGATACAACGCACGGTACGCTTCATTAATCTCAGTGAAGTGCGTGGGCGGAGTGATGGCATGACGATACGTCAGAGTGACGCCTTCAACCGTACTGGAAACAAGGGTGTCATCCCCGGGAGGCGGGGGCGGTGTTTTACATCCCGCGATGCATAAGACAAATAGCAGACTTAATGTGATTCGACGTTTCACTCTGTTCCTCATTGAAGTTAGCTTAAAAAGGTGACATGCCGCAGAAGATCACGCTTCACAGTGAGTAAGAAAACACATTCAAGCCAACCGCTGGCGGATTGCGGAACAGCACACAGATGTGCGCAGCAACATGAAACAGGGCCAGTCGGTAGCCAAATAAGTTCGCCGCTAAAGCTCAGCACCCTCGCGCAAAGCTATAGTAGTCAGATTTATCTGTATCAAAATCGGAAAGAAAGATAACCCTGAACAACCTTACTCAAAATGGCAGAAAAAGGGCCTTACGCTTAATGGTTTGCACCCTAACAGTGCAATTTTCAGATACAAAAATCTGTTTTTAAAGGTCGAAGCCTTTTATTTTTTTAGTAAACATATCTGATCAATAAAGATTACACAAAACCGCACCCATCCGATAAAGACACACTCCATAACAGCAACAAAAATATAATTACTTTAAATTCATGCAATTAAATTCAACTCTTTACACCATAGCTACCGCACGAGCCGACGAGATGATGCCCACTCATGAGAAAAATGCGATTAAAATGATGATTTGCGCAAGTTTACAGAGTCTTTGCAATAATTCAACGGTTGTAAATAACGGCAAGAAACTTAAGAAAAACTTATCTATACTCGAGTGTATAAATTTTCTCCAGTTTTTAGCAACACCATAAGAATAATCTGACAAAAGTTCAAAAAATCTGTACGAATACTCTCATTTTTTGCTGAAATGACGTTTGGTGATATTAAAAAATTCATAAAACTTTTTTTTACATTGGTATTGTTCGGCGCCCAGGAGAGGCCACAGGAATCCCTTAACAGGACAGGCAGGATATGAGGCGGGTTTGAAACAACAAATTAAGATTAATTGTGGCAAATAAAAATTATCACCGGATAAAAATCCATAAAATCTGATTTTATACAGTTAAGCAGTAAGAATAGTTTGCAATTCGTGTAAAGAGGCCACCTGCCAGTCTGGCTCAATACCCGCCGGTTGAAGGCGGCCATCCACATTCAGCCAGCACGTGGCAAAACCTGCATTTATGCCGCCAAGAATGTCAGAGTCCGGATTATCGCCAACCATCATGACACGTTCACGCGCGGGCCAGCCCATCTGCGCCAGGGCATAATCAAAAATAGCCGGGTGAGGTTTGGCAACACCCACTTGCTCGGAGATAACCAACAGATCGAAATACCTCAGAAAACCGGTACGTGTTAAACGCGCTTGTTGCAACGCAGTAAAACCATTGGTGATTACCCCCATTTTGACATGCCCTTTCAGCGCATTCATCAGGTCAACAGCACCGTCCAGCGGCTGGCACAGTTCCGCCATCGCTGCCAAAAACCCCTGATTCAGGGTATCCGGCGTAACATCCAGCCTTTTTGCCCAGTCGGCAAATCGCTGACGTTGTAAATGCAGCGCACTGATTGCCCCGTTTTGATACTCCACCCATAGCGGCTTATTTAGCGCCTGATAGAGGTGATAATCATCAGCGGTAAAGGTGACATCATAGATGGCAAACAACCGTTGCAGTCCAGCAAAAGCATCGAAATGAAATAAAGTGTCATCGGCATCAAACAGGATCCACTCCCAATGTTTTAGCATCATATTCTCCGGTTATGCGCAACAGTTTTACGGCCGTACTGGCAAGAATTGCAGAATTTTCGGCACCGCCAACCTTCCCGTCCGAACACTAAAGTGTGAGCGCCATGATGATGGCATCTTCGCGTCCGCCATCCAGCGCAGGGTAATAATGACGACGCAGTGACACCTCGTTGAACCCCAGTCGCTGATAAAGTGCCATCGCGGCTTGATTCGACGCACGTACCTCCAGCCACAAGGCGAGAACATCACGCTGCTGCAGGACGTTAATCACGTGCGACAATAACGCGTACCCGACGCCCGTGCGTTGCCAGTCAGGATCAACAGCGATGTTAAACAGTGTGGCTTCATCCAGCACCACGTGGGTAATGGCGAACGCGGCCATAACACCCGCGACATCACAACGGTAATTAACATAACGATCTCCCTGATTACTGGCTAAGGTCTTTGCCGACCAGGGAAAAAGATGGCTACGTTGCTCAATGACCAACGCCTGAGCCAGATCATTGGTCGTGAGTAAAGAGATCGACTTCATGTTCACAAATTTGCTGCCAGAGTGCGCGCCTGGCGCTGGCATCGTGCGCGAGCGTCTCAAGCGAAGGGGTTTTAAGTTGTGGTCCATTGATGGTCAGCGGTGTCTCGGCACCTAATAACCAACAGGCACAGGTTATGTTTTCAGGCAACATCGTCAGTTGCTGCACAGTGATTGTCAACACGGCTGTTTCTGGCATTGCCAGCGCCCGCAACACATCACCAATCAGTGGATCACTCAGTGCCGGAGGGACATCCGCGACAATCAGCAAACGCGTGGCGGGAGACAGCGAAATCGCCATTTCCCCCTGTAACGCCCGCGGGTGGCGCAATGTGTACTGGGTAATGCCCATCAGTTGCAGTAATTGGTCACGTCTGGATGACATAATGATTCCTGTTGCGCCCTGAAAATACCGGCCTGATTCTACTCAAGCGCACGTTGTGAAAAAGCGCCAACGCATCAGCAACGTGAACGATGCCGACCATATGCTAGCAAACCCATCGAACATGCGCCAACAAACGACTATAATCAGCGCTCTGATTTTTAAGGAGCTATCCGATGTCCGCTTTTACCCCGGCGAGTGAAGTGATTCTACGCCACAGAGATGAGTTTATTGGACGCCGCGTACTCTTCGCCGGTGACCTACAGGATGATCTGCCGGCGCAACTGGATACCGTGCACAGTAAAGTCCACACCCAGCAATATCATCACTGGCAGCGCCTCAGCCGCACGCTGGGCGAAAGCGCACACTTTAGCCTGGTGGCGACGCCAGACAATGTCAGTGAATGTGATACCCTGCTCTATTACTGGCCCAAAAATAAGCCTGAAGCCCTGTTTCAGTTACAAAACCTGTTGTCTTTGCTGCCGCCTGGCTGCGATATTTTTATCATTGGTGAAAACCGCAGCGGCGTGCGCAGCGCTGAAGGTATGCTCAGCGAATGGGCCGTACTGAGCAAAATAGACAGCGCGCGCCGTTGCGGCTTTTATCATGGTCAGTTGGCAACGTCACCAGTGTTTAATGCCGACGGCTTCTGGCAAGAATATTACCTGGATGAGGTTACCATCAAAACGTTACCTGGCGTGTTCAGTCGCGATGGTCTTGATAGCGGCAGCCGTCTGCTTCTCTCCACATTGACACCGCATACCCGGGGTAAAGTTTTGGATGTCGGTTGCGGCGCCGGGGTTCTTTCTGTGCTGCTGGCGCGCCATTCACCCAAAGTCCGGCTCACGCTTACCGATGTCAGCGCCGCCGCGTTGGCAGCCAGTAAAGCGACACTGGCCGCCAATCACCTGGAGGGCGAGGTGTTCGCCAGTCAGGTTTATTCCGATATTACCGCACGTTACGACATGATTATCTCCAACCCACCCTTTCATGATGGTTTACAAACCAGCCTGGATGCAGCACAAACGCTGATCCGCGGTGCCGCGAAACATTTGAACAATGGCGGTGAACTGCGCATTGTGGCTAATGCTTTCTTGCCCTATCCCCGGGTGCTGGACGAAACGTTTGGTCAGCATGAAGTTATGGCGCAAACCGGACGCTTCAAGGTCTACCGTGCGCTGTATGGTCGGGGTAAAAAGTAAAACACCGACCGCGTATCCTTCTGGTGCGGCGGCTCATTTAGCGTGTTATCGGGCGAGGTGTTGCTTTTAACGCTAATCGTTCTCTTGCCACGAAATATCAGTTGACGTCACCGGGAAAATCTCTAGAATGCGCCTCCGTGGTGGCAATACGCGACAGTACAGTATTGCAGGTCGGCGAAGGTGGCGGAATTGGTAGACGCGCTAGCTTCAGGTGTTAGTGTCTTTACGGACGTGAGGGTTCAAGTCCCTCTCTTCGCACCAGTGCACCGATATGAATAAGACAACCTCAATGCGAAGGTGGCGGAATTGGTAGACGCGCTAGCTTCAGGTGTTAGTGTCTTTACGGACGTGAGGGTTCAAGTCCCTCTCTTCGCACCACGTTGTCCCTGCTGTGCATTCCCCGGTTATGTCCTCATTGCGGTGTGAAATTCACCGAAATCGCCACCAGACCGCCCGCTAAAGCAATGCACGACGGCAACAACAAGTAATGCCGCAAACGTTCATGAAACAGCATCAGCACGGTCATCAACAGCGCGATAACCATCAAGATACGCCATTGCGTGAATGAGAAATGCATTAATGCCAGTAACGGCATCATGGCGCACGGCAACAGCACACCCCAGGCACTATCCAGTCGTTTTCCCCACATCCAGCTTATTCCCCACAATCCGCAGGCGCTTAACATCGCAATCAGCATCGCAGGCACCACAAGTGATAATGATTACCAATATCATATGATAACTTTTATCATTTTGCAGTAGAAGAATAGAAACTTTCCCTGTTTTCGGCAGCTCCGCGTTTTTTCACCGCGCTCCCGGTTTACAGATGATGTCGGTTATGGCAGCGTATTGCCTTCGCCTCGTCTGGAGAAAAACATGAGCCTGGAGTCTGTACGGCAGTTTTTTGCTGAGCGATCCCCTGACATTGAGATCATTGAACTGAGCGAAAGCACGGCAACGGTTGCCCTGGCGGCGCAGGCTCATCATGTCGACGCGGGACAAATAGCCAAAACACTGTCACTTAAAGTGAAAGATCAGGTAATTTTGGTGGTGACACGCGGTGATGCCCGTCTGGATAACCGCAAACTGAAAGCCGTATTCGGCAGTAAAGCGCGGATGCTGAATACCGATGAAGTGGTTAACTGGACTGGCCATCCGGTGGGCGGTGTCTGCCCGTTTGGTCTGGAAAACCCCCTGCCGGTGTTTTGCGATATCTCGCTGAAGCGCTTTGCCGAAGTGTTGCCGGCCGCGGGCGCAACACATAGCGCGGTGCGCATTTCACCCACCAGAATGGCGGAACTGACACAGGCCACATGGGTCGATGTCTGCCAGGAAGGTTCCGGCCATTACGGGGGACTATCCCCCGTAACAGATTGATAGCAGTGAATAATTAATGCCGTGGTGACGCCACAGCCCCGGAGATCTCAATACCGCGGGTTTCACGGCCAAAGGCCACCAGCACACAAATCAATACCGCGACGGTTCCGGCAATGATAGCCATGGCCAGCCCGTAGTCGCCGCCGTGTGTTTCCGCAATTTTAGATTGCAGCGTCGCATTCACCGAGGCGATCAAATTGCCCAGTTGGTAAACAAACCCCGGCAGCACCGCACGCGCATTCGCCGGCACCAGTTCGGTCAGGTAGGTCGGTATCACACCCCATGCGCCCTGCACCATGAATTGCATCAGGAAAGCCCCCACCCCGATAGCCAGAGAGCCGCTGGAAAATGCCCATAAGGGTAATATGGGTAATGCCAGTATCGCGGCCAGGATAATCGCCTTTTTACGGCCGATTTTTTCAGATAGCGAACCAAAGAAAATCCCGCCAAGCATGGCTGCAATATTGTAACAAATAGCAATAATGCTGACGGTGTGGGGATCAAAATGGTGTTGTACCTTGAGGAAGGTCGGATATAAATCCTGGGTGCCATGACTGAAAAAGTTAAAGCAAGCCATTAATAACACCATGAAAACACAGAGTTTCCAGTGGGTACGGATAACAGGCAACAACGCCGAACTTTCTTTACGCTCACGCGCTGCCAGCCAGACCGGGGATTCCGGGACATAAAACCAGATAAACGGCAACAACAGTATCGGTAACGCGCCAATCAGGAACATTCCCCGCCAGCCAACCAGGCTGTAAAACAGACCAAAAATGATCGAGGCCAGCAAGTAACCGCAAGGATAACCCGCCTGAAAAATACCCGACATCAGCCCCCTTGAACGATCCGGGATCGTTTCCATCGCCAGTGATGACGCAACGCCCCAAACGCCACCCATCGCCACACCATAAATAACCCGGAAAATCAGAAACACCGCAAATGTCGGCGACCATGCCGAAAGTAACTCAAACAGGGAAAACAATACGATATTCACCATCAGGATCGGACGGCGGCCATATTTTTCCGCCAGTCGACCAAACAATAATGCCCCCACCGGGCGGACCGCCAGCGTTAGCATAATCGCAATGGATACCTCGGAAATACTGGTATGGAAATTTTCAGCAAGATCGCTTAATACAAAAACCAGGATAAAAAAGTCAAAAGCATCCAGCGTCCAGCTGGCAAAACTGGCGAATGCCACATTGCGCTGGGTCGGTGTCCAGTTGATCATAAGGTTGATCCTGTTCAGACATCACCACGCAGGGAGTGGGATGTTGATTGTTATGGGAATAACCCACCAGCACGGTGCACGTTGTAGAAATACCCGTGATCTTCCAGGTTGCTGGTCGGGTGGCGGAATGCATTCACCTGGCGCCATGCGCTCAGCGAAATTGATTCGCTTCCTTTGTGCAACGCGAAATTTTTTGGGTACAGGTCGGGTATCAGCAGCCCGACGGTGGCAACGCCACTTATCCCCTGCGGTCAGTAGCCCCGTTAGATGTTAACTATTTGTTTATAGCATGTTGAAATGAAATACAGCGGACGTAATTGTCAGGGGGCGCATCGGAATGTAAGCAACCGTTACAAAACAGCTATCTGCCCTCCTCCTGGGTCCCTGGCACCCGGGTTGCCGGGAAGAACGGCCATACCACCGGGTGCCAACATAACGGCGACATGCGTCGCCGCGCTTCGCGCTTAAAGCTGGTGCAGTATCGCCGTCGTCAGGGCGTCCGTACTGAGCGCCTGATTACCCAGCCCCTCCGCCGTCACCCGTTCCACTGCTTGCATAATGTCATTTGCCGCTGATGTCTCACCCAAATGCTCCAGCATTAACGCCCCCGACCAGATTGCGGCAATGGGATTCGCGATATTTTTCCCGGCAATGTCCGGGGCGGAACCATGTACCGGTTCAAACATGGAGGGAAATGCCGGGTCAGGATTGAGGTTTGCCGATGCGGCATAGCCCAATCCGCCCTGAATGGCAGCACCAAGATCAGTAAGAATATCACCGAACAGATTCGAGGCGACCACCACATCCAGTGTCTGCGGGTGCATAACAAAACGCGCGGCCATGGCATCAATATGATAGCGCGTTACCGCCACATCAGGATATTCCGCAGCAAGGGTATCGGTGATTTCATCCCACATTACCATCGTATATTTTTGCGCATTGGATTTGGTCACCGATGCCAGACGTTTCTGCCGTTTACGTGCCGC
The DNA here is from genome assembly GCA_015655145.1 of Enterobacterales bacterium. GTDB lineage: Bacteria > Pseudomonadota > Gammaproteobacteria > Enterobacterales > Enterobacteriaceae > JAATFO01. The sequence goes on along the minus strand of JAATFO010000061.1, from coordinate 34,342 downwards.
CTCAAAACCAAAACGTAAAATACGCTCTACGCCATGACGGGTAAAAATCGACGTTTCAACCGCCACTTCCTGTGGTGTACCCTGATGTATACGCCCGCCAGCACCGCTGTATTCACCTTCGGTGTTTTCACGGATGCAAAGGATATCAAATGCCGCCTCGCGCAATGGCCCCTGGACCCCGCGCAATAAGCGATGCGGACGTACATTGGCAAAAAGGTCGAATTGCTGACGAATCGGCAATAATAGCCCGTGTAACGAAACATTGTCCGGCACCTGCGCTGGCCAGCCAACCGCGCCCAACAGAATGGCATTGAACTGTTTTAGGATCGCAATGCCCTCTTTCGGCATCATCATCCCATGTTTCAGGTAATAATCACATGACCAGGGAAACCAGGATGGTTGCAAATGAATACCATGCTTCTGCGCACTTTTCTCCAACACCTGCCATGCCGCTTTTGTGACATCCACACCAATGCCATCACCAGGAATGACCGCTACTGTATAAGTTTTCATCATTTTCCTTCTTTCACATTAAACCGATAAGAAAAAAATAGCGGGGCACTGCAATAACACTGACTGAGGCGATGATAAGCACCGGCTGCTCATCACTATCCATCGCCCATCATCTTCGCTGATACCGACAAATTGTGCTGCTTTTTTATGCCTGCCCGGCAGTAGAATGTGGTGAAAGAGGCGGAATTTCTGTCAGTGAAATCGATGAGGGATCCTCTCATCCATGGTGGAACCGGCAGGCGAAGCCTTCTCTGGACAATACGGGTATCGCGCAGCTTAATGTCATTTCACCGCCAAAAATATCAACTATCCCTAAACCAGTTCTGAACTATGCCACATTTCTGACATCACATGTTGCAGCAATATGACAGCCACGATAGATTGAAAAATTACAAAAATTTCTCTGCGCACAACGAGCGGGCGTGACAGACCGCGCGCCCTATGATTAAAGAGAGGAATCACGTTGTCTGAATTACTTTCAGTCATTTTTTTTCTCGCATCTGTTGCGATTTATTCAGTAAAAGCCGGACGGAACGCCTTTTGGTTCATCGCCATCCTGGTGGTCTCCGGGCTGTTTATCATCCTCAATGCGACCCTGTATGCCAGTAATTACTTTACCGGGGAAGGGATCAACGACGCAGTCATCTACACCCTCACCAGCAGTATGACGGGTGCCGGATTCGGTAAATATATTTTGCCGGCGGCAGGGCTCATACTGGTGCTGGTACTGGTTTTTTTCATGCTTTCCTGGGTATTGCGGCGGCGCAAAGGCCATCCGCATCATTTTGGCTACAGTGTTCTCGCGCTGGCACTGGCGCTGATTTCAATCAAAACCACCCCAGCGTTTCAGCAAGTCAGCGCATTGATCCAATCACAAACCCGCCAGTCGGGTTCAGATTTCGACGCTTATTACAAAGTGCCTCACAAAATCATTCCTGCGCCTAAACTAAACCTCGTTTACATTTATGCTGAAAGCCTGGAGCGCACCTATTTCGATGACCGAACATTTCCCGAGCTGACCCCTGAACTGGGGCGGATAAAACAGCAAGATGCCATTGATTTCAGCCATACCGAACAACTACCAGGCACGGAGTACACCATTGCAGGCATGGTCGCGTCACAATGCGGCATTCCTTTATTCGCGCCCTTTGAAGGCAATGCGTCAGCCTCGCTTTCCAGTTTCTTCCCGCAAAATGTGTGTCTCGGCGATATCCTGAAGAGCTCTGGTTATGCCAATTACTTTATGCAAGGCGCTGATCTGCGCTTTGCCGGCAAAGATGTGTTCCTGAAATCGCATGGTTTTGATCATCTCGACGGTTTACAGGAGTTGAAAGGTATTGTCGACGATCCCGACTATCACAATAACTGGGGGTTTTATGACGATACGGTACTGGACGAGGTCTATCAGAAATACCTTGAACTTTCACAACAACCTCAGCGTTTCTCGTTATTTACACTGACGGTAGATACGCACCATCCTGATGGTTTTATCTCGCGCTCCTGCCAGCGGAAAAATTACTACTATGAGGGCCAACTGAATCAGTCTTTCAGCGCGGTGACCTGTAGCCAGGAACACATTGCAAATCTGATCACCCGGATCAAAGCTTCGCCCTATTTTAAAAACACCGTTATTGTGGTGTCATCCGATCATCTGGCGATGAACAACACCGCCTACAAGTACCTCAATCAGCAAAAACGCAATAATCTGTTCATCATTATTCGCGGTGACCAACCGCAAAACAGACAGATCACCGTGAAACGCAGCTCGCTGGACAACGGCGCAACGGTGCTGGATATTCTTGGCGGCGATAACTATATCGGGCTGGGGCGCAGCAGTTTATCGAGTCAGTCGCTTTCTGCGATGTTTATCAATATCAAAGAAAAAGTTAATCAGTGGAAACCCGATATTATTCAACTGTGGAATTTTCCTAAGTCTCTCACCCACTATGAAATCGATCAGAACAAGGGCACCTTCAGTTTTTCCGGAACCCATTTTCGCTTGCCGCTGCTATTACGTGTTTCAGACAATAAAGTGGAACCGATGCCAGAAGGCGAATATTCGGCGCCATTGCGTTACCAACTGGCGGATTTTAGCGCACGCGACAAGTTTGTCTGGATTGATCGTTGCTACAAAATGGGCCGTTTATGGTCACCCGCGCTGGCGATTTCAACTGATCTCTGCCTGGCGCAGGGCCAGTTGGGAGGACAACCACAGATACTGCATATCACCCAGGAGAAATATCAGGGCACAGTCAGCTTTGATAACCCCCCCATTGATGATGCGCGGTTTAAACAGCATGTTGATCTGCTAAAAATCCCCGACAATGATATCCGTTATCAGGCCGACAGTTTTATTTTCAATGTCCCTGGCGCGCCAGCATCCGTCAAACAGTTTACCGGGATCTCTCGTCTGGAGAACTGGGGCCGCTGGTCCAATGCCAATCTGGCGGCGCAGGTAACCATTGAATATGCCAAACCATTACCCGCGCGTTTTGACCTGGTGATCAGTGCTAAAGCCTATGGTCCGAATATCCATCAGCCCGTTGCTGTTCGGGTTGGAAATCAACAACAAACCCTGGATTTAGCTGCAACGGTCACCACCACCACACTGCGCTTTAGTAACCCTGAGAATGCCGCGACATTGATTATTGCCCCACCGCAGCCACAACAAAGTAACCTTGATAATATTATTGGTCAGGATCCGCGCAAACTGGGTATCGGGATGATTAATATAAAAATTGTTCCCCTGTCTGAGGCGCCAGAGGAAAAGTAACCCACGGTGACAAAAGGCCGCGCCGCGGGTTAAATGGGTGGGACGAGCGGCAGATCATCCAGGGAGATGGCGATATCTACCGCCCCGCTCTGCTATGCGGTATAGCCCAGCCGTTTCCCCGCCGCCAGTGCGGCGGCACGTGCCTGAGCATCCATTGAGACCCGACCTTTACGCATTGCGGCAACCCGTTCCGGCCCTGCCTCTGCGGGTGTGCCATTGTGGAATGGCGGCGCTGGGGCATATTCAATAATCAGTTGCACACGTTTCGCGGCTTCTTCCCCTTTCAACTGCGCGGCCAGTAACAAGGCAAAATCAATACCCGCCGTTACTCCACCACCCGTGAGACGATTACGATCATGGACTACGCGTTGATCAACATGACGCGCGCCCATCAGCGGTAGCAGGTCGGCTACTGCCCAGTGTGAGGTGGCATTATAATCTTTCAGTAATCCAGCCGCCGCCAACACCAGCCCTCCGGTGCAGACACTCGTCACCCAGCGGGCGCGCGATCCGCGATCGGCGAGAAAAGCGCACACCACGGGATCATTCATACAAGCGATACTTCCCATTAGGCCGCCGGGGACAAACAGCACATCGAGTTCGGCCGGACATTCGTCAAACGTTTGCGTCGCCATCAGCGGGATGCCAACATCAGTGGCGACGGGCTGTTTATCTTTCCACACCAGTTGTACGTTACAACGTAAAATTTTAAGCACCGTCATTGGCCCAATCAGATCGAGGGCAACCATATTCGGATAAATCAGCATCGCTACTTTGGGGGCGTCTGGCGGGATCTCATTCATATGGCGCATATGATCCGAAAGTGTCTTTGGATCCTGCGCGGAAGAAGGCAACGCCACACTGGTGGCCAGTGCAGCACCGATCGCCAGCAGACCACGGCGGCTAATCATTTCGGTCATACTTCAACTCCTGATATCAAATTGCTACGCCAGGTGGTTACCCGGCATATGTTCTTAGTGCGGTCACGGGCATGTCCTTTTTCACCTTGTTGGGTGATTGCCAGCTCACCGGGGTGAATCGCTATCTAACCCGAAAAAGGCTGCCGGATATTCTCTGCTCCGCCACACGACCAGATGAAATCCGTTCGTTTTATTGCTGTTGTTTCACCGTGTCAATCAGAGCAAACAGCCGGGCTTTTTTGTCGGCTGACAGTGGCAATGATGGCGGTAAAACCTGAGTGGAAATGTTACAGCCACAATAACGAATCGCCTCTTTGATCACACTAAAGAAGGGCGTGTCGAGCTCATACAGATCAGACAACTGCGATACCTGCCGATGCAGATGCAACATTTGCTGATAATCGCCCTGTAAATAACGTTGATAAATACCGCGAGTTAATTCCGGCATAAAATTAAATGTTGCCGGAATACCTCCATTACCGCCGAGGATAAGCGTGTCCATGAGATATTCGTCATAACCAGAAAAAATAATAAAATCTTCGCGAACTGGCCGTACCTGATTAATGAGCGCCCTGATATGGCTGATATTATCAATAGTATCTTTAATACCCACAATATTGGGACAGTCTTTCGCCAGACGGATAATGGTGTTAATGCCAATATCCTGCCCGCTCAGTGCCGGAAAATTATAAAGAAAGACGGGAATACCGATGGCGCTGGCAATGTGTTTATAGTGTTGATACATCCCTTCATCGCTGATTTTAGCGTAATAAGGGTTGATGGCCAGCACGGCGTCTGCCCCGTGTTCCTGGGCATGTCGGCCAATATCAATAGATTCCTGCGTTCCCGGCGCCCCAATACCCACTAAAACAGGGACCCGATGATTAACATGCTGCAAACAAAACGCGGCAATGTGGCAACGCTGAGCTGAAGACAGATGGCAAAACTCACCACCGCTCCCCAGAATCAACAGACCCGTGGCGCCATCATTAATGAGTTTATCCAGCAACATTGCCATACCTGGCGCATCGAATTCATTGTGGTCATCAAACACCGTCGGAACTGGCGGGATCACACCATAAAATGTGTCTTGCATGATTATTCCTGTATATAACCGTCATCGTGCGCATTGCTGATGCACTGGCGCTGTGCATGTTTGCAACGCGAATTCTTATAGATATAGAGAACGAGACGAATTAATAGATTAACATCTTGTTATCATACAGGCTTAAATCATCGTTTTCTTGCTTTTATCATGCTGTTTAACTCCTCAGGAGAAGACCACTGTGTACAGCATAATATCACCCTAATTATGCCGCGCATGCCCTGAAAAATCGGGCAGGACCGTTCTCCTCAGCGCGCGTGAATTATTGCACCCGTCAACGACAGATAGGTAACGTTTCGCCAGAAACAGGAATTTCCCCCTGAGAAACGACGCCATGAGTTGTGACCCGGTGCTGTTTGGGGATCATTAAAAATACATCTGGTTGGGAAAGGTGGATGAACAGGGAAGAGATGGCGATGCCACTGTTGGAAGGGACAAAGAGGATACACAGTAAATCGCGCAGGCTAAAGTATTCCCCGGCTAAAACGCGCCCGTTTTTTCTGTATTGCTAAGGAGGGTTTCACCCGGGAAAATGGGCGGGATATGCCGCCCATTTGCAGCTTGCAGCTTGTTGCGGGTAAGCGGGTAAGCGGGTAAGCGGGTAAGCGGGTAAGCGGGTAATGCAGGTATTAGCGTCGACGCTAACATGCTGACCTGTTGCAGAATAAAAAGAACAGCACGCAAAACATGATAATTTCGGCGGCGAGGAAGGCGATGGACATCCCCAATCCCCCGAATGTCGGTACCAGCAAAAAAGCCAGCACACAGATAGTCACGAGGTTAACCATCATTGCCCGGCTTGCAACCTGTTCTTTACCATCAGGAATGAACCAGAGAATGGCCAGCGCCATGCTACATATGCGCAGCGGGGCAATCCAGACCACGATTCTCAACAGACTCACCGTACCTTGATAACCGGGCCCGAATACCAGATTAACCAACCATGGCGCCAGCCAGACTGTAAGCATAGCAAAAACAACCGTCAACCCAGCCAGCACCATCAGTGTCAAACTGACGATTTTTTTGGCGTGCCGGGCAGAGCCAGCCCGCACCCTGACCAGGTAGGGAAAAGCGATATTCAGCATCGAGGCGGCTAATCCGCTCGCCGCTCGCACCAGCTTTTCGGCTGGAACAAACATCCCCACAGCACGCACACCGTCTAACAAGCCCAGTAATGTAGAGGCAATCGATCCCACAATACTTTGAGAGCCTTTGTACAAAAACAACTCCCAGCTTTCGCGCAAAACAGCACACGCGCCACGCAGGCTTATACGGCCTAAACCGGTCACACGGATCATCAATAATGTTGTAAGCAAGGTATTGAACCCGCCTACGCTGGCCTGGATTGTCAGAACGCGCTGCGCATGCTGCGGCGAAGAGACCAGCAGGATGATGAGAAATAAGCCGATGCTACGCAGCGACAGATCCAGTAATGCCGGAAAGATCAACCGCTCAGTACCGATAAAATACCACAGTGGGGTAAAGCCAAAGGCCAGAATAAACAGTGAAACCCAGATAAACCATTGACCGGGAATAACCGTAGCACTGGTACCAAACACCATCAGCATTGCGATTACCAGACCAACGGCCAGGCTTAATAACAGTTTGGCAAGCAACACGTTGGCGACCAACTGCGCCAGTTTGCGCCGATCGCCCTGGGCATTCACCACACTACGGGCCGCACTGAAGTTAAAACCAAACTCGACGAAAACAGAGGCGGTCAAAGCGAGGCCCAGCGCATACAGAACCTGGCCATATTCTTGCTGGCCAAGCGCACGAGCCAGTACCGGCAGTTCAATCAATGGAATAAACAATCCCCCGATTTGAGCCAGCAGAAGCCAAAAAGTGTTAGTGACGATGCGGGACATGGGTGATCACAAGGGCAATAGCAGTTAAAACAACCCCCCATTCCGTGAGTTCATTACTCAACGGATGGAAGCACCCAATAAACAGCATCAGCACGATGACCGACAAAGGGCAAAGCAACTGTTCAAAACGTTCGACAAACCCTTCGCGCTTTGCCGCGATGTAGCCTAAACCGCGGTATACCGGAAACAGGATGAATATCAGGTAACCGACAAACGCCAGTACGCCTTCATCAGCTAATAATTGCAGGTATGTCATGTGGATGTTGTTTCTGACGCCAAGATCCATCACCCGTGTACTGCCGAACCCGCCTCCCCAAGGGAATTTATTCACCGCCTGTTGCCAGCCAACACGCAGCATTTCCAGACGTACACCATTCTCGCCATTGATCAGGCGAGTGGATGTGAACCTTTTCGCCGTGGTGCGTATTTCCCCTTGTCCGTCCTCACCGGGGCTAATAGCCGAGACATCCTCCCTCCCTTGCCTGTTTTCGTGCCGATGACCTTGTTCGATGACCCACGCTTTGAATTCAGAGGTTGCCTGAACATTGTGGTCGACGGCCCGGTTCAGCAACATGGGTTGAATCACACAGAAGGAAAGCAGTATGGCCAGCAGCAAACCCGCCGATACACGTAGCGGTTTTCGATTAACATGCGTGGCTATCGCAATCACGGTCAGAACGAACCAAACCAGAACCAGCCATAACATTGCTGTACGACTCCCATCCAGCGCCATGATCACGACAGCACTCAGCGCCAGCATGCCATTACCAAAGCTGAATCTCTTCAGACAATGCCAGACCGCAAAAGGCCAGACACAGGCCCCCACTTTCCAGATAACACCCGGTAAACTGGCAATCCACCCCATGCGGCCATCTCCCAGTATCACGATCGTGTCAAGCTGGCCAAACAGGATCAGAAAAATAAGCGGGGCAAGGGAAATAAACAGTGCAACGCAGAGCGACTTTTCCAAAAAAGCCGCAGAAAGCGGCGTGATGAGCACCAGTCCCACCAAAACCAACAGAAAAACCAAGTACTTCACCACGGTATATAAACCGACGCCATCATTTACGTAAGCAGCGATGACAATACCCGCGATGAACAGCAACCAGCCCGCCAACAGGGGTTTATAATCACGGAAATAGTGCAAACGGACTCGTACAGTTTGCATTAGCGGAGCCGGGGATGCCACCAAAGTACCGGCTACAGCGAGCGCCAGTAATATTAGTTAAATAAACCAATTGAGATAACTGCCAATATAGATATTTACTGAACTCAGCATCACAAACACAATGAAAAGTAAGGTAAAAAAAGGGGAAATTACATTCACGGGTTTTCTCTTAATGTTTACAATCCGTTGTAGCCGTTGTCCACATGTCGTGGGATTACTTTGCTTTCGTGGCTTTCGTGGCTTTCGTGGCTTTCGTGGCTTTCGTGGCTTTCGTGGCGTTAGTGCCATCAGCGCCAACATCTGACGATATTTTTGTACTGGAGTCATTACACGAACCGATAACGTCAGGTTCCATGGCGGGAGAATTCATCGGAATATTCAGCATCTTCAACAGGCGACGATTGACTTTATCGGCGTCAAACCTCTCTTGCGCCAATTGGTAGCTGACGAGCCCCATCGCGGTAATTTTTTCCGGATGTTCTATCAAGGTAATCATCTTTTCTGCCAGTGCTTCGTGGCACCAGCGTGGCACCAGATAACCGTTCTTGCCATGGACAACGGTTTCCCGGCAGCCCGGGACATCCGTGCTCAATACTGCGCGCCCCATCGCCATCGCTTCCTGCGTACTACGGGGGACGCCTTCACGGTAATAGGATGGCAACACAAACACGCTGGATTTGGCGATCCATGCCTGTACATCCGTTACATGACCCGGTGAGATAATAATGTCATCTTTGATTAACTGGTCCAGATGTTGTTCTGTCAGACTACCCGGGTTGTGCTTATCAATCGCACCCAACATATAAAACTGCACATCGGGATAGCGCTGCTTAACCTGTTTGGCGGCGGATACATATTGATACACCCCTTTTTCAGCCAGCAAACGGCCAATAAAAATAAACGATACCGGCCTGGTTGGCGGCACTGAAAAGGGGTAATCGGCCAGATTAAGCCCAATGCCACCCAGCACATGGGTGCGTTTAACGTTGATATTGGCATTGACCAGTAGATCATGGCAATCATCTGGATTAAGCAGCAGTAATGCATCCAATTTTGGGAACACGTAGCGGTAAAGCATGACTTGTATTTTTTTCAGTAGCGTTACTTTCCAGCTCACACCCTGCGGCTGTTCGGTGAACAAGTAACCCAATCCTTCAAGCATAGCATAACGCTTTCTCACTCCGGCCATAACGGCCGCAAGGGTGCCGAAAATGGCGGGTTTGGAGAAATAAGACAGCACCAGATCGGGTTGTAGTTGTTTTAACTGCCGGCTTAACATGCAGGTATCATAAATATCTTTTAACGGATTCAATCCTGTTCTGCTGAATCGGTAATCAATGGCAGTAGCCCCCAGAGCCGTTACTTGTTGACGGGTTTTTTCAGTGTAATTGAGGGCAAAGGCGTACACCTGATGCCCCTGTTGATGCAGCAATTTAATCAGGTCGGATCTGAAACCAACCACACAATTTGCTGTGGTACCGATTAACACTATTTTCATAACATCCTTGTTGTTCGACATCGCGCACGATATCTGGTCACTGAAGCCACGCTCGTTTTATGACCAGACCGATTGGTAGCCTGAAAGATGGCGGAGGTCTATCCAATAACATCTGCACAGGTTGAAATACGACCACCGAAAAGAATACCGCCGGGTTAATGCTGGATTTGCTAAAAAATGTACGCTAGTGGAAAAATGGAGTGAGGTTTTAGTAATCAGCGATTCCGGCGATAACAGAATCTTTTCTGGCGAAATGACTAACCCGGCTAATCAGCCTGGTGACTAAGCATGGCGTAAAGGTGTTCCCATTGCGTGACAATTTGATGCAGGGAGAAATTATCCTGAATTTTTTTGCGGCCCGTTTTCCCCAATAATGCTCTTTCGGCGCCGGAAAGCGCCTCTACCGAGGCCAACGCATTGGCCAGCGCGGATGGATTTTTAACCGGCACCACCCAACCCGCCGCACCATCTTCACCGACAATCTCAGCAGGACCACCGCAGTGGGTCACCACCACGGGAAGTTCAGATGCCATAGCTTCCGCCACCACCAGACCATAACCTTCCCGCTCGGATGACAACACAAAACCATCAACCTGACGGTAAAGTTGTGCGATATCGTAACGAACGCCAAGGAACTCAACACGGTCCTCCAGTCCAGCCTGTATGACTTGTTGCTTTAGTGATGCCAGTAACGGACCGTTACCGGCAATCAATAGTGTGCTGGCAGGTAACTGGCTGAAGGCAGTTATCAACACCGGATAATCTTTTTCTTCCGCCAGCCTTCCCGCCGCCAGCCAGCGAAATGGCCCGCCGTGTGATTGCTTTGGCTCTGCCGGATGGAATTTTTCCGTATCGATACCGTTAAAAATAGTACGCGTTTTGCCGCGCGGGAAAACCCGTTCGCTGATAAAGCGATGTGTCGCTGCTTCACTGATGCAGGTGTTCATCTGACTAAGCGGGCTTGTCAGACGGTATGCCCAGTCGCGCAGTTTTCCACCTTCCCGGGTACTGTGCGCGGTTGAGATCACCGTGAGTGAAGGCAATAACAGGCGCACCAGTCGGCTCAGCAGGTTCGCGTGGATCATGTGGCCATGAACGATATCTGGCCGGGATTGCCGCAGTACTTTTCGCAAGCGAAAGAGCGCCTGTGGCAAATCTTTACTTGAACGCATTGCCAGTGAATGCACGGGAATATTGGCCGCCGCCAGACGATCGGTAAAGATTGCCGATGAGGGGGGAATAAGCGAAATCAGTCGCATCTGGTGACCACGCAGCGCCAGTTGTTCAAGCAGTGCAACAACCTGATATTCGGCGCCGCCGATCTCCAGACCGGTAATCACATAATCTATGCGCATAAAATAATTATCTCTGGTGCTGTCGATAGAGAGGAAACAGCCATTGAATCGGGAACTGCAGCAAAGAACCCGCCCGCATTTATACTATTTGATACCGTCATGCAGCCACTGTTTTACCTCAGGCAAGCCATAATTCGGGACGAACACTGATTCATGCGGATAGCTGTTACTGCCAAACTGTTCGCTGTCCTCATTTATCCGCGGACAGGCGGCGCTGTTTATCATCATTAATGTTTTCCTTCACGTCCGCTGTTTTTTTATTTCCATGAGGTATTCCAGGTGACGGTATGAACCTCCTGAGTAATCAGGAATGGTGTTACCTAAAATGGTTTAGTCGATTCTTTTATGTCATTAATACGGACGTCCTTTCACCGCCAGAAGATAAAACACGCTCTTTTTTATGAAATGTTTAGTGGTATCTTTCTGACATCCCATCGCATCTCAACGTGGTTGTTTTATCCCTCTGCTCGCTATGTTTAATCTTTGCCGTTAGCAAGCAGGCACGCTACCGCCCACGGCGGTTAGCCGATACATCAATCATGATAATGTGTCTATTGACTATTCACCGCGTAAACAGCGTCATGTGCGAGAAATTGTCATTTCCGTTTTTTACACTGCAATACGCTACTTTTGTCATCGTGGGATAAATGACCTCGCGACTTTATATCCTGGGTCATTTTTTCATTGTATCGTTCTGTAACCGCCCATCTCCCGATTTATTTTACTGCATTTAGCTAAGAAAACTTGAACCTTAAAAAATAAAAATAATGATTTTAATCAATACAATTGCGCGGCTGCATAAAAAACACCCAAATGTAAGTTTTCATTTTACACACCGTTTAATTAATTTCAATGGAAATTTATTCCATAAACATATAAATATTCTAACCTGACAAATATCCATTTAATTAACTTCCCGTTACATGAAGGCGCCAGACATGTAAATCCAGTACGTTCCGCATTCGTGGTTTGAGTGGATAAGTATGCCGGGAATTGTGTAAAAATTCAGGAGACGATACTGACTGACGGCGGTTTTATCTAAATGATATTTCTTCAACATAACCGTTCACAACGCTAATCTAACATTCATGAGTGATTAATTATTCTGTTACTTGCCCCATAGTTGCTCACCGGTGAAGAATTTTATGCAATAAAAGCGAAAAAGTATTAAATACCATGCTACAGAGGAAAATCTAATTAATTGTTTACAGGGTATTTTTTTAATTAATACCCCCTTACGTCACAATTCATTATTACGGTTTATTTCATTGATTTTAGCATAGTTTTCCAACGTAATATTTTTCTGTGGGGATAAAAAATCCGCCACAATGCATAAACATTGATCAGGTCGCCGTGATAAATAAGTAATTACCAAAAAATCAATACATTAGTTATGCAGCAATTATCCTGCCAGCAAGATAACATCGGCTTTTGTCGGAATTCAAGGCAGGAAAATCACATAAACATTCATTTTTATGATTACATCAATTACACAAATAATGATTGTTATCAAATAATCGCTACGACACGGAAAATAATAAATTAAATTTGATCTTGATCATTTTTGAATGACGGCTCATCGATAATATCTCCGCCATCGCAAAGATATATTACTTCCTTTAATGATTATTCGTTCGGATATTAAATATTCGTCGGGGAGATAGTGCGAAAAGTTTCAACTTTTTAATTTCAACAGAGGTTTTATTCATTATGCCAAGTCATTATGTTGGATCAGAAATAGGGCGACTTTGCCGTGTCCTGCTGCACCGACCAAATTTAAGCCTGAAACATTTAACGCCGTCAAATTGTCAAGAACTATTATTTGATGATGTATTATCCGTTGAGAGAGCGGGTAAAGAACATGACATTTTTGCTGCCACTCTACGTAAAGAGCATGTGGACGTCTTATTATTAACCGACATGCTGGCCGAAACCCTGGCCAACGAAGAAGCCAGGGCATGGCTGCTAAACACTCAGGTATCAGATTTCCGCCTGGGCCCCTCATTCGCTCTGGACATACGGTGCTGGCTGCGCACCCTGTCCAACCAGGAGTTAGCGCATATACTGACTGGCGGTTTAACCTATAGCGAAGTACCGACAGGTTTTTCTAATATGGTGGTGAATAGCCATAGTCTGACCGATTTTATTATTTCACCATTACCAAATCATTTATTTACCCGGGATACATCCTGCTGGATATATAATGGCGTTTCTATTAACCCGATGGCAAAAGAAGCCCGACGGCGCGAAAGCAATAATCTACGCGCTATTTATCGCTGGCATCCTCTTTTTGCCAACCAGCCCTTTATTAAATATTTCGACAACGAAACGATTAATTACGACAACGCCACTATTGAAGGGGGTGATGTATTGGTGATTGGTCGCGGCGCGGTATTAATCGGCCTGTCTGAACGTACTACGCCACAAGGCGTGGAGCTACTGGCGCAATCCTTATTTAAACATCATCAGGCCGCCAGGGTTATTGCACTGCAATTGCCCAAACATCGCTCATGTATGCATTTAGATACAGTCATGACACATCTGGATATTAATAAATTTTCCATTTATCCGGAGGTCATCAAGGTCAACCAGGGCTACTGGGATCTGACCCCCAATGATAAGGGTGGCGTGAAGATGACCGAAAAACCCTCTTTTTTACGGGCCCTGGAGCAGGTGCTGGACGTGGACCATATCGAACTGATCACCACCGGCGGCGACGTGTTCGAAGCGGAACGCGAGCAGTGGAACGATGCCAATAACGTGTTGGCGGTGCGCCCCGGTGTGGTTATCGGTTATGAGCGCAATACCTATACCAATGAAAAATATGATAAAGCCGGCATTACCGTGCTGACCATTCCCGGTGATGAACTGGGCCGTGGTCGTGGCGGCGCCCGCTGCATGAGTTGTCCGCTAGAGCGTGACGGAATTTGATTCTCTTTTGGGAAACAGGAAACAGATGAATATGAACAAACCGATCCTGGTTGTGGCGCTGGGAGGCAATGCCTTACTGCGCCGCGGCGAGCCGCTGGAAGCGGAAATTCAACGCCGCAATGTTGCTATCGCCGCCGAGACCCTGGCTGCCCTGAGCCATGAATGGCGAATCATTCTGGTCCATGGCAACGGGCCGCAAGTCGGATTGCTGGCACTACAAAACAGTGTCGATACCCAGGCCAAGCCCTGGCCCCTCGACATCCTGGGCGCCGAATCCCAGGGCATGATTGGCTACATGCTGTTACAGGCGCTGAAAAACAAACTACCGGGCAGAGAAATCAGCGCATTGCTGACCCAGGTGGAAGTGGATCCCAACGACGATGCCTTTCTTAAACCCAGCAAATTTATCGGTCCGGTCTATACCGCCGCACAGGCTGAGGCGTTACAGGCCGAGCGGAGCTGGGCCATGAAAGCGGACGGCCACTATCTGCGCCGCGTGGTGCCCTCTCCCCGACCACTGCACATTATTGAGCGCGATGCCATATATGCTCTGGCAGCCCGCGGCCACCTGGTGATTTGCAACGGCGGCGGTGGCATCCCGGTAACACGCGACGGCAATGGCTTCCGGGGCATTGAGGCGGTCATTGATAAAGATCTGTCTGCGGCATTGCTGGCATGCCAGATCAACGCCGATGCGCTGCTGATCCTTACCGACGCCGATGCCGTTTACCTCGACTGGGGTACGCCCCGACAAACCCCGCTGCGCCATAGCACTCCCCAGATGCTGTCGTCTCTGCATTTTGCCGCCGGTTCCATGGGACCGAAAATCCAGGCGGTTTGCGAGTTCGTAAAAACAACCGGCGGCACGGCGGGTATCGGCGCCATGGAACAAGGTGTCGCCAT
Organism: Enterobacterales bacterium; assembly: GCA_015655145.1. Taxonomy (GTDB): domain Bacteria; phylum Pseudomonadota; class Gammaproteobacteria; order Enterobacterales; family Enterobacteriaceae; genus JAATFO01. Next base: position 19,308 of record JAATFO010000061.1, on the reverse strand, counting down.
TATGCATGGCGACACCGGCACCCTGATCACGCCAGATTAATTCTGTCGAGCGGCACTGACGCCGCTCATAACGTCTGATAAGGAAAAATACTATGTCCATTAATTTACATCTTCGGCATTTTCTCAAACTGCTGGACTACCGCTCAGAAGAAATCCGATTCTTGCTGGCATTGGCAACGAATCTAAAAAAGGCCAAATACAGCGGTACCGAATCACAACATCTCAAAGGCAAAAATATTGCACTGATTTTCGAAAAAACCTCCACCCGAACTCGCTGTGCTTTTGAAGTGGCCGCCTTTGATCAGGGAGCGCATGTCACCTATCTCGGGCCTACCGGTTCACAAATTGGGATTAAAGAGTCCATGAAGGACACGGCCCGAGTATTGGGCAGAATGTATGACGCGATTGAATACCGCGGTTATGGTCAGCACATCGTGGAAGAGCTGGCCCAGTATGCCGGCGTTCCGGTCTGGAACGGGCTGACCGATGAATTCCATCCAACACAAATCCTGGCGGACCTGATGACCATGCATCAACACGCCGGCGGCAAACCTCTGGAAAAGATCGCCTTCGCCTATCTCGGCGACGCCCGTAACAACATGGGCAATTCATTGATGGTGGGGGCTGCCAAAATGGGGATGAATATTCGACTGATATCACCGAAAAGCTTCCAGCCCTGTGAGGAACTGGTGGCGCGCTGTCGCGCCATCGCCACCCATACCGGCGCGACCATTACCCTGACCGAAGATATCGCCAGGGGCGTGGCCGGAGTGGATTTCCTCTATACCGACGTTTGGGTCTCGATGGGCGAACCCAAAAACGCCTGGGCGGAACGAGTGGCGCTTATGACCCCCTACCAGGTAAATATGGCGATGGTGGAAGCTACTGGCAACCCGCAGGTCAAGTTCATGCACTGCCTGCCCGCCTTTCACAACGAACAGACGGTGATCGGCCGGGAGATTGAGCAGACCTATGGGCTGAAAGGGCTGGAAGTGACCGATGAAGTATTCGAGTCCCTGCACTCTGTTGTTTTCGATCAGGCGGAAAACCGTATGCATACCATCAAAGCGATGATGGTGGCAACGCTCAGCGACTGACATCTCCTGTAACAAGGGCGATGCCGCCAGCAAATGGACCATGATAACAACAGTGATCCTGTCGGCTGTGTCGCTCTCCAGTCCCTCATTAATTATCCCGCCAGTGCTCGCGGAGGATCGTATGTCTGATAAAAAACTGGGTTTGAGCGCGTTGATCGCATTAATCATCGGCTCGATGATCGGCGGTGGCGTATTCAGCCTGCCGCAAAATTTAGCCTACTCAGCCTCTACCGGCGCCTTGCTGATTGGTTGGGGTATCACGGCGGTGGGGATGATTTGCCTGGCGTTGATTTTTCAATTTCTTAGCCATCGCAGGCCGGATCTGGAAGGGGGTATCTACAGTTATGCCCGCGCCGGCTTCGGTGATTTTATCGGTTTCCAGGCCGCCTGGGGTTACTGGTTTTCCGCCTGGCTCGGCAACGTCTCTTATGCGGTTTTGTTGTTTAGCGCCCTGAGTTTCTTTTTCCCGGTATTTGGACTGGGCAATAACTGGCAGTCCATCCTGGGCGCTTCGGTTGTGCTGTGGCTGGTGCATGCCCTGGTATTAAGAGGAGTGCAGGAAGCGGCGCTGATCAATACCATCCTGACCGTGGTGAAGGTTCTGGTACTGCTGGTTTTTATCTGCGCTGCAGTCGTGGCTTTTCGCCTCGGGGTGTTCAGCCATGATTTCTGGGGTCATTTTATCACGGTGGGCAATCAGCATCCGGTGCTGTTCGATCAGGTTAAAAGCACCATGCTGATCACCACCTGGGTTTTTATTGGTATTGAAGGGGCCACGGTGGTTTCTAGCCGCGCAGCCCGACGTAACGATATCGGCAAAGCCACGGTGCTGGGGTTATTAGGCTGTCTGGCTATTTACCTGTTGGTAAGTCTGTTATCTATGGGCGTACTGGAACAGGCCACGCTCGGCCAGTTAAAGAATCCCTCCATGGCAGGGGTGCTGGAACATATCGTCGGCCCCTGGGGGGCAAAATTCGTCGCCGCTGGGGTGATCCTGTCAGTGGCCGGCGCCTTACTCGCCTGGACATTGTTTGCCGCGGAATTGCCTTTTGTCGCCGCCAAAGATGGCATGTTCCCACATTTTTTCGCCAAAACCAGCGGCAATAACTCGCCAGTGGCGGCATTGTGGGTCACCAACGGACTGATCCAGTTGTTTTTACTGCTAACCCTGTTTTACAGCGCGGGCTATCAGGCTCTGTTCTCCATTGCCACCGCCGCCATCTTGCCGCCGTATGTGTTCAGTGCTGCCTACGGATTAAAACTGGCCTGGCTGGGCGGAAACGGCCCACATGAGGAAGGTCGTGCCCGCGATATCGTTCTGGCCCTGATCGCCACCCTCTATGGCATCTGGCTATGCTATGCCGCGGGCGAACAAATGATGCTCAGTTCGTTGCTGTTTGTGCCTGGGATCGCGGTGTACGCCTGGCATAAAAACAGCATCGGGGCCTCGGTGTTGTTTAAACCTTTTGAAATGGCCATCGCGGGACTGGTGGTCATTCTGGCGGTAGTGACCGTGGTCATGATTACCGGGGGGCAAATCCAGCTAATTTCTTCAGCGGTTTAATGATTCGGTAAATGAAAATGACATAAGCAAATCGGTACACTGATTTGCTTACCCAATATATTGATGAAATATATATTTTCAAATAAACCACTCAGTAAAAATGGGCTATTCATGATAAAAAAAACCGCTGATTTGCTTGCAGAAGAACAACGCAAACTCGTCCTCTGCCATCAATTGATTAGTAGCAACAATTATGTGTCCCAGGATGAAATTCGCCGTGAGATGGTCCGCGCTGGCTATACCCGGATCGGCCAATCCAGCGTTTCCCGTTTATTGAAAAGCCTTGGGGTCACCAAGGTTCGCAACGCCAGGGGCGTCAAAGTATATACCCTCGATGAACGCCATCAGACCAAGCCAGCTATCGAAAATCCGCTGTCTTCCATGGTTCTGGGCGTGGAGCATAATGCCTGTTTTGTGTTGATACTGACCATTTCCGGCTACGCCCGTGTTATTGCCAGGGTACTGGATTTACAGAACATTCCCGGGGTTCTGGGCATCGTGGCCGCCAATACTTCCGTCTGGGTCAGTCTGCGACGGGATTATTCGGTCATTCATCTGTATAAACATATTTCACGCCTGCTGGGGCGCGATGACTTTTCCGATTCCCCTTCTCCCGGCAACACGTGATGATATAAAGCGTATCGAAGTAACCAAACCCATGCCCGACCATCAACGTAATTTTGCTGTCGATGGATTTCAGTTGCGGTGTAAAAAACAACAGAACCAGATGACTTATTGACGTTAAAATGCAAAAAAGAACGTCAGTCGAAGCCCTTTTATCAATGACGGGTAAGATCAGGATTCCTGGATTCGACATCAAATTCGCGCTGAACATACTGTATGATCTGATAACAAGGAGTGTTAGAAATTCGGTGTCATTCCAGTAAGATACCCTCAACGGAATGACACATCTCCTCCATCACTTTCGACAAACCACGTAAAACACGCCAGTGTGCTCCGTCATTAACCAGAAAAGATAACTGCTTAACGCCATTAAATAAACAGTTAACCGAAGCCGCACTGCGGCTCAACTCGGTTCACATCGGGCTCAGGACGATGACGCCAACGGGCAGCGTTAAACTGGCCAGCCACACCCGCATCACCACGCTTGTGAACGTCAACGGGTGATGATGCGTCCGAATCAGAGGGAGTACAGGATCACAGCCTGTCAGGGATAAAAATCAGTCACTCGCTGAATTCATTAGGTAATCGCAGTGCCCTTTGGGTTACTACGTCTTATGGCCGTTCTGTATTTTGTCTTAACGGGAAAAGCCGGGTATTGATAATCGCAATATTCACTTCACACGGCGTCCCGTCATCGAGATAAACGGTCTCGTACAGCTCCATAACGGCATCATTTTCCGTTAAATTGAGCAGGCTCATTACTTCCGGGTCAGTTAAATTTATGGCCGTTAAATTTTGATCCCGGCGCTGAACCTTTTTAGCTGTAATTTGCTCAATATAGGCGTATTTCGATGTTTCCAGTTTGCTCAACTCCATGCTATTAAACATGGTTACCGGCAGATGCACGTGTTCAAGCGCCACGGGAATATCATCAAAGCACATCAGACGTAAGATTTTGTACACCTGATCACTGTTTTTTATACGCAAGGCTTGCGCCATATCCGGTGATGGAACTTTCATTACACTGACAGAGATAACCTTTCGTACCCCTTTATACCCCTGTTTCTGAGCCTGATAATCAAAAGGTGAAAGCGCGTGGAATCGGCCTGAGTGGTTACTTTTCCCGATTGAACTCACAAAAAGTCCCGAACCCTTAACCCGGTAAACTCTCTGTTGCTCAATAAGAATTCGGGTTGCTTCCCGAACGGTGGCACGGGTAATACCGATATTCTTTGCTATGGCAATTTCAGTATCAATTTTGTCCCCTGGCAGAAGGCCATCCTCCTTGATTTTTCTGAGGATGTAATCAACAACCTCTTTTTGCTTCTCTGTAATGCCATCGACCATCAGCTTTTCTTCCCGATAAGAGTGAAGGAATGGCTCCCTGGAGCCCTGTCTGCACATGTATGACTGACTTTTCTCTCTCCGTACCAGCCTGATTACATTGAGATGTGATCAAGTTAACGAATTTACATTCATTGCCGACATGTCCATCCCTATTTTGATCTTACATGTTGTATCTGTACACGTCCAGGTGCATCATAAATATGACTAGACACATAAAATATGTCTATACTTATAGCAAAGATCGCCATGATACGAACAGCAAGCTATCAGTATGGGGGAAATTTATCCTACTGGTATGTATTTCATGAGTTAAATATTGATTTTTGTATCGGAACAAAACTGGTAACCGCCGATATTAACAGCCCTGATGGTGTAAATATATGGAAATCAGGTACGGAATGACGAGCCTTAGTCTCATATGACTATACATACTTTACTGCGCCGTTGTTAACGGTACCGACAGGATCGTCCGTACTGCTGAAGACATTTGATTTGAAGAGAGATGAGTTATGGTAAACAGAGAGTTAGCAAATGCGATTCGGTTTCTGAGTATTGATGCGATCCAGAAAGCCAATTCCGGCCATCCCGGCGCGCCAATGGGCATGGCAGATATTGCAGAGGTCGTCTGGCGTCACCATCTTTGTCACAACCCTAAAAACCCGCAGTGGTTTAATCGTGACCGCTATGTCCAGTCCAACGGACATGGCTCCATGCTGCTATACTCTCTCCTGCACCTGACTGGCTATGATGTGACAATCGATGATCTCCGTGAATTTCGTCAGTTGCATGCCCGCACCCCTGGACATCCCGAATATGGCTACACCCCAGGCGTTGAGACAACGACAGGCCCGCTGGGACAGGGAGTGGCAAACGCAATCGGCATGGCCATTGCAGAAAAGGCGCTGGCGGCGCAGTTCAATAAACCCGGTTTTGCTATTGTCGACCACCATACCTGGCTGTTTATGGGTGATGGTTGCCTGATGGAAGGTATTTCCCACGAAGTTTGTAGCCTCGCCGGGACATTACAACTCGGAAAACTGATTGCCGTCTGGGACGATAACGGTATTTCTATTGATGGACATGTTGAGGGGTGGTTCTCTGAAGATACCGCCGCCCGTTTTCGGGCCTATGGCTGGCATGTAATCGACGGTATTGACGGGCATCATCCACAGTCGGTTGATGCTGCCATCCGGGAAGCAAAAAGGGTGACGGATAAACCCAGTCTGTTATGTTGCAAAACTATCATCGGTTTTGGTTCACCAAACAAAGCAAACAGCCATGACTGTCATGGTTCTGCCCTTGGCGCGGAGGAAGTGGCGCTGGTACGTAAAGAACTGAACTGGCCTTACGAACCTTTCGACATCCCTGATAACATCTATCAGGCGTGGGATGCAACCGAACAGGGCGCCCGCGATGAGCAGCAATGGACCCAGCTATTTGCGACTTACCAACAACAGTGGCCGGAACTTGCCGCTGAGTTTATTCGCCGCATGCGCGGTGAACTGCCGGCAAACTGGGCAGAAGACATGAATCAGTTCATCGCAGCATTACAGGCTAATCCGGCAAATCTCGCGACCCGACAAGTCAGCCAGCAATGTCTTAACCATTTTGCTACCCTGCTGCCGGAATTAATGGGGGGATCGGCGGATCTTTCGCCCTCAAATCTTACCCGCCACCAGAAGTCTGTCGATTTCTCTGCTGAATATCCACAAGGGAACTATATTTCCTACGGTGTCCGTGAATTTGGTATGTCAGCCATTATGAATGGTCTGGCGTTACACGGTGGATTTATTCCTTACGGCGGCACCTTCCTGATGTTTATGGAATATGCCCGTAATGCCGTGCGTATGGCGGCACTGATGAAAATCCGTTCAGTATTTGTTTACACGCATGACACAATTGGGCTTGGGGAAGATGGCCCCACTCATCAGCCGGTAGAGCAGTTAGCTTCTTTGCGACTGACGCCAAATATGGAAACCTGGCGAGGATGTGATCAGGTGGAAGTGGCTGTTTCCTGGCGAGAGGCTGTAGAACGCCAGGACGGACCGACAGCATTGATCCTCACCCGGCAACCGCTTAAACAACAACCCCGGACTGCCAGCCAGTTGGCAAGTATTACGCGCGGCGGATATGTCCTGGTTGATTGTGACGAACAACCCGAGATTTTACTGATTTCTTCCGGTTCAGAGATAGAGTTGGTCGTCGCGGCGGCGGTGGCCCTAAAAGAAGAAGGCCATCAGGTTCGCGTGGTTTCAATGCCATGTACCGAGCGCTTCGATAAACAGAATGAGCACTATAAAGAATCAGTACTACCGAAAAACGTCCGCAACCGTCTGGCCGTAGAGGCCAGCATTGAAGGGTTCTGGCAACGCTATACTGGTCTGGACGGTAAAGTCATTGGTATGAAATCCTTTGGTGAATCGGCGCCGGCGAGCGTATTGTTCAAACACTTTGGGTTCACCAAAGAGAACGTCCTTGATGTCGCACGTAGTATGTTGAAGTAAAAAACATAAATAACTCAGAACGTGATTTTTTATCGGGAAACAGAATATGGCAAACCTGGCAAACTGGTTAACCAACGAAAAAATTCAGTACATTGAGTCCGTGTCTGACTGGAAAGAAGCGATTCGGGTCGCCGGGCGCCCGCTGCTGGATGACGGCTCAATATCGCAGGATTATATTGACGCGATAATCCAGCAAAAAGAAGAAATTGGCCCTTATTTTGTGATTGCTCCGCGGATTGCAATGCCTCATGCCCGACCGGAACAAGGCGCTAAAGCGCTGGGTTTGTCGATTGTAAAGCTCGGTAATGCAGTCATCTTTGATGCTGATGAAAACGATCCGGTGGACGCCATTTTTATGTTCTCCGCGCCGGACAGTAACAGTCACATTGACATGATTTCCCAGCTTGCTGAAGTACTTTCTGATGATGACGCAATGGAGCGAATCTTCAATGCACGCAGCAAAGAAGAACTGAATGCGATTTTGCTGGCCGGTCATGCTGCCAGACAATAGTCCATACTATTTATGTTTAACGGTTAATGAGGTGTGATATGAAAATTATGGCGGTATGTGGTTCAGGTCTGGGTAGCAGCTTCATGATGGAAATGAACATTAAGAAGGTGCTAAAAAACATTAATGTTACTGCCGAAGTAGAGCATTCCGACTTAGGCTCTGTAACACCTGATGTGGCAGATGTTTTTGTTATGGCCAAAGATATTGCCTACAGCGCGAATCTTCCGGCGGAAAAGGTCATTATCGTTAATAACATTATTGACCTCAAAGAAATCGAACAGAAAATACGTGAGTATTTTGATAAAAAATAATTCCTGTATACGTAATAGCACACCTTACCATTGAGGTTAATATGTTTATTCAAAACCTTTTGCAGGTAGTCGTCGACATCCTAAAAGTGCCCTCTATCCTGGTAGGACTGGTGGCATTATTTGGACTTGTCGCGCAGAAAAAACCGTTACCCGACGTCATTAAAGGTACAGTTAAAACTATCCTGGGTTTTTTAGTGCTGGCGGGCGGGGCTTCCGTTCTGGTCAGCTCACTGACACCACTGGGGGACATATTCAAACAGGCGTTTGATGTTCAGGGGATCATTCCTAATAATGAAGCCATGGTCTCGATTGCCCTGGCGAAATATGGCGCCCCTACCACGCTGATTATGGCGTTCGGCATGGCGGCCAACATTATTGTTGCCCGTTTTACCCGCTTTAAATATATCTATCTTTCAGGTCATGTCACTTTCTATATGGCCTGCATGGTGGCGATTATTTTATCGGTGGCTGGTTTTGAGGGCGTGCAGCTTATATACACCGGGTCATTAACACTGGGTATGCTGATGGCTGTTTTCCCGGCGCTGGCTCAGCCGTATATGCGTAAAATCATCGGTAACGACCAGGTCGCTTTAGCACATACCGGAACGATAGGTTATATTCTGTCAGGCTGGATAGGATCCCTGGTGGGTAAGGGGTCTAAATCCACCGAAGAAATGAACATGCCAAAAAACCTGAGTTTTTTGCGTGACAGTACCATTTCAATTTCCCTGACGATGATGATTATTTACTTCATCCTGTCGGTTTCTGCCGGCAAAGACTATGTGGAAAGCCATTTCAGCGCGGGTCAGAACTACCTGGTGTACTCATTCATTCAGGCCATTACCTTTGCTGCCGGCGTATTTATCATCCTCCAGGGCGTGCGCTTAATCCTGGCTGAAATAGTCCCGGCCTTTACCGGGTTCTCTGAAAGACTGGTGCCAAACGCCAGACCTGCGCTGGATTGCCCGATTGTTTTCCCCTATGCGCCGAATGCTGTTCTGGTCGGTTTTATTTCCAGTTTCATTGGTGGTCTGGTTGGATTGTTTATTCTCGGCCAGCTTAAATGGGTGTTAATTCTTCCGGGTGTCGTTCCTCACTTTTTCTGCGGTGCGACAGCAGGGGTATTTGGTAACGCCACCGGCGGTAAACGTGGTGCCATAATCGGTGCTTTCGCGCATGGGATCTTAATCACTTTCCTGCCTGTCGCCCTGTTACCGGTTCTCGGTGCAATTGGGTTAACCAATACCACCTTCTCCGATACAGATTTCGGCGTAACCGGGATTGTTCTGGGGAATATGGCGCGTTTTATGGATAAAGGGACCATCATGATGGTCATAACCAGTATTTTCGCGCTGATGGTTATCTATAATTTCACGGCCAAAAAGAAAGTAGTGGAAGAGAACGAAGGATGAGTAAAACCGTGTAGTTAATCATGCACATGGGTTGCTCACTTCCCTCAAGCTGCTAAATAATCCCATGTTTATCATGGGGTTATGCTTTGATCGATTGACGTTCGCAGTGCGCTTTTTTCTTGACTACGCTAACCCAGTTAGCGACTCGCTCATTGCGCTAATCCTGTCGGCCCAAAGACCTTTGTTTGCGCTTATCTCTAATCCTCCCCATCGCCATCTGCTTCGGCATGTCATCCCGATTATCATCCCGCAATCCCAGCACGATGTTATAGCCTGACAGAGGGGGCAGCGCGCGATCGCCCAAACGCGGCAGGGAAGCCAGTTTGACAGGGATGGTAAGTTTCAGTCTGACGTCGTAGTCGCAGCCCAGATAAATGTGCAACAGGGTGAAAATGTCCTCACGCAGTTGACCGCCAGGCGGCCAGCCTTTGGCTTCCTGCGGGTTTTCGGTGTACATCTCAACAGCGATACAGTAATTCACCCCGGCGGTTTCACTGCCCAAAACCAGACTGTCGCCCAACCTGTGCTGCTCCGCAAACGAGAACTTAGCCCGCTTGCCCGCTGGCATCATCGTGACCTGGTGTGGTTTAATGGTCGCCCGGTGGGAACCATCCTGTTGTCCCACTTTGATTTATTCAACAAAGCCATAAAGCTCCTGTGCCATACGGGAAACAGACTTGCCGCTTTCGATCAGTAACGCTACCGCCCTGCGCTTGAACTCCGGGGTATATTGTTGTCTCGTCATAGTGACCTCGCTTTCATTGACTGATTTAAAAACAAGGTGGGCACTAAATCAAGGACAGATCATAAACAGGATTTAGGGCCTGCCCCAGTAGGTATTATTGTCGCAGTCAATGTGGACACGGACAGCGCGGAGAAACCGGAGCGTACACGTAGTACGTGAGGATTTCGCGCATTGCCAGGGCCAAAGTGGCAAGTAAAATTTGCCTGATGAGACAGGCTCTTAGTCGCTTATCCATTACTGGTGGAAAAAATCACCCCACAACTTTAATGTTTTCGCATGTCTGTGTGGACTGCCGTACATTGCGATGCCAGGAATATCTCAGTAATTCGCCCCCCCCCTGTATTCGTAGTTTTCAGTCTCCGGACTGAGACTGAAACACTATTATATCTGGCCTGATACACAAATTTTTTCCCGAAACACAATAATATAATCCATTGATAAATATCACATATAAATACATGGCATGCGTTGTGCTTAGATAAAGTCAGACTGCATCATTTTCTGTTATTGAGAGCGAAAATGAAGTCAAGATATTAATGACATTTAAGGGGAACGGTAAAAATGGAGTGTACGGTTATCGTAGTAACTCATGGCACGTTGGCAAATGAGTTGATCGAGACATCCCGAATGTTGGTTGGCAGCTATGAAAATGTGGTCGCGCTGGATTTTATGCCGGGTGAAAATGTTGAAAGTCTCATCAAAAAAATTTCCGGAGTAACTGATACCTTAGCGGAGAGCATACCAGTACTGTTTGTTGTCGATATGTTTTCCGGCAGCCCGTTTAATGCTTCTTCTTATTTCTTCAAAAAACGCCCGGGTACCAGAATCATTACTGGTGTCAATATTCCGATGCTGGTGAATATTCTCCTGGAACGTCCTGATGCAGGAAGCATAGATGAGCTTGTGGAAATGTCAGTCAGTATTGGTCAGGACGCAATAAAACCTATTTAAAAAAACTGGAGAATAAAAATGTCTAAAATTTGCCTGTTGCGCATTGATGATCGCTTAATTCACGGCCAGGTGATGACTGGCTGGGTAAAATACTATTCTGCAACAAAAATCATCATTGTTGATGATGAGCTGGTCAATGATGATTTTATGATTTCAGTTCTTGAAATGGCGGTACCGAATAACATGACGCTGAATATTTATAACATAGAGAATGCGGCCGCCGTTATTAATAGTATCGACAATGATAGTAAGGATGACAGAGTCATTATTCTGGTAAAAAGTCCATTAGCTGTTCTTAATATGATGAAGAGAGGCGTTACATTCGAAAAATTAACCGTTGGGGGAATGGGAATTAATGAGAAGCGTTCAAAACTTTTTCGTAACCTGGCTGCATCTGGTGCAGAAAGAGAAGCCTTTAAAGAAATAGACAAAATGGGATTGCCGATTGTAATTCATGTTATTCCGAGTGATGCACCAGGCGACTTGCTGCAGCACTTATAATTAAAACAATATTTTACCCTTAATCCTACAAAATGAAGGATGAGTCCTTATGTTAATATCAGCCATTCTGGTTGCCCTGATTGCCACCATCACCAACTGGTGGGGGGTACACCTGATAACCCGTTCATGGATTTACCCCATTATTTCTGGTTTTCTGGTGGCGCTGGTACTCGGTGACCCAATTGAGGGGATGAAAGCTGCCGCCTATATTAACCTGGCTTACCTGGGCTGGATGACGGTGGGTGGGACCATGCCGGGTAACCTGCCGGTTGCCTCAGTTTTCGGTACTGCAATGACCATTCTGAGCGGCGCAGATCCATCTACCGCCGTGGTGTTCGCCGTCCCGTTCTCCTTGCTGGGCATTCTGACTTTCCAGGCCGCACTGAGCATCAACGCCCTGTGGGTACATAAAGCGGAAGCCATGCTGGATAAAGGCAACATCACCGGTATGCGAATGATGAACTATATTCCATCATTTTTTACCTTCTTTATTCTGGTTGGCCTGCCGGCATTCTGTATGGTGTATTTCGGCGCGGACTTCATGAAGAGAATGCTGGCGATGATCCCGACAAGTCTGGTTGAAGCATTCCAGGTTATCGGTGGCATTATGCCGGCGCTGGGTATTGCTATGCTGGTTTCTTTCCTGGGAAAAAAACACCTGATGCCGTTCTTTTTTCTCGGCTTCTTCCTGGTTGCTTTTCTGAAACTGGATATTATGGGTATCGCCGTCTTCGCTGTTATTGCGGCGGTGATCATCAATTCTGATTTAAAACCTTCTCTGTCTAAAGAATAAGGCACCGGGTGAATATCATGAGTACAAATATTATGAATGGTAAAAATAAAACCCAACGACTGCTCACCAGGAAAGAATTATTTAAAGTCTGGGCATTAAACTACTCATCAGAGGCCTGTTATAACTATGAACGTCTACAGGCACTGGGGCAGACAAATGCCATGGTTCCGGTTATCCGAAAATTGTATCCGAATGACAAGGTAAAGCAGGCACAAGAGCTTAAAAAATACCTGACCTTCTTTAATACCGAACCCTCTTTCTGCGGAACAGTCATCACCGGAATTTCTTCCGCAATGGAGGAACAGCGTGCGAACGGCGCTGAAATTACGCCGGAATCGATTACTTCACTGCGTTCCGGATTAATGGGTCCGGTTGCAGGTATCGGGGATACCATTCAGGCTATTGTGTATTCCATACTTGCTGCTATCGCCTGTAACCTGGCGATTCAGGGGAATATTGCCGGTCCGATTATGTTTGAAGTCGGTTATAAGACCATTATGATATTTTGCAGCCTGAATATGTTTTTCCTCGGGTTCAGAAAAGGTCGCACAGTTATTCTTGACCTGCTTAAAAAAGGTCTTATCGATAAACTTACAAACGCCTTTGGCCTTATTGGTCTGATGGTCGTGGGGGGAATGGCCGCCGCCAGGGTTAACGTATTCACACCCGCACAGATGAATATCAACGGTGTGCATATTACGTTCCAGAATATCCTTAACACGTTGATGCCATCTCTTATTCCGCTTCTGATAACCATCGCTATCCTGAAAATGATCAGGAAAAAAATGAAGCCCAATACCGTTATCGCCATCATCTTTATTTTTGGGATTGTCTGCTCCTATGCCGGCTTGCTGGCTGTGCCTAAATGATTCAATCCTGAAGTATCACTGTTCATCACCGGGAGAAGAATATGAAAGTTTTATCACTTGTCGAACTGGGCAAGTTTGAACTGCAGGACAGAGCCATGCCGGAACCTGCCGCAGGTGAAGTGCTCCTGAAGGTTGGCGCCGCAGGTATCTGTGGTTCGGATCTGCCGCGCGCTTACGTGAACGGTCCGTACCACTATCCGCTGGTTTTGGGGCATGAGTTTGCCGGTCAGATTGAAGCCGTCGGTGAAGGCATGGATCCGGCGCTGATCGGACGTAAAGCTGCGATTTTTCCGCTGGTTCCCTGCAATGAATGTCTGTTCTGTAAAGAACGTCTGTATGCGAAGTGTACGAATTACAGCTACTTCGGTTCGAGGCAGGATGGTGGATTCAGCGAATACGTCACGGTGCCGGAATTTAACCTGATAATGCTGGACGATAGCGCCAACCTGCGCGAGGCCGCGATGATTGAGCCGGCAGTTGTCGGGCTGCACGTCATGCGCCGTGCTCATCTGGATCTCAACGATAATGTGGTTATTTATGGCGCGGGTCCTATCGGTATCATGATTGCGCGCTGGGCCAAAATCTATGGCGCCAACCGCATTCTGATGGTTGATGTGGATAAGAAAAAAATCGCTTTTGCCGTATCTCTGGGATTCAGTGAAGACGACCTGTGCGATGCCCGTGAGAAGGATCCTGTGGCGTGGGTATTAGAGCAGACCAGCGGCAACGGTGCGGATATCTGTATCGAAGGCAGCGGATCTTCTCCGGGTCTGGTCAATGCACTGCGTTCCTGTCGCGTGTTTGGTAAGGTGCTGATGCTGGGTAACCCGCACTCCGACATGCAGATCCCGCGCGAAGTGTATGACCGCTTTATGCGCAAGGAAGCGACCATGCTCGGGGTATTTAACTCCGTCTACAAACAAGGGCCTCACAATGAATGGGAAGAAGCGGCCGCCGCGATCCAGTCCGGTAAACTGCAGGTAGCAGATTTGATCACCCAGGAAGTGCCGATTGATGATCTGAACGACTTGTTTGAGCTGATGCACAACAATACCAAATTATACTGCAAAGGAATGATGGTGATGTAAATGAGCGAGCTGACATACAAAGAACAGGTGAACCGAATCACTGGGGAAATCAACACGGTCTTAAGAAACATCGACGAAACACAAATTCAGGACTACACCCGTATCCTGCTGAATGCGGAGAAAGTGTTTTTTATCGGCGTCGGCCGCGTGATGCTCGCGCTGGAAACCACCGTGAAGCGTCTGAATCACGTGGGAGTCAATGCCTGCGTGGTGGGGGCGGTGAACGAACCGCCCATTGGTCAAAACGATGTTCTTGTCGTGGGATCTGGCTCCGGGGAATCCATTATCCCGAAACACATTGCCACCTGCGCCAAAAAATATCACGCGAAAGTGGTTCACCTGACGTCAAACCCAGCCAGCAGCATTGCCAGAGTGGCCGACGTTATTGTTGATTTTCATTGCGGCTCAAAGGTCGGCGGTGGCAGCATCACGAGCATCCAGCCAATGACCACGTTGTTCGAACAGTCGCTGATGATTTTTGGTGATCTGGTGTGTCTCGAAATTATGAAGGAAAAAGTACTTTCGTTCGAAGAGGTCAGTAAGTGGCATGCAAATCTTGAGTAAAGCGTGCGTCTCAGTCTGATGACAGTATATCCCCCCGAAAAAGCCGTCGTGAGGCGTCTTTTTCGGTTTTTTATCTCTTCTCAATCATATCAATAACGTAGAGTAATTCGTCATCGGTCAGGCAGATACCAATTTTGTCGTCCAGAAGGGCATTGGCTTTCTGGTAGAGGCGGAACAGATCGCTGTCAATGATTTCCTGTCGGTTCTGCTTGCTGTACTCAATTGTTTCATTGCGCAGTGAGCGTTCCAGCGCCATACAGATATGTACGCAGATGTTCAGCAAGTTAGGGCCGAAATCCTTCAGTTCACGCAGCTCTTTCAGTTTGTGGATAAAGGACATCACGATCGGGACAATTTTTCTGGGGTTCAGGAAAACCAGAAAATCCTGCAGGTACTGTTCGGAGAGTCTGGTCAACGTGACCGGCGTTTTTCCGGTCTGGTGATACGGGTATTTCCCTCCGATAACATGCTGGAATACCTGTTCTCCCCTGGGAGAAAAGAAGTCGGACAGGGGAATATGCGTGACATCGAGCTGTGGGTCGATGACTCCGACAGAAAGAAGTATCTGGTATTCGGTCAGCAACTGGAACTTGTCCTGCAACACCTCTTCGACCAACAGGTTGATAATATGAATATCTTTTCTGTCCATATCATCCAACACAGAACGCAGGAATTCCTGCAGTTTTTTGGCGATACCTTCACCCGTGGAACAGATGGCCAGAATGGCCATCTGGCGCTCAATGGCCGCCAGGTAATCAGGCTTATTGACGCCGTATCCTCTGAAGTGCTGCAGGCTGAGATGAATTTCATTGAGGTCGGCATTCAGGATCATGGTACGGCGGAGCGCCTCAATGACCAGCGGGGTGGATACCATATCCAGCGTGCGGACAGGGATATGACAGTCCTGGGCGATAATCTCACCGACCTGAGACAGCGAACCCATATCAACCAGTAAAAGAAACCCGAGGGTATCCGGTGTGGACATCATGGTCTTTTTGATTTCTTCAATAGCCTGATTGGGCAGGATATCCAGCGGCATGTTCACTGCAGAGATATTTGTTTCCCCAATCAGCTTTTTTGCTATATCCACCATATTACTGGCGATCATATCGCCATGTGTGGCCACAATGATATGCACCATCTTCCCGTGGTCATGTACCACAAAGGAGGCAAGCAGGATAGTCAGGTAGGCCACCTCGTCATTACTGATCGCGATATCAAATTCACCCAACAGACGTTTTTTAATCGTCAGCGCGGACTCATATTCTGCAAACATGCGCGTTTCATAACGCCGGGTCCAGGAGTTAATTCGATGAATACCCGGACTCTCAATGATATTCTGCAGATGATAGCCCAGGAAAAGTTGGAAGTTCTGCCCCAGCGTTTTGCCAAGCTGAAGCGAAACCTCATTTTGAATAGACTCACAAAAATCCATGGTCTTCTTGCTAATGCCGTGGTCGAGTTTCTGGTGACTCCTGGGAATGGTAAAGGAAAGATAATTATTGATCTCCGAGGTGATATAACGACTGACTTCTTTGTCATTCAGCTTTTGATCCAGGACAAAATGCATTTTATTATCGATGAAATCGTATACCTGAAATGGCGTGTTGTGCTTGTTCAGAACCTGGTAATAATTATTGGAAACAACATAGTCGGGCCGATCCGGCGACACAATGATTTTTTCGCCAATGGTATGGTGCAACCGGGCCTGATAATCACTGTCTTTATTAAGATTAAATATCCCCACTTTGGTCTTTAAATCGAGATGATAAAAATTGATGATGATATTGTCATCGGTGTTCGTTTTCTCAATAAAGAAGTTTGCACAGACGGACTGTATGGTCGATCTTAATTTACCGACGTTGCCGATAAAAGAAGAGCCGATAATCGCTTTGGTGCTGTCAAGGTCGATGCTGATGGTGCAGTTAATGCGTTTTGACTCGATCTCAAGCAGAAATTTAAGCAGTTCAACCTGCTCTTCCGGCGAACGCTCAGACAGGCTGGGGAGATTAATGTTGATCGGTATTCGCCGTAAAAAGGTCGACAACAGGGTGGATCCAGGGTCTTCCGTTGTCGCACAGACCAGCAGTATCCCGGACTCTCGGTTACGCTGCGTTTCCCCGAGGTAGCCGTAACTCCCGGTATCCATGAAATAAAAAATCATTTCCTGACCTTCAGGGGGCAGGCGGTGCACTTCATCCAGAAACAGCATTCCCCCATCCGCTTCGCTGATAAGACCGGGTTTATCCCTGTCCGCGCCGGTAAAGGCTCCCCGGACATGACCAAAAATATGGGAGACCAGCAATTGAGGATTACTTGCGTAATCCGCACAGTTAAACACAATGAATGGGGCATTCTGCTCAAACTGAGCGCTATGTACCGCATGTTTATGCATAAGGCTGGCAAACAGACTTTTCCCTACCCCGGTGTCGCCGGTCAGAAGAGTATGCAGGCCCTTTGGTGGATACATCACCGCCGCTTTTGCCTGATTGATTTGTTTTTTCAGGCTACCGTTATAACCGAGTAAATACTGAAACGGCTCTTTATTCGCTTCGCTGTTTTTTTCCGCCTCTGGGTGAGAGGCTCCCCGCACACTATACAACACCGGACGAGTGGCAGACTTTTCAATTACGCCCTCTTTAACAAGCAGATTCAGATAGTTACTGACGTTAGCCCGGGATATATTGGTTTGCTCAGATAAATGCTCTGTTGTCACCCCGTAACAATTAATCTGATAAAGTTCATGCAATTTTTGTAGAATTTTATCTTTTCTGTTCATCTTAATCTGTATTCATTAAATATCTGATGTCCATACTCTGCTTGTTTTTCATTGATTTGACTGTGATCTTCATCCCTCCGCCACATCAGAACGTTATATTATGGTTAAAAAAACAGGCAGCCTGACAGCTTTTCTGGTTGCTGGAAAAAACGTTCTGCAGCCGCATTGTCATGACAGTTCCCGCCCTGGCTCATGCTGCCTTCAGAACCATGTAATGTCAGGAATGACGGCCCTTTATGGCTGGTGCCCCTGAACTGGATGAACCGGCACCTGTTTTTGGGGAATTACGTCGCCGCATATTGCGCTGGCTGCGGAACTATCCGAGTGTATGTGCCGCGTTTGCACGGCACGAGGACAATCAGACAGGGACACCTCAGGAGACGAACAGGCCAGCATTGCGCTAATTTAACGGCCATTCAGTTGAGGGTCAGAACGGTCCCCACTTAATCGCTACGCCTACCAGCAGCATCACCACGCAAATCACAAACCATATCGCAATCACCGGGGCCACAAAACGCAGCCATTTTCCGTAGGGCACCCCAGCGGTTGCCAACACCGCCATGAGGACACCTGAGGTTGGGCTCATGCAGTTGGCGAGACCTTCACCGAGCAGCACGGCTTGTACCATCACCTGCCGCGTCAGGCCGAGGTTATCACCCAGTGGTGAGAAAATTGGAATCAACAACGCAGATTCGCCTGAACCCGATGAGATCCCAAAGTGAATTAACGTTGCGCTGATAAACATGCCGATGGTGGCGACATGAATGGATACCGGTTCCAGTAGATCCGATAAAAAGCCGACAATCGGATCGAGCACGTTGCCTTGCTGCAGCACCAACGAAATGGCCGCCGCCATACCGACAATAAATGCACCTTTCACCAGTTTCGAACAGCCGCCAAGGAAGGTATTGGCAATGTCTGAACCTGAGATACGCCCCAGCACACCAACAATGATCGTCAGTATGATGAACATGGCTGACATTTCATCGGTGCCCCAATGGAATTTCACTGTACCGGCGATAAACAGGATCAACGCCAACGCCGTGGTGGCCAAAATCAGTTTGTGACGACCGGTGACACGTAACTCATCGGCCAGATCGTCTATTGGTTTCGGGCGTAAGGCACCTTGCTGACGCATGCGATGCACCGCCCACAGAATATAGATCACGGCACTCAACACAAATAACAGGCAGGTGAAGCCACGCAGTAACATGCCTGAGAACATGGGCAACTGTGCCAGGTGCTGCGTCAAACCGGTGGTTGCGGGATTAAGAATCGCCACATTAAAACCCGCGGCGCAGGTCAAATAGACCAATGACGCGCCAAGTATTGGCGACAGGCCCATAGAGCGAGCAACTAATAAGCCGATGGGGACGAATGCCACCACCGCGTTAACCACGACGCCGGTGGTGCCAAGCAGGGCGAAGATCGCCGCAAAGATTAGCACGATGCGTGTGTCGCTGAGCGTCGAACTGCGTGACAATGAATTGAGTGCCGTCGCAATTGCACCGGTTTTCTCAATCACGGCCAATACTCCCCCGGTGAACAGAATCAGGAAAATAATGGATGCCTGTTTCACCATTCCTTTGGCCATCGCCATAAAGATTTCCAGCGGATAAACCCCGCTTTGTGCAACCGCATGCAAACT
>JAATFO010000138.1 GCA_015655145.1 Enterobacterales bacterium | reverse complement strand
TATTCTGAGCTCGCTATTTCTACCGTACTGATGCTCAAACGCGTCTTTCGCCTCACGCCGCGCGCCGCGCAGGGATTCATTGATTCCATTTTCACCCTGATGAAACTCCCGCTCCGCCGCCCGGATTATTCCTGCGTCAGCAGGCGGGCTAAGTCCGTCAGCTTCTCGTTCAAAAACCCCACGCGCGGTGAAATTGCCCATCTGGTTATCGACTCCACCGGATTAAAAGTTTTCGGTGAGGGTGAGTGGAAGGTGAAAAAACACGGCAAGGAAAAGCGTCGCGTCTGGCGGAAACTGCACCTGGCCGTGGACGCCGATACCCACGAGGTTATCTGCGCTGACCTGTCCCTGAACAGCGTGACTGATGCAGAGGCCTTCCCGGGGCTTATCCGTCAGACGCACAGGAAAATCAGGGTCGCCTGTGCCGACGGGGCTTATGACACCAGACATTGCCACGACGAACTGCGGCGCAAGAAAATCAGGGCGCTTATCCCGCCGCGCACGCACGCCGGTTACTGGCCGGTGGCGTATGCCGACAGAAATCAGGCGGTGGCGAGACAACGCCTTACCGGGCGCAATGCTGACTGGAAATGGCGCGCGGCTTATAACCGGGGTTCGGTGGCAGAAACGGCGATGTACCGTGTCAAACAGCAGTTCGGTGGGCATCTTACGCTGCGCGACTACGATGCATAGATGGGTGAAGCGATGACGATGATCTGTGCGTTGAATAAAATGACGCGGGCAGGGATGCCAGAAAGTGTGCGGATTGCCTGAGGAAGTCAGTGACGGGAGGTGCTTTTATCTACATCCGATTTATTCAACAAAGCCCTCGTTCCATTGAACTTCACGAAAAAGTCATTGGTGCTTTTATCGAAAAATACATGTTCTACTCATTGGGTGCGCCACCAACTTATGTACCGGGTAGCTATAAATTTAAAATAAAGATAACAGTCATCACTAAGGTATTTAATATTTTTTCATTTAGTTATTTACTCCAGATTATGTGATGAGTATAAATCTGATATTTTTTTCTTGATAAAAAAATTATCATCTGTTAAAAATAGATCAAATATTTATTTTTTGGATTTTTTAATGCGCAGCAATGTTGTTGACTACTACCGTGCTCTGGCGGTCACATTGGTCTCCGTATATCATATTCATATGGGGTTGGGTCGTGGCGCCAGGGATCTTTCATATGGTCTCGATTTATATGCCCCATTAGGTAATGGCTGGGTTGGTGTTGGTATATTTTTCATCATCTCAGGTTATTGTATGGGGATGTCAACTGCCCGTAATTTGACGAATGGAGTAACGTTTTCTAAATCTTGTCGATATCTTTTTAACCGTTTTCTACGAATTGCACCAGCATATTATTTCTCAATTTTCGTTTGGTTTGTATTGATTAATTATTTCTCTATAACAAACAAACCGACTGGGATCTTCGACATTGTTACACACATGCTTTTTATTCATAACCTGCATCCAGACACCATTTATACCATCAATGGGGTGTATTGGTCCATCGGTGTAGAAATGCAGTTCTATGTGCTTCTCCCGGTGATTATAGCCATAGCAACGTCATTAAATAAAAGGCTTATGCTCCTTGGTTTGTGCATTGTTTCGACGGTATTGACTTATACTTCTGATTTAAGTCTCGCTTACAAAATCGGTCTGGCTAATTATCTGTCTCTTTTTGTTTTCGGTTGGATGCTTTATGAATGCAGGTTCTCTGTGTATTCATTTATTTCAAAAGGAAAACTTGGACTTATCTGTCTGGTTGCCGCCATTTTAATGATGTTCTATAAAGGTAATGGTTACAGTAATTCAGAAAAGATTTATGAAATGATTATTTCTATGCTCTTTGGATTGAGTATGATTTATTTTTCTTTAAAAAATCAATCTGGAAATAACACGTTAGTTAAAAAAACCACAGCCTTGGTTGGTCGTGCCTCTTTCAGTATCTACCTGTACAACTATATTTTTTACGCTATTAATCCAGTTAAATATAATTTATTTTCTGGCTTAATTATGCTTCTTGTTGTTATCGTCTTCGGCATCTTTATGTATTATTTTGTTGAGGTTAAGACAGAAAAATTCAGGAAGCTCGTTTTTTCCAGATAGGTTCAATAAATAGAATTCCTGACGACATTCTGCTATTAAAACGTTCAAAATAATTAACTGGGCGGTCTCTACACTATAGCGTTAATCGATCGTGGTCCGCGGCCCTTCGAGATGCAAAGGTGTTGGTTGCTTTTTCTCACCTCTGTCACTTAGTTGAGTAAGCTCCGGGAGCTTCGCTCAGTTACTACCTGGCTGCATCGTCTTCCGGCAAGACGCCATTGATCGGGTCTATACTTTATCTGTTGCGGGTTGATACCATAACAGTGCTGTATGGGACGGTATGATGGTTTATCAGTATCTTCAGGGTGAACACTGGCGCCATATTTACATCGTTGGTGATTTACATGGTTGTCGCCATCTTCTGGATGAGCAATTGCAGGCACATCATTTTGATGGCGAAAAAGATTTGCTGGTCGCTGTGGGCGATCTGATTGATCGTGGGCCGGAAAGTTTATCGTGCCTGGCTTTATTACAGCAAGACTGGTTTCGTAGCGTGCGTGGAAATCATGAAGACATGATGCTGAACGCATTAACGCGGGGTGAGCATGATTTGTGGAAACTGAATGGCGGCGAGTGGTTTTATCGTCTGAAGGGTGCCGAAATGATCAGTGCAAAACACCTTTTATTACGTTGTCGCGAAATGCCGTTGATTATACATATCGCGCTGGAGAAACGCATTGTGGTGGTTGCTCATGCGGATTACCCGGCATCGCATTATGCCTGGGGACAGGTCATCGATCCGCAAGGGGTAATGTGGAGTCGTCATCGTATTAACCGCTTGCAGCAGGGAACAGGGGAAATCATTTCCGGCGCTGATGATTTTTATTTTGGCCACACACCGTTACAACAGGTTATTCATGCCTTTAATCAGTATTTTATTGATACCGGCGCCGTGTTTGGCCATCAACTGACCCTTGTTCAGATCCAGTAAGGCACTATTGTTACCTTGCTTAAAGAGCAACAGCCGATGCCATTAAGACTATTATTTTCGACATCCTTAACCCGTGTGATAGCCATTATGCCTCCGGGGCGTGGTGTTAAGCCTGAAATAATTTTCCGTCGCGGACTAACTCTCGTGGATAGCTGTTTTTAAGGTGATTATTCACTTTTTTGGCCAGACCAAGAGGCGTGTACTGATATGTCACAATCACCTCACTGGTTGTTGGTAGCGTCTGCGGCGTGATATCACGACCGCGATACCACTCTTTGGCTTCGTCTTCGCTCAGTTCGATGCTGTTATGTTCATCGGGGCGTGCCAGCGCTATCACCGCTTCATGCTGCCAGCGATACCCTTTGGTAAAGGTTTCCGCCAGTTTAAGACCAATGCGCGAAAAACGGACCTTGCCGAGTAAGGGGGTAATGACGGTTGGGAATAGCCAAATCTCGTTATCACGCTGCCATAAGGTGAGCGAGTGATTCCAGATAATGCCTGTTCGTGCCGCCGCGAAGGTTATCTCATGTGCACGGGTAGGGTTGACGGGTGTAAAGGGTAATTTACCCACTTTATAGCTGGGTGCCGGACAGCCAGGAACGGATGCCGTTTTACGCAGGCGTGCGACAAAAAATCCTTCACTATCAAAAATATGTGGAAAAACATGCAAAAAACCCTCCGTGGTTAAGGCGCTTTCCGCTTCGGCAAATAATCCCGCCAGTGACTGAATTTCCACCGCATCAGGATACCGCGCCAGCAGCCAGCCGATAACCTGTTGATTCTCGGTGGGGTTCAGCGTACAGGTGGAATAAACCAGGGTTCCGCCTGTTTTCAGCGCATGGAAAGCGCTGTCAATCAGCGCACGCTGTGTTGCGGCGATCTCTGCGGTACTTTCAATTGACCAGTTACGCAATGCATCGCGGTCCTTGCGGATGACACCTTCACCAGAGCAGGGGGCATCAAGCAAAATTGCATCGAAGGTATCGGGCAATGCCGGACCAAATACGCGCCCATCAAAATGGGTTATTGCCGTATTGCTGATGCCACAACGGCTGAGATTGGCATGCAATACTTTTACCCGACTGGCCGCGTATTCGTTGGCTAAGATAGCACCGTGATTATGCATCTTTGCCGCCATTTGCGTCGTTTTTGAACCCGGCGCGGCGGCAACGTCCATCACTAATGTCGGTTCTGCCATCGCGTCAAACAGTGCACAAACAGGCAGCATTGAACTGGCCTCCTGAATGTAAAACAAACCACTCAGATGTTCAGCAACGCTACCCAGCGGCAGGACCTCATCTTGTTCTGTGCGGGAAATCCAGAAGCCTTCTTCACACCACGGGATAGGGGTTAAGGTCCAGTGGTAAGGCGCCACCTGTTGAAGAAAATCAGCCACAGTTATCTTGAGTGTATTAACCCGCAAGCTGCGGCGCAGTGGACGCTGACTACTGGCGATGAAATCATCAAAGTGCTCGCTGTCAGGCAACAGGGTGCGCATAACAGCAAGAAAGGCTTCAGGAAAATACACGTGCGAAGAATCGGCCACAAGCGGGGTTCCATCATGAATGAGCAGGCGAGAGATTTACATGTCTTACTTCAGGTTACTGGTGGGGTGGTCTGGTTAGTTGCCTTATTCCGAGTCCGTGGCATACGTCATTTCCCGGTGATTCGGCCTTGCCACCGTCTCTGCAACATGAATTAGCGCGAGTATAACATAGAGAAAAAACAACGGGCAGCGTAGCATGCCCGTTTTATCATCAGGGTCGAGGGATCGCCGTGCCCCAGCTACGCCACTCTTTGGGTTCTTCTTGCAGCAACAGAAAATGCTTATCGGCGCTTGCCGTCGATGCCAGTGGTACGGTTGGTGGGGTGGCGAATTGAATTCCGCCGCGAATGAATTGCTGGAAGGTGCCCGTTTTCACCACTCCGCCAATTAAACCGAACTCAAGGTTATAACCGGATGCCAGCCAGAACACTGAATTGTTCCTCACCAGGTGTTGATATTTCTTACTGATACGCAGTTGTACCTGCACCCGGTCCGCCATGCTGCCCAGTGAGGTTCCGGTCACGGTACCCACTTCCACACCGCGAAATAGTACTGGCGTACCCACGGTCAATGAACCGGCCTCGGGCGCATCCACAACAATGTTCAGCCCATCAAGATAACGGGAATCGGTGATGGTGGTTTCCTGCAGTTCAAAACTACGCGTGGCGCGGCCTTTTCCCGGATCAACATTAATATAGGGTTGTAGCAGGGTCTCCAGATGATTAATTCCGGTTGCGGATATTTCGGGTGACACCACAGAAAAACGGCTGCCCCAGCGGGCGAAGTTTTGTACATATTCCGGGTAAAGAACGGCTTTGGCGATGACCTGATTATTTTCCGGGTTGAGCGCCAGTGATTCCAGTTGGCCAATGTTGATGCCAAGGTAGCGAATAGGCATGCCGGCAGATAACTTGCTGGCATCAAAGGTATGTAGCGTAATCTGGCTACCGACGGCACGCGCGGCGGTTTCCGATGGATAAAGTGCCCGCGTATCATTTTTCCCCGTGCCAGGGCGGCTGGCGCCTTCGAGGTTATCAAAGCTGATCGCCCCTTTCAGCGCCCGATTGAGCGGTGACGCCTGTACCGTCAGTCCATTACTGTTTAGCTGCACCTGCGCGCCGCCCTCCGCCCAGAACACACTATCGGGTGTTAATAATTTGCGGTATTCCGGTTTGATATGTACGGCAAGATCAAATTCATTCGCTGTCGGGATGACATCGACAATGGTGCCGACCTGAAATTTGCGAAACAAAACCACGGAGCCCGGCTGGATATCCGGCAAACTGCTGGCTGTCAGGGTTAATGTCGTTGATGGGTTATCTCCGATGATGCCTTCGGCGGCTTTTTCGGCATCAGTAAACAGCGGATAATGGCTCTGTGGCACACCGCGTGTTCCGGGTTCAAGGCGGATACCGCCATCAACCCATTCGCGTGCACTGGCACCCAAAAGCTGCACGCCATCAAGACCAAACTTCACATTAAGACGGCTGTTGATAATAAACTTGCTGTCAGCATGCACAAACTGACGATATTCCGCCGCAATGGCGACCTCGAAGCTGACGCCTTTTTCACCTAACTGGCGGTTGACGATTTGCCCGATCTGTATGCCACGCATCATGATGGGTTGGCTGGCGTCAATGCCGAAACTTTCGGGCGCTGTCAGTGTAAGTGTCAGTACACCCGGTTGTTGCAGTAATGTCTCATTACTTTGCCGTACCACAAAGTGATCCTGAGGTTCACCGTCTCCGGGGATTAATTCAAGGGTATTACCGGTTAACAGGCTGCTCAGGCTGGTCTCTGTCAGGCTGATTTTAGGCTGACGCATTTCAATGCGGGTATGTGTACGCATCAGGTTGGTAACCGAAGGATCAAGGGTGAGCTCACCGGTTACTTTATCGTCCGCATGCAGGGTCATTTTGGTCAAGGTGCCGACTTCGAGTCCCTGATAGATTAACGGCGTGCTGCCTTCCTTCAGGTTTTTACCACCGGGCAGGTCGAGGGTGATAACCACACCACGCTGGCTATGGGCTAAATCAGGATAGAGCGCATAGTTGGTCTCCGAGGAGGCTTGCGGTGACGGATTGGGTGAATCGAAGGCAATGGCGCCATTCACCAGGGCAGCCAGACTTTCCAGTTGCACGTTGGCGCCGCTGAGATCAACGCGCGCTTTTATCCCTGAGACATTCCAGAAACGACTGTCTTTTTTCACTAATCGGGTAAAGCGGCGTTCAATTAATACGTTGATCGTTACACCCTGGTTATTCGGATTGACGATGTAATCGTACACCCGACCTACCGGGATTTTACGGTAATAAACCAGTGACCCGGTATTCAGCGCGCCAAGATCCGGCGCATGCAAGTGAACCAGCATCTCCCCGGTATTAACGCGATATTTAGGTTGCGTATCCAGCGCGACAAAGTGATCACGCGGCTGCCCCTTTCCAGGCATCATACCGATGTAATTGCCGCCGACTAACGCATCAAGCCCGGATACGCCTGCCAGGGATGCTTTTGGTGTCACCAGCCAGAACTGCGTTTCATCACGCAGCGCACTGCGCATATCACTTTTTATACTGGCCCGGATCTTAATCGTGCCGAGATCATCACTCATGCTGATCCCTTGCACTGTGCCCACTTCCACGCCCTGATAACGCACAGGTGTCCGTCCCGGCACGATGCCGTCCGCCGAAACGAAGTCAATGGTGACGGTGGTACAGCGTTCCTGATAGTTGGTCCAGAGCAGCCAGCATGCAATCAATAATGCAATCAGCGGCAATAACCAGAACGGCGAAATTTTGCGCTTATTTGTTACCCGGGCCCGGGCCGGTGTAGTGGGCATTTCCTGTTGCATGTGCATCCCAAATCAGACGGCTATCCAGCCACTCGACGGCAAGGATAGTGAGCGTGACTGCCGCGCCAAAGTAGACGGCGGCCGGTCCCATAGTAAACGCCAGTAGTTGATCACGATTGACCAGCGACATGGTTAATGAAATAACAAACAGATCCAGCATTGACCAGCGACCGACCCAGGTTACCATACGTAACAGGCGCATGCGTGTTTTTAAGCCTTGCTCACAGTTAAAATGGATACTCAGCAGCAACGTCAGGAGCACCAGTACCTTCGTAAAGGGTACCAGTATACTGGCAATAAACACCACCACCGCTACTGGAATGTTGTCGGACGCCAGTGAAAGAATACCGGAAAAAATCGTGTTTTCCTGACGCGCACCATTAAGGTATATCACTGAAACAGGTAGCAGATTCGCCGGAATCAATAACACGATGGAGGCGATCAGGGCGGCCCAGGATTTTTGCAGGCTGTGATGGCGGCGAAACGTGAGTGGGGTATGACACCGAGGGCAGCGGCCTGATGCGTCGGGTACGCCGGTATAATGGCAGTTCAGGCAGAGTTGAAGCTCATCCCGGTTGACTGATAACACGGGCTGTGGGTAGAAACGCTGCCACAGCTGTTCAATATTGAGGTGAATAAGTGTCAGCAGACACAGCACGGTCAGCGACACAAAAGCAACCAGACCGTAGCCGATATCGATATCTGCATAATCGTGTACTTTTATGGCGGCGACGGCGATGCCGACCAGGTAGATATCCAACATCACCCATTCTTTGAGACGATCAATCATTAATAGTACGGGGCGTAAGTTCATGCCCAGACGTTCACCGACAAACAGGTAGAGCACGGACACTACCAGCGTCACCGGGGCACCAATGGTGCAGAACGCCACCATAGAGGCCGTCAACACGTGACCTTGTTGCGCCATTTGTAAAATGCCTTCCAGCAGGCTGGCATTAATTTTGGTGCCCAGCAGACGAATCTCCACCAGTGGTTCACTGAAAGCAAACGGCATCAGCAAGATAAGCGTTACCGACAAGGCGACCAGACGCGTGAGCGACCAGTCACGGCCATTGAAGACTTGTGCGTTGCAGCGCGGACAATGGGCGGACTGTGACGATTTCACGTCTGGTAAGGAAAAAAGGGTATCGCATTGTGGGCAACGCTGATAACGTTCTTGGGGCAGGGCATGGCGAATGGTGTGTATTTTCATAAGGTCATATCACATTGGCCCGTTTATACTCGTCAGACTTCAAGTTGCATGTGCGCGACCATCCTGGTCCACAAGATCTTAAGGGTATATTAACTGGTGGAATGATTCACCTTATGGTGCAGGATATTTACTGCTTATTTTCACTTTCTAACGGCCAACGTAAAAAGAAGGGTTTACCGTTTTCATATGTGGTTATTCAATGAATAAACAACAATTTTATCACGATTTGCAACGTGATTTGCAGGCATTGATTGCCGGAGAATCCAGTTTTCTCGCTGCCATGAGCAACTGTAGCGCGCTCTTGTTTGAACGTTTGATGGAGGTTAACTGGGTTGGATTTTATTTGCTGACCGAAGATAATACACTGGTGCTGGGCCCCTTTCAGGGACGGGTCGCCTGTGTGCGTATTGCTGTCGGTCATGGGGTTTGTGGTACGGCGGTGGCCAGTAAGACGGTGTTACGCATTAATGATGTCCATACTTTCCCTGATCACATAGCCTGTGATGCCGCCAGCAATGCGGAAATTGTGCTGCCGTTGGTGGTTGCCGGGGAAATTATCGGCGTTCTTGATATTGACAGCACCGAATATAACCGTTTCGATAGTGAGGATGAAAAAGGTCTGAAATCCCTCGCTGACGGGCTTTGCGACATATTGGTGAGCAGTGATGTGAAAAAATTTATTCACATGAAACGCACCTAACGCGCTGGATCACGTAGCAATTGCCGATGGGCTCATTATAATGTCGCCTGTTCATGCCTGCTCTGGTTGGCAAACCCGTTGTAATCAGGAAATTTCATGGAAAATCAACCTAAGTTGAATAGCAGTAAAGAAGTCATTGCCTTTCTGGCTGAGCGTTTTCCTCACTGCTTTAGCGCCGAAGGTGAAGCTCGTCCGCTTAAAATTGGTATCTTTCAGGACCTCGTTGAACGTGTTCAGGGGGAAATGAGCCTGAGTAAAACTCAGTTGCGCTCTGCATTGCGCCTTTATACGTCAAGCTGGCGTTACCTTTATGGTATTAAGGCGGGGGCGACGCGCGTTGATCTGGATGGTAATGCTTGCGGCGAACTCGACGCACAACACGTTGAACATGCACGTAAGCAACTGGAAGAGGCGAAAGCACGCGTTCAGGCGCAGCGCCAGCAACAGCAGGCGAAAAAACGTGAAGCCGCAGCGGAAGGCGAACAGGCCGCTCCGGCACATCGTCGCCCGCGTAAAGTTCCGTCGCGTAAGCCTGTGGCGGGAAGTGAAACGCGCAAAGAACGTGATAAAGAGAATGTCGTGCGCCCTGAACAGGCCCACGGAACGACGGCGCCACAGCAACCACACTCTCAACCCGTTACCGATATCTCTGTGTTGCAAGTAGGGCAAAACATTAAAGTCAAAGTGGGGAAAAGTGCAATGGACGCCACCATTCTGGAAATTGCCAAAGATGGTGTTCGGGTCCAGCTTGCTTCCGGCCTGGCAATGATTGTACGCGCAGAACATTTGCAGTTCTGAAACGGAGGCCAACCAGGGCATGAACACGATTTTAAAAACAACCGTCATTGCGAGCCTGTTTTTAGCAGGCAATGTCTTTGCCGCGGATAATATTACCCGAGCGGACCAGATCCCCCAGTTAAATCAGGAACCGCAGGATGCGACAGTGAGTGAGCGCGTAACATCTCGTTTCACACGCTCTCATTACCGTCAATTTGACCTTGATAAAGACTTCTCAGCGAAAATATTCGATCGTTATCTGAATATGCTGGATTATAACCATAATGTGCTGTTGGCTTCCGATGTGGCACAATTTACCGGTAAGCGAACCACGCTCGGTGATGAGCTTCGCAGCGGCCAGCTGGCGGGATTTTATGATTTATATAATCTGGCGCAGAAACGGCGATTTGAACGCTACCAGTATGCGCTTTCAGTGCTGAATAAGCCGATGGACTTCACCGGCAATGGCACCATTGATATTGACCGTAGCAAAGCGCCCTGGCCCGTCAGTGCGGCGGAATTAAATACCCTGTGGGACGCTAAAGTTAAGTATGACGAACTGAGCCTTAAGCTGACGGATAAAAGCGACAAAGAGATTCATGATATTCTCTCCAAACGCTATAATTTTGCCATTCGCCGCCTGGCGCAGAGCAATAGCGAAGATGTCTTCCAACTGGCAATGAATGCGTTCGCGCATGAAATTGATCCACATACCAACTATTTATCGCCGCGTAATACCGAGCAGTTCAATACTGAGATGAGTTTGTCGCTGGAAGGCATTGGCGCCGTACTACAAATGGATGATGATTATACTGTCATCAACTCGATGGTGGCTGGCGGTCCGGCAGCGAAGAGTAAGGCCATCAATGTGGGTGATCGTATCGTGGGGGTTGGTCAGCCGGGTAAACCCATGGAGGATGTCATCGGCTGGCGTCTGGATGATGTGGTGGCGAAGATCAAGGGACCCAAAGGCAGCAAAGTGCGTCTTGAAATTTTGCCTGCCGGTAAAGGAACAAAAACCCGAATTATCACCCTGATCCGCGAAAAGATTCGTCTGGAAGATCGCGCAGTAAAAATGTCCATACATAACGTCGGTAAAGAAAAAGTCGGTGTGTTGGATATCCCTGGTTTTTATGTCGGCCTGACGGATGATGTCAAAGTACAGTTACAAAAACTGCAGAAACAGAACATTGACAGCATCGTTATCGATTTACGGACGAACGGCGGCGGCGCATTAACCGAGGCGGTCTCGCTCTCAGGATTGTTTATTCCCGCAGGTCCGGTGGTGCAGGTGCGTGACAATAATGGTCGGGTACGCGAAGACAGCGATAACGATGGCATTGTTTACTACAAAGGTCCGCTAGTGGTGTTGGTCGACCGTTTCAGCGCCTCGGCGTCGGAGATTTTTGCTGCCGCGATGCAGGATTATGGTCGGGCATTGATTGTCGGAGAACCGACTTTCGGTAAGGGAACCGTTCAGCAATACCGATCCCTCAACCGTATTTACGATCAAATGCTGCGTCCTGAGTGGCCGGCATTGGGCTCAGTCCAGTACACTATTCAGAAATTTTACCGTATTGATGGCGGCAGTACACAGCGCAAAGGTGTGACACCAGACTTGCTGATGCCAACTGGCGTGGAAGCCGTGGAAACCGGTGAGAAATTTGAGGACAACGCGCTTCCCTGGGATAGCATCAATGCGGCAACTTACGAAAGAACGGGGGATGTGAAATCGTTGCTTCCCGTGTTGACCAAAGATCATGACACCCGCATTGCTCAGGACCCGGAGTTCCAGTACATCATTAAGGATATTCATCGTTTCAATGCGCTGAAAGATAAACGTAATATTGTATCGTTGAATTTAGCTCAACGTCAGAAGGAAAATCACGAAGACGATGCGTTACGGCTGGAACGGATTAATACACGTTATAAAGCGCAGGGTAAGAAACCGCTAACCCGGCTTGATGACTTGCCGAAGGAGTATAAAGAGCCGGATCCTTACCTGGATGAAACGGTAAAAATTGCCAATGATTTGTCCCGACTCGGGACAACACAATCGGACAATAAGCCGCTGGTGAAGCCGTAAACACAAAGGCACTGTATTCCACAGTGCCTTTTTTCCTCTGCGTTATTGTTGTTTAACGTGATCGGCTGTTATCGCTCAGTGTTACATTCCCTACCTCTTCTTCGTGCACAAAATAAATGTAAAGTTATGTCTTTTTAGGCACTTAAACGTTAAGGATGCTTGAAAAGCTGGCTAATGACCCTACGATGTATAACCGCGTATAAACGTTTTGTTAACTGAGGAAGATTAAAGTTTATGATGCGTATTGCTCTTTTCCTGCTAACCAACCTGGGTGTGATGTTGGTTTTCGGGCTGATACTCAGCCTGACAGGGATCCGGTCAAGCAGCGTTCAGGGCCTGATGATCATGGCGGGCCTGTTTGGCTTCGGCGGTGCGTTTGTTTCATTGCTGATGTCAAAATGGATGGCGTTGCGCTCCGTTGGCGGCGAGGTTATCGAACAGCCCCGTAATGATACTGAGCGCTGGCTGATGGCAACAATTAGCCGTCAGGCGCAACAAGCTGGCGTGACGATGCCACAGGTGGCGATTTACCATGCGCCGGATATTAATGCGTTTGCCACCGGTGCACGGCGTAATGCTTCGCTGGTGGCGGTGTCAACCGGCTTGCTACAAAACATGAACCGTGATGAGGCCGAAGCGGTACTGGCTCATGAGATGAGTCATATTGCAAATGGCGACATGGTAACCATGACTTTAATTCAGGGGGTAGTAAACACCTTCGTCATCTTTATTTCACGGATTATCGCCCAGTTGGTTTCTGGTTTCCTCTCGGGTAACCGTGATGACAGCGAAAGCAGCAATGGTAACCCGATGGTGTATTTTGCTGTCGCGACCGTGCTGGAATTGGTTTTTGGTATTGTCGCCAGCATTATCACCATGTGGTTTTCTCGTCATCGTGAATTCTATGCGGACGCAGGCTCGGCAAAACTGGTCGGGCGCGAGAAGATGATTGCGGCATTACAGCGGTTGAAGACCAGTTACGAACCGCAGGAAAGCGGTAGTATGATGGCGTTATGTATTAATGGTAAATCCAAATCATTCAGTGAACTGTTTATGTCGCATCCACCGTTGGATAAACGTATTGATGCGCTGCGCAGTGGCCAGTACCTGAAATAATGTAGCGTGCTTTACTGATAAAAAGGCGACAGCATTACTTGCTGCCGCCTTTTTTGTCGATGTTACTGAGCAGTTGCGCGGGTTTGCGTCATGCGTGAGAGGCTGATAATGGCGGCAACCGTCGAAAACCCGCCAGCAAGTAACAGTGATGCATGGGTACCATGACTATTGAACAGATTAAACATCAGGGCAACCAGCGCCGCACCGCTGCTTTGACCCAGCAAACGCGCTGTGCCCAACATACCGCTGGCGCCACCGCTGCGGTTGCGTGGCGCCGAGGAGATAATGGTATGGTTATTGGGCGACTGAAACAGTCCGAAACCGGCGCCGCAGAGCATCATACGCCAGATAATCGTCATATCATCAGGGGATGCTGGCAGCCAGGCTAGCGCGAATAGTCCGGCTGCGAACATCGCCAGACCAATGCCGCCCAATAAGCCGGCATGAATCCGCTCAATCAGTCGCCCGGCAATCGGCGCCATGACCATGGTTGCCAGAGGCCACGGCGTCAGGAGCAGACCGGTAGCCACTTCGTCACGTCCGGCCACATTTTGTAAAAAGAAAGGCAGCGAGACCATCGCCAGCATTTGTGCGCAGAATGAGCATATCGAGGTACAAAGCGACAGCGAAAAAATTGGAATACGCAACAGGTCAACCGGCAGTAACGGATACGGGATTGTCAACTGACGCCGAATAAACAGTGAACCAATAATCAGTAAAGCAATCAACTCGGCAAAAACAAGGTGGTTGTTTTGGCCCTGAGAAAAACCACTTAGCGCCGCTATGAGTAAGCCAAATGTCAGGGCATTCATCACCGCACTGCGTACATCAAGACGTTGAGCGAGTGATTTTTGGTTGTTGTCTGGCAAAAAACGCAAGGCCAGACCGAGAGCAACCACCCCAACCGGGACATTAATCAAAAATAACCATTGCCAGGATGCGACAGATAGCACGATAGCCGCCACAGTTGGCCCTGCCGCTGTGGAAACGGCAACAATCAATGAGTTGATCCCCATACCTCGTCCGAGATGATGTTGTGGGTAAATAATGCGAATCAATGCGGTATTGACACTCATCAATGCGGCGGCGCCAAACCCTTGCAACACGCGGAAAAATGTAAGCATCTCCAGCGTTCCCGACAATGCACACAATAGTGAGGTGCAACTGAACACGACCAGGCCATAGCGGTATATGCGACGGTAACCAACAATATCGCCAAGAAAAGAAAAGGGGAGCAATGAGATTACGATGGCTAACTGATAGGCATTAACAATCCAGATCGATTTTGCCGGGCTGGCATGTAATTCGCGTGCAATGGTGGGTAAAGCGACATTGGCGATAGCGCCATCAAGCACAGCAACGGTGATCCCAAGTGCAATCGCGAGGATCGCGCCATAACGTTGGGGAATGGGAATGCCATCCATGTAAGGCGTTTGCGTCATAATTGTAACAGGTGAGAAGGTAATCTCACCATGCTAATGATTTTTGTAGGGTAATGCACCGTTTTGCCATGAAAAAAAAATTATCAATTAATGTATCGATGTTTGTTCACGGTGGTCAGAGGGTG
Organism: Enterobacterales bacterium; assembly: GCA_015655145.1. Taxonomy (GTDB): domain Bacteria; phylum Pseudomonadota; class Gammaproteobacteria; order Enterobacterales; family Enterobacteriaceae; genus JAATFO01. The sequence goes on along the minus strand of JAATFO010000138.1, from coordinate 54,746 downwards.
GCTATCATACCGACAACCATATCCGGGCAGGGGTGTTCCGCGTGTTATAAAACAATGTCAGAAGGTTATCACGACCATCCGTTATCATGTCCGGTGTTGTACAGCAACGGGCAAAGCAACCAGCTTGCCCGTTGCTGATTAATGATTATCAATGACCTGAGTGCTTTTCTTCAGCAATGGGCAGTCAGTGACGCCAATAATGCCACTCTCTGTGTGCAGATATTGCGCGCTAATCATGCCACGAGCCGTCAGATATTGACACTGTAGCCCCATCCCGGCGACATTTTTATTGCTGCCGGTGAGAAAGCCATAGCCTGTCAATAGCATCACCAGCCAAATGATCGCCAGAACGACAACAATACGAATCACAATTCTCATGTTTTCTCCGTTAGAAAGTGGCCGCTATCCTCGTCTGCTGCCCCAATGACGATAGCAGTTTGCCTGTTGTTCACCTGCATGTCTCTCAGAGAACCCTGAAAGAATAAACCTGTGGTGCGATTTCCGGCTGATTTTGTATTAACTGGCTATCAATTCAGTGGTTAGCGGGTAGAATTAGCCGCGGAATATGGGTCAGTGTGTTGGCAGAATAAGAAGTAAATGTTGAGGCGGTTATGAATGAGTTTATGAATGGTGCGGCGAATGTTTCATCCATGATGATTGGCGTGGTTGTGGTGATGGTTATCCTGATTACTGGATTTTTGGCTAATCGAGCTCGTTTACGCGCCAGCGAACAGATCCGCCTGCTGGAGGCATTACTGGCTGGGCAAAAAGAACAGAACATTATGTTGCGCCGTCTGATGGAACGCATTGCCGGCGATGAAAAAAACACCCCGGCGGACGATGAGGACAATAAAGATTTTACACGATTGATCCCGGAACGATAACGATATAACTCCTGGTTAAGGAGGAGGGTGTTATGGTTTGGAAAAATCCCTGGTATGATCCAAATAAAGCACATCATACCCCTGAGGGTTTTCGTAATCTTGAAGCTGATTTACATAGCCCTGGCGATCTGCAACGTTGGCGCAAAGAACGTAAAGCACAGGGGGTTCCTTTTCCACCGCAATCCGGATATCACACATTTATTCAGCAATGGTGTCAGCCAGTTGATCTGACTGGCGAAGCTGATGCGGTGTGGTGGCTTGGCCATGCCTGCCTGATGCTGCGCATTAATAATCGCTACAGTTTAATTGACCCCGCTTTGTCACAGCGGGCGTCGCCGCTGCGTTTTTATGGCCCGAAGCGTAAAACACCAGTACCTTTGAATATCAGTGACCTGCCGTCGCTGGCATGTGTATTTATTTCTCATAATCATTATGATCATCTTGACGCTCCGACGATCCATCACATCTTACGCTGCTTTCCACATGTGCATTTCGTGGTGCCGCTGGGTCTCAGAGACTGGTTCATTCGTCAGGGAGCACGCAATGTCACTCAACTTGACTGGTGGCAGTCAACGGAACAAGCCGGTTTAATCATCCATGCCGTTCCTGCGCGCCACTGGAGTCAGCGCTCTTTGTGGGATCGCAATCGTTCATTGTGGTGTGGATGGACAATTCATGCGAATAATTTGCGATTATGGTTCGCGGGCGACAGCGGATATTCACCCAATTTGCTCGAGATTCCTCGCCGGCTTGGAGCGTTTAATTTTGCGGCTTTGCCGGTGGGAGCATATGCACCAAGATGGTTCATGGCGGGACATCATATGGATCCGCAACAGGCGATTTCATTGCATCGTGATTTAGGATGCCCGCGATCATTGCCTGTCCACTGGGGGGTTTTTGAACTGGCGGATGAATCGCTGGATTCGCCGCCACGCGAGTTAGCACAGTCAATGATAGCCGCCGGGCTGGATGAAAACCGCTTTCGCGCCTGGAAAATAGGTGAAAGATTGCTGATCAATAATATTGATCAGTATTAATGCGGTACACATCTACTCATGAATAGCATGGCCCTGAATGCGTTTTTTTCAATGGGCCTGTTTAAAAAACAGAAATAATGTATAAAAGATAAGTCTGCTGTTTATTGGGGCATTCACGTTTATTGTTTCCTGATTTTGGTGCAAATTGATTATCAAATTGTATGGCCGTATCTCTTATGTACAGTTTAACGTGCCGGGAATTAGCCCTGGTCCGGCCATTTTTATCGAAGAAATGTGACAATGTTATGTCATATTTATGCAATGATGTGTTGAAAGACTCAGCGGGAAGTCACTCATCGGATTAGACGGAATCATTGACTCCGGTTAAAGTAATCCTTATGTTAAAGCGTTGCTGTATGAGGCTTATGGCCTGGTGCGGGTATGTTACCGATAACTGAGTCTCTGCATACTTGTGCAAACTGTGCGTTATGTCTTTTAATTATTGTGCAGCAAGTCGATCACTGTTTAAAAATGGCTTGCCATTAATTATCGGATATGTGATAACGCTTTCTGAGCAAAACGAGGTACAGTTCTGTTTATGTGTGGCATCTTCAGTAAAGAAGTTCAGAGTAAAGACGTTGACGTTGAATACCGCTTCCTTGCCGAACCTTAAATTAATGCCTCATTCAGTAATGTCTCTGGTTTCTCTGTAAGTCAGCCTCCGGGCAAATAAACACTCTAAGGAATTTGTAAAATGGCAAAGATTAAAGGTCAGGTTAAGTGGTTCAACGAGTCTAAAGGTTTTGGTTTCATTACCCCAGCTGATGGCAGCAAAGATGTGTTTGTACACTTCTCTGCTATCCAGGGTAACGGTTTCAAAACTCTGGCAGAAGGCCAGAATGTTGAGTTTGAAATTCAGGACGGCCAGAAAGGCCCAGCGGCTGTCAACGTTACAGCCATCTGATGTTGATTTCAGCCGAAATGCGACGCCTTGCGTAGCAGACTGTTGAATTTGTGAAGTAAAAGCCCTGTTGCAGAAATGCCAGGGCTTTTCTTTTGGGGCTATTCCGCGCTGGGCGGAAAAACAGGTATACTCATCATCCTTTAGTTGCCTGTGTGCGGTTTTGTTACCTGCCATTTCACTGAGTCTCGAGTCTGAAAGGGCGCAGCAAGCGATGTTCGAATCTGTTGCAGACAAGATTTGTCTTTCATCCGAATCACCTTGCATTAAGCTCATCGGGGTTCCTGCACTTGTCGCCTTCCTGCAACTCGAATTATTTAGCCGGTAAGCATGTGTTCAACGGCCTGCGGAGATGAAAGATGGTGTACCTTTGTCCACTTTGCCACCAACCCTTAATACGACAGCAAGCCAGCTGGCATTGCGATGGGCGTCATCAGTTTGATTGTGCCCGAGAAGGCTATGTGAACTTACTTCCGGTGCAGCACAAGCGATCACGTGAGCCGGGAGATAGCGCGGAAATGATGCAGGCGCGCCGCCGTTTCCTCAATGCGGGCCATTACCAGCGGTTGCAACAGCGGGTGGTTGAGTTACTTGCGGAACATGTGCCGCAGGACCCTGTCAGATTGTTGGATATTGGCTGTGGCGAGGGCTATTACACCAATGCAGTGGCTGATAAATTATCATCCCGTCAACATGCTGAGATTTACGGACTTGATGTGTCAAAAGTGGCCATTCGTTATGCGGCAAAGCGTTATCCGTCGATCCAGTTTTGTGTGGCATCGAGTCATCGGCTTCCTTTTGCTGACAATTCACTGGATGGGGCATTACGCATTTATGCTCCCTGTAAGGCGGAAGAATTGAGCCGCGTGGTGAAGAAGGGCGGTTGTCTGCTGACCGTGACGCCAGGGCCTCGCCATTTGTTGCAGTTTAAAGCGCTGATTTATCCCCAGGTCAAACTCCATCCGCTAAACGATGAACAACTAACAGGATTCCAGCCTGTCCACGAAGAATCAGTAAGCTATGGGATGAGATTAAACGGGGAAGAGGCATGTACACTTTTACAAATGACGCCATTCGCCTGGCGGGCGCAGGAAACGGTCTGGAAACAGCTTGCTGAGGAGAACGCATTTGCAAGCGAAACCGATTTTATTATTCGCCTGTGGCAACGTAATTAAACGGCAGGCTTGTCAGGCATACCCCCCCAGTACCGATAAATGTGATTACTGTGGATCCGTTTCTCGTGAGTAGCGGGTCGGTGGATTTATCCTCATCCGGCGATTTGTTATCTGTCTGATATATAATTTATTTCATACAATTATATTATATATCTTTTCAAGATCATCTATTTTCCGAACATGAATAAGTAAACGGCGCTGCTCCAGTTGGATAACCAGGACACCATCTTCCGATAAATTGATACTTTTAATGCGGGAATAAGCAATCCAGGCATTAGCATAGAAAAAACCATCTGCTTTGAACAACAATTTTGGCTGACGGATGCAAAGTGTCCAGGTGGCAATAAAAGCCATAATCATTAATAAGTTCGTGGTTATTTGTGGGCCAAGGTGAGTGACATTGTTATAGATCAAAATGATAATCAGACCGATGAAAATCAAACCGTCCAGTTTATTACGACGTTGCAAAAAAATTTTTAGCCGCGTTTTACCCCAACGATGATCCATAATAAATTCATCATAAATCGCGTAAAGCAAGAAGAGGATGATCGAGGCGACAATGACATAATCGGTGAGCGACATATTTACCTCAGGAAAACCGGGAGACCTGCTCCCGGTTATACAGATTACAAACCTAACAAACCAATCCAGTAACCGAAGATACCGATGAAGAAGAAGCCGATGATAATCCACAGTGCATTTACTTTTTTGCGCAATAACCACATGCAGCCAAAAGTTAATAGCAGCGGTATTATGCCGGGCATCAACTGGTCGAGAATAGTTTGTACTGTGGTGACGTTCGTTTTCCCGGTCTGGTCAGTGATTCGGGAAACAACCAGCGGGATATTGACATGTGTCCACTTATTGACCAGTGCCCCCATCACGAACAGCCCCAGAATAGATGCGCCTTCTGTCAGTTTTTGCAGGAATCCCCCGCCCATATCGCTAACGATATCGACCCCTTTGCGGTAGCCATAGGCCACGCCATAGTAACGGAACAATAAACGAACAGCGTTAAACAGCACAAAGAACAACAAGGGACCAAGCAGACTACCTGTCATGGCGATACCGGCGCCCAGGGCGGCAAAAACCGGACGCATGGTACCCCAGAAAATCGGATCACCCACACCGGCCAACGGGCCCATCAAGCCGACCTTGATCCCGTTGATGGCGGCATCGTCAATCGGGGCTCCATTTGCCCTTTGTTCTTCCATCGCCAGCGTTACACCCAAAATGGGCGCTGCCGGATAGGGGTGGGTATTGAAAAATTCCAGATGGCGTTTGATCGCCTGTTTACGGTCATCATTATTTTCCGGATAGAGACGGCGAATAGCCGGCACCATGGAAAAGCAGAAACCTAATGCTTGCATACGTTCGAAGTTCCAGGAACCCTGAAACAGATTCGAACGGAGGAACACACCACGAATATCACCCGGTGTGAGTTTTTTTTCTGTTGTTGTTTTTGTATCAACCATTTTCCTCACCCCTTGTTAATCTAATTCGTTATCCACAACGTGATTGGATGCGCCCGTAGCTGCCGTGGTACCGCCTGCTGCACGGTTATATTTCGGACTCAGTTGGATATACAGTATCGCCATCACGACGCCAATCACGCCCAGGGATACCAGGTTGAAATTGGTGAACGCCGCAGTAACAAAACCGAGGTAAAAGAAAGGCATCAGGTAGCCTGCGCGCATCATGTTAATCACCATCGCATAACCAACGACGACGATCATGCCACCCGCAATATTTAACCCGTTAGTGACAACTTCAGGGATCGAGTTGAGCAAGTTATGGACCACGCTGGTTCCTACGGATACAGCAACAATCACCGCCGGAATGGCGACGCGCATTGCCTGCAGAACTAGCGCAGAAACATGGATCCAGGAGATGGCGGACAGGTTACCTTTCTCAGCGGCTTTATCGGCAGCATGTTGGAAGGCAACGGTAATGGTGCGCACGATGATGGTTAATACCTGGCCTGCGGCTGCCAGTGGAATAGCCAGTGCAATACCTGCACCCACGTTTTGTCCGCCAGCGATAACCAGAATGGTGGAAATAATCGATGCCAGCGCGGCATCCGGGGCGACAGCTGCACCGATGTTCATCCAGCCCAGTGCAATCATCTCCAGTGTCCCACCAATAATGATGCCGGTCTTCATGTCACCCAATACTAACCCCACCAGGGTACAGGCGATCAGTGGACGGTGAAATTGAAATTCATCCAGTATTGATCCCATCCCGGCGATACAGGCAACGATAAATAACAGCACAATTTGAAGAGTGGTAATCTCCATTGTACTTCTCCTCTGACATTTATAACTGAGTTAAACCTGATGCGATATCAGGCAAGAAAGACGTTTTTTTCGCCAGAAATTACTGGTCTGCTTTAGCTATCAATTCCATCATATTCAGTTTTGGATCGGATGATACTTTTCTTACCTCCAGCTCAATACCGCGAGCATTTAATTTCTTAAAGGCTTCAATATCTTGTTCATCAACAGAAACAGCATTATTTATCTGCTTTTTCCCCTGACGGAACGCTATCCCGCCAATATTAACTGATTTAATCTGTACTCCTTGTTCCACAACGCGTTCAACGTCAGCGGGATTGGTGAACAACAGCATCACTTTGTCCTGACTGTATTTCGGGTTGTTGTAAACGCGGATCATTTTGTCAATGTCAACCACATGCGCGGTTACACCAGGCGGCGCTACCTGTGTCAGCAGTGTTTTACGTACATTATCAGCTGCCACTTCATCGCTCACCACAATAATTCGCGACACATTGGTTTCCTTAGTCCAGCGTGTAGCGACCTGGCCGTGAATTAAACGGTCATCAATACGTGCCAGTCCAATCTTCATATGATCGCCTGGTCCCATTGGCTTCTGTGGCGCCGGGGGAGCGACCGGGCTGACCACCACGGCACTAGGCTCGTGTTCCTTGGCTTTCAGCGCTTTAACGCCTTCACGACCTGTTTCAACCGCGATGGCCACCAGTTTATCAAATGTGGGATCGTCATCACGCGCCATCAGGGTTTCCACCAGCATCGGAATATTAACACCGGCGACAACTTCATACTGATCTTTGTCAACGACGATACGACTGGCAGCATTGAACGGGCTACCACCCCATGTATCGACAAGAAAAAGCACACCTTTACTGGTATCTAAATCAGCGAGACGTGCATTGTATTTCTCGATCAACGTTTCAGCGTTTTCCCCTGGAACGAAATCAATCCAGCCAACATTTTGCTGTTCGCCTAATAGCATTTCGGCCGTTTTAAGTAGCTGCTCTGCAGCCCAACCGTGTGTGCCGATTACAATAGCAATAGTCACTTGCTACCTCCGTTTACAATTTAAGCGATTCAGCAGGGCTCACCGATTCGCCAACCATGTCATCTTAACGACACTCAGCCTGGCAGAAAGCCAGTTGGGGCAAAGTGTGGCAGATGTCACATAAATTTTCATGCAATGACAGCATGGAAAGCAATGACGTCATGAATTATTTTAGTGTGTGAAAAAATAAATTATGTGACGGCGCTCAGTTATTTAGACGCTTAACCGCGTGATTAAGTCATCTGAACAGCTAAAAGGTAGCAGGTACACTGAAGAGAGGGGTAAGTGTAAGAAAATATATTGACGGCGAAGGTTCTGCTGTTAGAGTATTGATCTCTTTATCGTTACAGGAGTTATGGGTTTTTGGCCCTCCCTATGGACTGTCACCGACGTTTTTTATCTGTGCCCCGCAGTTATTTGGCTTGTGTTGTTACGCCCCCCGGCGTTCCTCTGCTCATCACCTGTTGTTATCTCTGCTGTACCCCCTTTGCTGATTGGCACATTGGGTTGACCAGCCCCTCTTCCAGGAGTCTGTAATGGAATTTCTCTTAGACCCCTCAATGTGGGCTGGTTTGCTGACGCTGATTGTGCTTGAGATCGTACTTGGCATTGATAACCTGGTGTTCATTGCCATTCTTGCCGATAAGTTACCGCCGAAGCAGAGAGATAAAGCCCGACTGGTAGGGCTGGCGTTAGCGCTGTTAATGCGCCTGGGATTGTTATCCCTGATCTCATGGATGGTCACCCTGACGCGCCCATTATTTAGCATCGCGCAGTTTGATTTTTCCGGACGCGATTTGATTTTACTGGCAGGTGGCTTATTTCTGTTGTTTAAAGCGACCACGGAGTTGCATGAACGGCTGGAAAATAGCCCGATCGAGAGTGATGGCAACAAAAATTATGCCAGTTTCTGGGCCGTTGTGGTGCAGATAGTGGTGCTGGATGCCGTGTTTTCGCTGGATGCGGTGATTACCGCCGTAGGTATTGTCAATCATTTACCGGTGATGATGACAGCGGTCGTGATCGCGATGGGTATCATGTTGCTGGCATCAAAACCACTCACCAATTTCGTTAATGCGCATCCGACCGTGGTGGTGTTATGCCTCAGTTTCCTGTTGATGATCGGTTTGAGTCTCATTGCGGAAGGTTTTGGTTTTTCAATTCCGAAAGGTTACCTGTATGCCGCAATTGGTTTCTCGATAGTGATCGAGCTATTTAACCAGATTGCACGGCGTAATTTTATCCGTCACCAGTCGCACCGCCCAATGCGTGAACGCACCGCTGAAGCTATTTTGCGCTTAATGGGGGTACGTCGTGGGGGGGCGCAGTTTGCCAGTGGCAGTGATGAAACGGCATTACGCTTGCCACAAGAAGCATTTAAAGATGAAGAACGTTATATGATTAATGGGGTACTGACTCTGGCCTCGCGTTCGGTACGTAGCATCATGACGCCACGTGGCGAAATCTCCTGGGTGGATGCACAGCGACCACCCGATGAGATTCGTATGCAATTGCTGGATACGCCTCATAGCTTGTTTCCTGTTTGTCGTGGCGAGCTTGATGAGATTATCGGTGTGGTGCGCGCGAAAGAGTTACTGGTGGCGTTAGATCATGGCGTGGATGTGGCGGCCTTTGCCGCCGCCATGCCCGCGATTATCGTACCGGAGACCCTTGATCCTATTAATCTGCTCGGGGTGTTACGCCGGGCGAAAGGCAGTTTTGTGGTCGTGACCAGTGAATTTGGCGTGGTGCAGGGGTTAATTACGCCGCTGGATGTACTGGAAGCGATTGCCGGTGAATTCCCGGATGAAGATGAAACCCCTGATGTGATTGCAGATGGCGATGGCTGGCTGGTAAAGGGAGGGACGGATCTTCATTCTCTGCAACAACTGCTTGATACGCATGATCTGGTAAAGCAAGACGATAATTACGCCTCACTGGGCGGGTTGTTGATTGCACAAAAAGGACAATTACCTCTGCCGGGCGAGAACATTGATATACCGCCATTGCATTTTCAGATTATCGATGCGACGGAATACCGTATAGACCTGGTGCGTGTAACCAGGGATCAGATCGCTGATAATGATGATGCCTGAATACCAGAATCAGTGCTGACCGTTGAGCGGCATTGCTGGCGATGAGCCTGTGAAGGAAAAAAGAAGGAATACCGGTACAGGGTTAACGCCATGTACCGGTTTAATCATACGGTTTGGGCTGATGCTGAGCAAGCCAGGCGGGGAAATCACCAATCGGCATTGGTCGGGCATAGAAATAACCCTGTAAGGTATTCACCCCCCTTGCGCGCAAGTAATTTGCTTGCTCGGCAGTTTCCACACCTTCCGCAACCAGACTGATATTAAGTTGCTGTGCCAGCGATATCACCATATCGGTCACCGTGGCGTTAATCGCATCAGTGCCAATTGCGGCAGTGAAGATCTTATCAATCTTCAACACATCAGGACTCAGTGTTTTCAGGTAGGACAGTGAGCTATGGCCGGTACCAAAGTCATCAATAGCCAGTTTTACGCCAGCCTGATGCAGATGAGAAATAATCCGTTGGTCAACAACCGGTAACGCATCACGTTCAGTAAGTTCCACGATTAACTGGGGTAGCGGGTTCGCCGGCCACCACAGGCGTTGTAAATCATCGGTGATGGCATGGTCGCGAAAATGGCTGGCGGCAACATTAATGGCAATATGAAATGTGGGTCGGGCAGGCAATAAAGGTAAATGTCTGATGGCTTCACGCATCACGAAACGGGTCAGTGGTGCAATAAGATTCTGACGCTCAGCAAGGGGAATAAACACCTCGGGTGAGATCCAGCCCTGGCGTGGATTGTACCAGCGTAGCAGGAGTTCAATACCGTCGCAGTCACCGCTCTTTGTGTTGATCAGCGGCTGGCAGTAAACCATGAATTCTTGTGCTGAGAGGCCGTAATTGATTTGCCATGAGAGGCTCATGCGGTTGGCTGTTGCTAACCAGACGATATATCCCATCAGCAAACTTAACAACAGTGCCAGTGGTAACTGTGACGGTAAGGTCATTAGCGCCATGTGAGTGGCTGCCGGGCCAAACAGAGTAATGGTGAAGGGATAATGTTGTGAAGATTTTTCGTAACTGACTTCGTCTTCTGCCGGTGTCGCTTTTTCAATCAGTGGGTTACCGAACTCCAGGCTTTTCCCTCCCACGTTGAAGATCGCGCGTTCAACCCAGGGAAGGGCCGGTGCCAGCAGATAATTATTCATCATTTCAATGTTAATTATTTGTAAAATCCCGGAACGGTTATCCGCTGATTTTGGCGTCCAGAGTAATAATATGGGAGACCCTTTGAGCAAATCATGATCAACGCTCAGCATCATCCGTTGGTGATTAACCGCCAGATCCGGATAGGTGGTGCTGAATATAGTCTCGCGCTTGCCGAAAATACTTGAACAGTAAACCTGGTCATTATTAACCAGCAAAACGGCGCGTATGGTTTGTAATGTCGCCATTTTTTTTATTAATGGGAAATGAACATCGGCGCAATGCAGACCAACAAGCTGAAGTGCATCATTGGCGGCAATATCCAGCGGGGAAAACAGCCGATCAAACCGCTGAATGGCGTGGTTAGCGAAGTTGCGTGGTTGCTGTTCTATGCGTTTTTTTTCTTCAATAAAACGAAAAGATAATGTGAAAATGAGCACCAACACAGCAACAATCGCTGAGATGAGCAATCGTTTTCGACCAAATTGTCCAATAATTTGCTGAGGTACTTGCATCAGCCACCACCCTTAGAAGTCCGACGATAGGGTATCAACAAAAATATCAAGGTTATCGCGTTACTCTTTTGTGTTATCGCTTGACTGTCCACGTTCACCGGCATCACTCAATGAGTTAAGTATATCGCTTTCCCTTCGTTTGCCGTCTGTTCTGCAATTGGCATCATTTAACTTGTCGATAGAGTGAAAAAAAGCGCTTCCCCAAAACGGAAAACGCGGCCTGAATAGCCGCGAAAATTTACTCTAGCGTTTTCTGACAACCGGCGATAGCAGAAAAACACATTATTTTTTAATCACATTGCACTTTTATTGCCAGTCCGCCACGTGATGTCTCCCGGTATTTGGCATTCATGTCTTTACCTGTTTCATACATCGTTTCGATGACTTTATCGAGAGAAACGCGTGGCTCGCTGATGCGACGTAACGCCATCCGCGCAGCATTAATGGCTTTCACTGCGGCAATAGCATTACGCTCAATACAAGGCACTTGTACCTGACCCGCCACCGGGTCACAGGTTAAACCCAGGTTATGTTCCATGCCGATCTCGGCGGCAACGCAAACCTGCGCCGGACTGCCGCCCTGTAACTCGGCCAGCCCTGCCGCCGCCATTGAACAGGCGACGCCTACCTCACCCTGACAGCCCACCTCGGCACCTGAAATAGAGGCATTCATTTTGTACAGCACACCAATGGCGCCCGCAGCGAGAAAATAGCGAATGAAAATCGCCGAATCCACGGGCTCGATAAAATGGTCGTAATAAGCCAGTACCGCAGGAATGATGCCACAGGCACCGTTAGTTGGCGCCGTAACCACGCGTCCTCCGGCTGCGTTTTCTTCATTTACGGCAAGGGCAAACATGTTGACCCAATCAATGGCATTCATCGGATCGCGGGATAATTTTTCGGATGAAACCAATATGCGGCGTAGTGCAGATGCGCGACGTGGTACACGTAACGGCCCAGGTAAGACGCCCTCGGTATTCAGCCCGCGGTCAATACAGGCACGCATGGTGTGCCATACGCGGGTAAAATAATGTTCGATTTCATCACGGCTACGCAGAGCCAGTTCATTGACCATCACCATACCTGACAGCGATAATCCCGTGTCATGGCAATGCGCCAGCATGGCTTGCGCGGAATGAAAATCATAGGGGACAATGACGTCGTCCTCTGAAGGCTGGTCAAAATTCTCTTCATCGACGATAAAGCCGCCGCCGATAGAATAATAGGTTTTACTGTAAATCAGGCGTTCGGCGGCAAATGCGTGTATCCGCATGCCGTTTTCGTGGCGGATGAGATGTTCACGGCTAAACACCATGCCAGCGTCACGCGCAAAGTCTACCTCATGTCGACCGCCAGCCAATGGCAGACGCTGGCGCTCTTTAACCGTGCGAATGAAGTCCGGTATGGTGTCGATATCAACGCTGTCGGGCGCGGCGCCTGACAGCCCCAAAATAATCGCACTATCGGTATGGTGCCCCTTACCCGTCAGCGAAAGCGAGCCATATACCTCGACAGCAATGCGTGTAACCGAAAATAGCAGGTTGTTTTGCTCCAAATCATCGACAAACTGTTTGCCGGCTTTCATCGGGCCAACCGTGTGGGAGCTGGACGGGCCAATGCCGATCTTAAACATGTCGAAAACGCTAATCACGCAACTACTCCTTGTATGCTTTTATCATCAATGCAGGCGTGCATCTCTCTGCGTATCGCCACCAACATAGTGCCTGAAATAAACGAGGCGAGGGACATCGCGCATCATCACTGATTAACCGCAATGAATCCCGCACGAATATAGCCTGTTCGTGATAACCGTGAAGTGATTTAGATCGTGTGACGGGTTAAAAATAGTGGAAAATAACGCATTAAGCGCATTTCAAACAATAATGACAGGATTCCATTACCGGAGAGGATCAGCGCTGACTTGCAGACTGAGTTGACGAATGATTCCCGCTGTCATGCCCCAGACCAAATAGTGTTGATACCAGGAAAACCAGACACGGTGTTGCCGGCCATGACGATGAACATCAAGGGAAAAATAGCGTGAAAGGCGTAATGCCTCCTGCAACGGCATCTCAAAAAGCGCATCAACTTCATTTTTGCTGATGCGATAAGCAATATTCGGCGGAATAATGCCAACCACTGGCGTCACCTGAAAGCCGGTGCTGCTGGTCACGGCAGGTAGCACGCCAATCACGTGCACGGCCTCTGGCGGGATCGCAACTTCCTCCATCGCTTCGCGCAGCGCGGTTTCTGTCAGGGAGCTATCTGTGGCGTCCATCATTCCACCGGGAAAAGCGACCTGACCGGCATGTTGTCGTAGCAGAGATGAGCGTCGGGTGAGCAGCAGGCCTGGTTGTGGCCGGGCAACCACCGGGACCAGCACGGCGGCACGGCGTTGTGGCAACAACAGTGAGCTTTCCTGCGGGCATTGCAGTAAAAATCGGTTGAGAAAACCGGTAAGGGTTAACGAATTAGTTTTCATGGTCTTTATCCGGCGCCAGGCAGGGCAAAATGCGGTTGACTTTATCCAGCGTTTCCTGAAATTCCGCGGCGGCGTGACTATCGGCGACAATGCCGCCACCGGCGGAACAAAAGAGTTGCCCTTGTTCGGCGATTAAGGTACGAATCGCAATGTTGCTATCCATCCGGCCGCAAACGCTGAGATAGCCAATACTGCCGCACCAGGCGTTACGGCGCTGGGGTTCCAGTGCTTCAATAATTTCCATGGCGCGGATTTTCGGCGCGCCGGTAATAGACCCCCCAGGGAAACAGGCACGCAGAACATCGGTGGCGTGTAACCCTGGTGCTAAGGTTGCCCGCACTGTACTCACCAGATGATGCACAGCAGGAAAAGCCTCAACCTCAAATAATGCCGGCACATGAACACTGCCGGGTTGTGCGACACGGCCAATATCGTTGCGTAGCAGGTCAACAATCATCACATTTTCCGCCCGATCTTTGTCAGAACGGGCCAGTTTCTCGGCCTGGCGCCGATCAGCCGTGGCATCTTGTCGGCGCGGCAGGGTGCCTTTAATGGGACGGCTTTCGATAATGTTATCATTGAGGGCGATAAATCGCTCAGGTGACAGGCTAAGAATGGCGCTGTGCGGCAAACGCAGAAAAGCACTGAAAGGCGCCCGGTTTTGTTGATTAAGCAAGATGAATGCCTGCCATTCGTTACCCTGATAATGTGCCTGGAAGCGCTGAGACAAATTCACTTGATAGCAATCACCGGCCTGAAGATAATCCTGAACACGCTGGAATTTTGCTTCATACTGCGGCCATGTCATGTTGGATTGCCAGTGGCTGGTCAGATGGAAAGCGGGGCTGGGCGGTGCTTCAGGCAAATTCAGTAGCCAGTGAAGACGCTGGTCACCCTGATCATGCGCGATAAGTGTTAATGTCTGGTGCTGATGGTCGGCAATCAATGCCCAGTCATACAAGCCCACCGCCATATCAGGGGTGCTCAGATCGTTCGCCGCATGGTGTGGTAAGGGTTCGAAACGGCGCCCTAAATCATAACCGAAAAGCCCCAGCGCGCCGCCCTGAAAGGGGAAATCATTGGCGGGGGCCGCCGACAGATTGAGGGTATCAAGCGCTTGTTGCAGCAATGTCAGTGGATCAGCGGTTGATTCAGTGACAGTGTCACCTGTTGTTATCCGTGTCAGTGGGCCCGTTGTTTGCAGTGTTATCGCGGGTTCGGCGACCATAATGTCAAAACGATTATTCACATGGGTAGCAAAACCGGAGCTCAACAACATTGCCCACGGTAAATGTGCAACGCGGGAAAACAGCTGATGTAGTGCATCAGGGCTATACTCGAGAGTGAGGTAAACAGGCGGCATCAGTGTCTGCTGGTCGGCATATCGTAAAACAGCAAGCCTGGCATATTTTGTCGCCGCTGGCATCTGTTTGTTTGACGTGGAATAATCTGCGTCACCTTTGTTAAGGAGTTATCATGTTTAAAGGCCTTCCGGCATTGTCCCACGAACAGCAACAGCATGCCGTGGAACGGATTCAAATGCTGATGACACAAGGAATGAGCAGTGGGCAGGCCATTACTCAGGTGGCGGATGAGATCCGCAAGACACACAATGGCAGTTATATTGCGGCACGCTTTGATGAAGACGACGATGAAGACGAAGACAATGCATAGCACGCCGCAGGAAATTAGCGCGCAGCGATGATTTTGATTTCCACTTTGTAGCCTGGGTTCATCAAATTAGCCTGTACGGTACAGCGCACGGGAGCGTTCCCCGGTGAAACCCAGGCATCCCAGGCTCGATTCATGGCGGCAAAGTCTTCCTTTTTGACAAGAAAAAGAGTTACATCCAGTATCCGGCTTTTATCGGAACCCAGTCGGGTTAATTGCTTATCAATGATCGCCAGTGCATTGGCGGTTTGCGCTTCGGCATCATCTTCCAGATTTTCCGGCACGCTGGTGTAATAGATAGTGTCATGGTGAATCACGGCTTCTGACATCCGATGTGCGGGATCGATACGGGTAATTGTCATTTTTACTTCCTCTCTCCATGTTGACCAGTGCCAGCCTGCCACAATTGCCTGGATCTGTCACCTGTTTGGCGGTGTTCCATCGTGAGACAATGGCACAGTGCATTTTGCCGTGTTTACGCTTTTCTGGGGAAGTATCGCGATGCGGATATCCGGATGATGGCGCGGTTAAATTGCGCACAGAATGCTGCGCTAACCCGTTGATTAACTTGTCATCATCAGGCAGTTTTACGGTGATTTTTCTGCCTGATTCGGTTGCCGGAAAAGCTTAACTAATTGATTTTGATAATTTTGCACGGCTGGCAAAATACTGACATAATTACAGTATTTTTCTTTAGACAGAGAGGATGTGTGGCAGACGATTTTGCGGCCGATGGCGCGCTGGCGCTGGCTATTCCAGGATTCAAGCCACGTGAAGCACAGCGACAAATGGCTGACGCGGTAACTCAGGCGATCACCCGGCGCAGCGGGCTGGTGGTTGAAGCGGGCACCGGTACCGGGAAAACGTTTGCCTACCTGGCGCCGGCGCTGCGCTCCGGCAAGAAAGTCATTATTTCAACCGGATCAAAAGCGTTACAGGATCAACTTTATAATCGCGATCTGCCTACAGTAGCAAAAGCACTTAAATTTAAAGGCAAAATGGCGTTGCTGAAAGGGCGTTCAAACTATCTTTGCCTCGAACGTCTTGATCAACAATCCATTGCCGGAGGAGAGCTCAATGTTCAGTTGTTGAGCGATTTAGTCCATCTGCGAAGTTGGTCAAATGAGAGCGTGGATGGCGATATCAATACTTGCGTTAGCGTGGCGGAGGATAGCGCTATTTGGCCGCTGGTGACCAGCACCAATGATAACTGTCTGGGTAACGATTGCCCGCTGTATAAGGACTGTTTTCTGGTTAAAGCACGGCGCCGGGCGATGGATGCCGACATTATTATCGTTAACCATCATCTGTTTCTGGCTGATATGGTCGTCAAAGAGAGTGGTTTTGCTGAGTTAATCCCGCAGGCCGACGTGATGATCTTCGATGAAGCGCATCAGGTTCCGGATATTGCCAGCCAGTATTTTGGGCAACAACTCTCAAGCCGCCAACTGCTTGATCTGGCGAAAGACATTATTATCGCCTACCGTACGGAAATTCGTGACGTGCAACAGTTGCAAAAATCCGCCGATCGGCTGGCGCAGTGTGTGCAGGATTTTCGCCTGTCATTGGGTGATCCTGGTTTTCGTGGCAATTTACGTGATTTGCTGAACGATGCCGGGGTGCAGCGTTCCCTGGTTTTACTTGATGATGCGCTTGAACTTTGTTACGACGTAACAAAATTATCGTTAGGCAGATCGACGTTGCTGGATGTGGTATTTGAACGTCTGGCGCTGTGCCGAACGCGCCTGAAACGCTTACAACAGGTTTCACAGCCTGGTTACAGCTACTGGTATGAGTGTACGACGCGTCATTTTATCCTGGCGCTGACGCCGCTTTCGGTATCAGAACGTTTTCGCGAGGTGATTGATGAACGCCCGGCCAGTTGGATTTTCACCTCGGCAACGCTTTCAGTGAATGAAAAAATGACCCATTTTATTGAGCGTCTGGGGATAAGCCAGGCGGATTCACTGATTCTGTCCAGCCCGTTTGACTATGCCCGCCAGGCGCTGTTGTGCGTGCCGCGTAATTTACCCTCACCAAACCAACCGGGAGGCGCAAAGCAACTGGCGCGGATGCTCGGTCCTTTGATCGAGGCGAACAACGGGCGTTGCTTTTTCCTCTGTACATCACACCAAATGATGCGGGGGCTGGCGGAACAGTTCCGTGCTATGTTGACGTTGCCGGTGCTATTGCAGGGGGAAACCAGCAAAAGTCAGTTGTTGAAAAAATTTGTTGAAGCGGGTAATGCCTTGCTGGTGGCAACCAGTAGTTTCTGGGAAGGAGTCGATGTGCGCGGCGATGCATTGTCGCTGGTCATCATCGATAAACTGCCGTTCACTTCACCGGAAGATCCGCTGCTTAAGGCCCGCATGGAAGATTGTAAACTGCGGGGAGGCGAGCCTTTCGATGACGTACAATTGCCGGATGCGGTGATCGCGCTGAAACAAGGCGTGGGTCGGTTGATCCGTGATGTCGATGATCGCGGTGTGTTAGTGATTTGTGACAACCGTCTGGTTATGCGCCCTTATGGCGCGTTATTTCTTAACAGTTTGCCACCCACACCTCGCACTCGCGACATTCAGCGTGCGGTCGACTTCCTGCGTTCGCGGTTAACGCAGTAATCTGCGTATCGCTGTGATAAGATGCGCGCCGAAAAATTGTCATCCCATGCGAGGTGAATATGTCTGTGCGAATTTTAGCCATTGATACCGCAACAGAAGCGTGTTCTGTTGCGTTGTTGCACGATGATCATATCGATGCGCTATTTGAGCTTTGCCCGCGTGAACATACTCAGCATATCTTGCCGATGGTGCAACAGGTTCTGTTGCGTAACGGATTAACACTGCAACAACTCAACGCGTTGGCCTTTGGCCGCGGGCCGGGCAGTTTCACCGGGGTACGTATCGGTATTGGTATTGCGCAGGGGTTGGCTCTGGGTGCTGAGTTGCCGATGATCGGTGTGTCCACGCTCGCGACGCTGGCACAAAATGTCTGGCGTAACCACGGCGCCACACGCGTACTCACCGCCATTGATGCCCGGATGGGCGAGGTTTACTGGGCGGAATATCAGCGTGACGATAACGGTCTGTGGACAGGAGAAGAGACGGAAGCGGTACTAAAGCCCGAAAGCGTGCTGGCACGTATGGCGACATTACAGGGACAATGGATGCTGGCCGGTACCGGCTGGAAAACCTATCCCGAGCTGGCGGCATGGCATGGGTTAACATTATTGCCGACAGCAGTGGCGCTACCAGCCGCCGAGGATATGTTGCCACTGGCCGCCGGCGCCTGGCGTACGGGGCGCATGGTTGCACCAGAGCAGGCTGAGCCTGTTTATTTACGCAATAATGTTGCATGGAAAAAATTGCCGGGGCGTGAATAACAGCAACTTTTTCCAGGACCGGAAGTCTAAATGAACAATTTTAGGGAGAACTCGATGCGTAAACATTTTACTGCTCTGATCAGTCCATTTATTTTGGCTACTGTTTTGCTTTCTGGTTGTGTGTCCGTTCCTGATTCAGTAAAGGGAACATCGCCGGTACCGCAGGAAGACTTACGCCGTGTGATGAATGCTCCGCAATTATATGTCGGGCAGGAGTCACGTTTTGGCGGAAAGGTGGTGAAAGTGACCAACTTCACTGATCACACGCGGCTGGAAATCAGTGCGCAACCGTTGGATAGCCGCGCACGTCCGATTCTGGGCACCACCTCTTTCGGGCGTATTTATGCTGATGTTAACGGTTTTATCGATCCCGTTGACTTCATGGATCAGATGGTCACAGTTGTCGGACCCATCAAAGGCAGCGAGAAAGGGGAAATAGGGCAGATAACCTATAAATTCGTCGTGATTAATGTGACCGGATATCAGCGCTGGCAGCGTAAACAGGTGGTGATGTCGCCACCGATGGATCCCTGGATTTGGTATGGCCCAACACGACACCATCCAGGTTATTGGGGACCCGGCATGTGGTACGGTTACTACAATACCGGCCCGACACAGGTGGAAACAATACTGACTGAATAAAACAGACAGCCTCTGATTTATTTTTTGCGGCCCGGTTGCGGATATCTGCGACCGGGCCGTTTTGTTTTATTTCTCAGGGAATGAGAAATTTAGTGATGGGCTTCGCAACCTGTAAACGGCGGCCAGTGCACAGTAGTACAGTGAGTTAAAATATTGTTAATTTTTTGTGATTTAGAGGTTGCGATGGCAATTAAATATGATTTCCGAGGTGACCCCTTGAATAGAGTCTGGCTTAATCGCTACCCGACTGATGTTCCGGCTGAAATTAATGCAGATCGCTATACATCGTTAGTCGATCTTTTTGAGCAAGCCGCGCAGCGCTATGCCGATCGCCCTGCCTTTATTAACATGGGGCAGATGATGACCTTTCGTAAGCTGGAAGAACGCAGTCGCGCTTTTGCCGCTTACTTACAGCAAGGGCTGGGATTGAAAAAGGGGGATCGTGTGGCGCTAATGATGCCCAACTTGCTGCAATATCCGATTGCGCTGTTTGGTGTGCTGCGCGCCGGTATGATTGTGGTCAATGTTAATCCGCTTTATACGCCGCGTGAACTTGAGTATCAACTCCGTGACAGCGGCGCCAGTGCGATTGTCATTGTTTCTAATTTTGCCCACACACTGGAAAAAGTGGTCGCAAAAACCGCAGTTAAGCACGTTATTCTGACGCGAATGGGCGATCAGCTTTCACCGGCAAAAGCGACGCTGGTGAATTTTGTGGTCAAATACATCAAACGTCTGGTGCCAAAATACCATTTGCCGGATGCGATCTCTTTTCGTCGCGTTTTGCACCAGGGTTATCGCCTGCAGTATGTCAGGCCGGAGATCATCAACAACGACCTGGCGTTTCTGCAATATACTGGCGGCACCACCGGCGTGGCGAAAGGCGCAATGTTGACGCATCGCAATATGCAGGCCAATCTTGAACAAACTAAAGCCACCTATGGTTCATTACTGCGGGATGGCAGGGAGATTGTGGTCACCGCATTGCCGCTATACCACATCTTCGCATTGACCGTGAATTGCCTGCTGTTTGTCGAACTCGGCGGGCAGAATCTGCTGATAACCAACCCGCGCGATATCCCGGGGTTCGTCAGAGAACTCAGTAAATATCCTTTCACCGCACTCACCGGGGTTAATACCCTGTTCAACGCCTTACTCAATGATAAGCAATTCCAGCAACTGGATTTCTCTTCACTGCGGCTGTCTGCAGGCGGCGGGATGGCAGTGCAAAAAGTGGTGGCGGAACGCTGGGAAAAACTCACCGGGCATTATTTGCTGGAAGGCTACGGCCTGACCGAGTGTTCACCACTGGTTTCTGTTAACCCGTATGATATTACTTGCCACAATGGCAGTATTGGCTTACCGGTGCCGTCAACTGACATCAAACTGCTGGATGATGACGGGCATGAGGTTGCTGAAGGCGAGCCAGGCGAACTGTGTATCAAAGGCCCACAAGTGATGATGGGGTACTGGCAATCTCCGACAGCGACGGCTGAGGTGTTAAAAAATGGATGGCTTCACAGTGGCGATGTTGTTACCGTTGATCATCAGGGCTTTTTGCGCATCGTTGATCGTAAAAAAGATATGATCCTGGTTTCCGGTTTTAATGTTTATCCGAATGAGATCGAAGATGTACTGATGCAACATCCGAAAGTAAGGGAAGTCGCCGCTATTGGCGTGCCCAGTGATCTTTCCGGTGAAGCAGTGAAGGTGTGTGTGGTAAAACAGGATATATCGCTGGATCAGGATGAATTACTGGATCATTGCCGTCGTTACCTTACCGGTTATAAAGTGCCTAAAATTGTTGAGTTCCGAAGCGAACTACCCAAAACGAATGTCGGTAAAATTCTCCGTCGGGCGCTGCGTGAAGAGGCGCTACAAAAAAATTAGCGGCGTATTACGCGCAAAAGCGGCGGCCAGCGCCGGTTCTTCCGGCATTTTTACTGCCAACTGGCCATTATCCGCGTTTACTTGCTGGCAGCGAGAGATGAATGATTTTGAATTACACATTTGTTACTACCAATGACACGCTGGCTGAGGTGTGCCTGGCGGCACGGCAGCACGCTGCGCTGGCGCTGGATACCGAATTTGTCCGCACCCGAACTTATTATCCGCGTCTTGGCCTGCTTCAGCTTTATGATGGTGAGCGTGTTTCACTGGTTGATCCGCTGGCCATCAGCGACTGGACGCCTTTTGTCGCTTTGCTAACCGATCCGGCGGTCGTCAAGTTTTTACATGCGAGCAGTGAAGACCTCGAGGTATTTCTCAATGCTTTTGGGGTGGTGCCGCAACCGATGATTGATACTCAGATCCTGGCGGCCTTTAGCGGGCGGCCACTTTCGTGCGGTTTTGCCGCTATCGTTGAATCATTTACCGGCATCGTACTGGATAAGAGTGAATCACGCACTGACTGGCTGGCGCGTCCGTTAACCGACCGGCAATGTGAATACGCCGCTGCCGATGTATTTTATTTGTTGCCTGTCGCCCATAAGCTGATGGATGAAACCGCCGCAGCCGGCCATATAGCGGCGGCGCGCAGTGAGTGTGAACTGTTGTGCCAGCGTCGTTCCGACCTGTTGCAGCCGACAGAAGCTTACCGGGAGATCAGTAATGCCTGGCAACTGCGCCCGCGCCAACTGGCCGCCCTGAAACTGGTGGCTTGCTGGCGTCTTGAGCTGGCGCGGGAAAAAGATATGGCGGTCAATTTTGTGGTGCGTGAAGAGAATTTGTGGAAAGTGGCGCGCTATCTGCCAGGCTCCCTGGGAGAACTGGATCACCTCGGTTTAAGTAGCCATGAGATTCGTTTTCATGGCAAAACATTACTGAACCTGGTGGTGCAGGCGAACGTGTTGCCAGAAACAGCATTGCCTGAGGTGATAGCGAATATTATCGATCATCCGCATTATAAAAAGGCGTTTAAGGCATTGAAAGGCGTGGTTCAGGCCGTCAGTGAGCGTTCAGGACTGAGCCCGGAACTGCTGGCCTCGCGTCGACAAATTAATCAGTTGCTGAGTTGGCACTGGCAGATTAAACCCCACCATCGCCTGCCGTCGCTATTAGAGGGGTGGCGCGGCGAGTTGATGAAAGAAGAGATTGACGCGCAGCTAACGCATTATTAATCCTCTCCGGTAATGATTCTCCCTGCCGAAAGCAGGGAGAGATTAACCGCGAAAGCTGGTTATTTTGTTGTTTCTTCCGTTTCTGGTAGTGTGACATTGAGTTCCAGAATTGAAATATCATCACCTTTTTGGTCTAACTGCACGGTGACCATTTCCGGGTCAATTTTCACATACTTACAAATCACTTCCAGGATATCGCGTTTCAGTTGTGGCAGATAGTGAGGTTCGCTATCGCCCCTTCTACGTTCCGCCACAATGATTTGTAGTCGTTCCTTGGCAATGTTAGCGGTGTTCTTTTTACGGGATAAAAAGAAATCGAGTAAGGCCATGGTTTATCCCCCGAACAAGCGTTTCAGGAAACCCTTCTTCTCTTCTTCGATGAAGCGGAAGGGGCGTTCTTTGCCGAGTATCCGGTCAACAGTATCGGCATAGGCTTTACCAGCATCGGACTCTGCATCCAGAATCACCGGCTCACCCTGGTTAGATGCACGTAGTACTGACTGGTCTTCCGGTATCACACCCGCCAGCGGAATGCGCAGAATTTCCAGCACATCTTCCATACTTAGCATATCACCACGATTGACGCGACCCGGATTATAACGGGTCAGAAGCAGGTGTTCTTTTACCGGTTCTTCGCCATTTTCCGCACGCCGTGATTTAGACGCGATAATGCCCAGAATACGATCAGAATCGCGCACGGAAGAGACTTCTGGATTAGTGGTAATGATCGCTTCATCGGCAAAGTAGAGCGCCATCAGCGCGCCGGTTTCAATCCCGGCGGGTGAATCACAGACGATGAAATCGAAATTCATGGTGTTTAAACCCTCGAGAACTTTTTCAACACCTTCGCGGGTCAGTGCATCTTTATCCCGTGTTTGCGATGCCGGCAGGATGAACAAATTTTCGGTCCGCTTATCTTTGATTAGCGCCTGATTGAGCGTGGCATCACCCTGAATAACGTTGACAAAATCATACACGACACGACGTTCGCAACCCATAATTAAATCGAGATTACGCAAACCGATATCGAAATCGATCACCACCGTTTTCTTGCCATTCTGCGCCAGGCCAGTAGCGATGGCCGCGCTTGACGTGGTTTTACCAACGCCCCCTTTACCCGATGTAACTACAATAATGCGTGCCATATATGAAATTTCCTTAAAAAGGGGCCTAACTCAAAGTCTGTATAGTTAGCGCGCCGTCTTTCAGGCAAAGACGCGACGCTTTTCCGAAAAACTCTGCGGGAATTTGATCCATCAGCCAGTATTCCCCGGCGATGGAAACTAACTCTGCAGAGAGACTGCTACAAAAAATCTGGCAGTCACGGTCGCCGCCTGCACCTGCAAGCGCACGGCCACGCATCATGCCGTAGATATGAATGTTACCGTCAGCCACCAGTTCCGCACCTGCGCTGACGCTGTTCGTCACGATCAGGTCGGCATTACGGGCATAAATTTGCTGACCAGAACGCACAGGCGTGTTGATGACCCGCGCTTTCGCGACTGCATTTTCCAGCGGTTTGATAGCCTGAACCACGGGGGGAACTTCTGCGATTTTTTTTTGTTCTTTTCCTTCCGCCAGCACGGGCAAACCAGCACGCACTATCATTTGTTTCAGCGCATTATCCTTACACCCGCTGACACCAATGATGTGCAGGCCCGTTGCCGCAATTTCTTGTTGCATCTGCTTCCAGTCAACTTCACCGGACAGGGCGGCAACGTTCAGAACGACGGGAGCATTTTTCAGGAAGGCAGGAGCCTGATCAATTTTGTCCTGTAGTGCCTGACGAACCACCTCGGGTTGCGTGTGGTATAAATAAACAACAGACAGCGTAAAACTACTGCCTTTTAACTCGATTGGCGTTTGCGACATCTGTCCTGACTCAGTCCTGTTATGTCTTAACCCGACTAAATTATGCCTGATTTTGCCAGTGCTTAATCCCGGCGGGGCATTATTCCGAAGTACTGCAAGCATGTTATAGTTACTGTTATATTCAGGCAAGTCACCATCCCGCTTAATTCGAGTAAAAAATATGTTTTGTGTGATCTACCGAAGTTCGAAACGCGACCAAACCTATCTGTATGTCGAAAAAGAAGATGATTTTTCCCGTGTACCGGAAGAACTTCTGCGTGGTTTTGGCCAACCCCGGTTATCGATGACGCTGGCGCTGGACAGCCGTGACAAACTGGCGCAGGCGGATATCACCAAAGTGACCCATGCACTGCGTGAGCAGGGTTATTATTTGCAATTACCACCGCCGCCAGAAAGTCTGCTTAAGGTGCATCTTGAAAACAAGAAAAAACGTTAATTCAGAATCATCTGTAAAATATATCTCCGCCGTAGCACGTATGTTTTCCTTACTTATTTTGGCGGTGATTCACCTGATTATTAAAGGATGCTCGCATGAAGCCACCCGCTTTTAGTGTTCTCATGTTCTCTCTGTTACTGGCCGGATGCGCCAGTAATAACCGCGCGGCCCCGGTTTCAGCGCCACAAAATGGGGTTACCGCCACGCCAGCTTTGTCCTCTGGCCATTTTTTGAACCCGGCGGACAGTCATCGCACACTGGCACAGACCGGGCGTGACGAGGCGGAATTTCCG
The DNA here is from genome assembly GCA_015655145.1 of Enterobacterales bacterium. Classification (GTDB taxonomy): domain Bacteria; phylum Pseudomonadota; class Gammaproteobacteria; order Enterobacterales; family Enterobacteriaceae; genus JAATFO01. The sequence goes on along the minus strand of JAATFO010000138.1, from coordinate 29,751 downwards.
GCGTATGTCGGCCAGTTGAAAATGCAGGCACGTGCGCAGGGCATTACCGAAGAAACACTCGATAGCGCCTTTGCGCATGTCCACTTTGTCGACCATGTCATCAAGTCAGACCGCAATCAACCTGAGAAAAAAACGACGCTTGACGATTATTTACGGCGTGTACTGCCTGACTGGAAAATAAAACAAGCGCAAGACAGATATCAACGTTATCAGGGTGATTTGATGCCGCTCAGTCAGCATTATGGCGTGCCTGCACAATATATGGTGGCGCTATGGGGAATGGAGAGCAGTTTCGGCAAAATTCAGGGTAAAGAAGACATTATTTCGGCGTTATCAACGCTTGCCTTTGAAGGGCGTCGTGAGGCCTTCTTCACTAAGGAATTGATTGCCGCCCTGACGATTATTCAGCAAGGTCATATCAGTTCCGATGAAATGAAAGGTTCGTGGGCAGGCGCAATGGGGCAGAACCAGTTTATGCCAACCTCCTTCCTGCGTTACGGCGCTGACGGTGATGGCGATGGTAAAATTGATATTTGGCACAATGTTGATGATGTTTTTGCCTCTACGGCTAATTACCTGGCGACAGAGGGCTGGAATGCAGGGCAAGGCTGGGGAAGCGAGGTGTCGTTGCCGGTAGCGTTTGCCAAAGAGCAGGCTGGTCTGAAGAATGAACAAGTGAAATCAGTCGGTGAATGGGAACGACTTGGCGTCCGCCTGGCGGATGGCGTTTCTGCGCCTGACAGGGCACAACGAGCGTGGATTATTTTACCGGATGATCTCGACGGGCGTGCATTCATAGTTTATGACAATTTTCGCACGATCATGCACTGGAATCGCTCTTACTATTTTGCGATCAGCATTGGAAAACTGGCCGATGCGATTGCTCAGTAACAGAAACATGCCAGCAGTGTGCTGGCGTTGTCATTTATCGTAAGGGGAAAAATATGTATCAGCATCGTAACTGGCGCGGTGAATTGCTGGATTTTCCGGTGAGTAAAGTGGTGTGTGTTGGTAGCAACTATGCCAAACATATTCAAGAGATGGGCAGTGCAACGCCGGTTGAACCGGTGGTATTCATCAAACCGGAAACCGCATTGTGTGATTTACGCCAACCGCTCTCGATTCCAAAACAATTTGGCGCGGTACATCATGAGGTGGAATTAGCGGTGCTGATCGGCGCGACACTGAAACATGCTGAAGAAGGGCATGTCGCAAAAGCGATCGCAGGCTATGGTGTGGCGTTGGATCTGACGTTGCGTGAGGTGCAGGCGCGGCTGAAAAAAGCCGGTCAGCCATGGGAAAAAGCCAAAGGGTTTGATAATTCTTGCCCCATTTCCGGCTTTATTCCGGTGAATGAGTTTGCCGGTGATCCGCAAAATACCGTGTTGAAACTGGTGGTAAATGGCGAGGTACGCCAACAAGGCAGTACGCTGGATATGATCACTCCTGTGTTGCCATTGATTGCATATATGACTCAGTTTTTTACCTTGCGGGCAGGCGACGTGATTCTGACCGGAACCCCAGAGGGGGTAGGACCGATGCAGTCCGGGGACACCCTCGAGGTATTCCTGGCTGGGCATGGTATTACCACGCGGGTCCTCTAGACGTTGCATCTTGCCGCTAAATCCGCTATAAAGTGCGGCTTTTATTTAACCGGATACCATGATGACTGATACCCCATTCTGGCAGTACAAACAGCTTGAAGAGATGACAAATGAGGAATGGGAATCCTTGTGTGATGGCTGCGGTCAGTGCTGTCTTAATAAGTTGCAAGATGCGGAAACGGATGAAATATACTTCACCAATGTCGCCTGCAACCAGCTTAATATCAAAACGTGCCAGTGCCGTAACTATGAACGGCGTTTTGAGTACGAAGAAGACTGCATTAAGTTAACACGGGAAAATTTGCCGACATTCTCATGGTTGCCGCCCGCCTGTGCTTATCGTTTACTGGCAGAAAAGAAAACGTTACCGTTATGGCACCCTTTACGTACAGGCTCAAAGGCGGCAATGCATGCGCAGCGCATCTCGGTGCGGCATATTGCGGTACGAGAAAGCGAAGTTATCGACTGGGAAGACCATATCATTAACCCCTCACGCCTGGTGGGTTAGATCGCCTGACCGACATGATGTGCATAGCTATCATGTAAAAGCGGTCAGGGATGGCCGCTTTTTTAACGGTTGAATAAATCGCGACGTTTAGGCTTCATTGCTTGTGCTACCAACACCAGCAGGGCGATGAGCAAAAAGACCACGAAAATGATCAGTAACCATTGCGGCATGCCAAGCGACAAGAACGCCCACTGTTTTTCTGCACAATCGCCGCTGGCGACAAATATTGCGGGCAGCCATTTATCCAGCGGTAACCAGTTCGGGAAATGGGCGGCAAAATCGCACGTTACTGCAAAGGCAGGACGCAGTTGCAACATGGTGTGATCATAAGCCAGACGCACACCTTCATATGCGCTGTATAACCAGATCAATAACGCGGCATAACGCAAGGGTGTTTTCGGTGCAATCGCACCCACTATTCCCGCCCCCATAACGCCAAATAATGCACAACGTTCATAAATACACATGACGCAGGGTTTCAGCAACATAACATGCTGGAAATAAAGCGCTACCATTTCCAGCGCAAACGCCGTGAATCCCAACAGCAGCCAGGCACCGCGTCCTCTGGAGCATTGATTCAAAAATCGTAACATAATCTTTCCATGTAATGAGCGTATATAAACGGCAGTGTAAACCAAACGTGCTTATCTGCCACAGTGTGTCGCAAAAAAACCGGTACTGAAAATACGTTAATTCAATGCAATATCATGACAATAACGGTGTGGTTAACCACCCCAGTTGTATAAAATGTTGAGTAACGGGTTCGAGAATAACGGTGATGCAAAAAAAACCGACCAGCGACAGGACCAGCGCATAGGGCAGCGCCATCCATACCATACGCCCATATGAAAGATGAATGAGCGGGGCGAGGGCGGATGTCAGTAGAAACAAAAAGGCCGCCTGGCCATTAGGGGTCGCCACGGAGGGTAAATTGGTCCCGGTATTGGTGGCGACAGCCAGTAATTCAAACTGTTGAACAGTTATTGCGCCACTTTCCAGCGCATGTTTTGCTTCGTTAATGTACACCGTACCGACAAACACATTATCCGAAATAGCGGAAAGCAGTCCATTTATCACGTAATACCAGCTCAATTGTGAAGCGGGATCGGCCTGCAAGACAAAGTGGATCAGCGGGCTAAACAGATGTTGTTCGACAATCACCGCCACAATTGCAAAAAAAACCGCCAGCAGGGCAGTAAACGGCAATGCCTCGGAAAAAGCCCGGCCAATGGTGTGTTCGTCAGTGACCCCACAAAAGGCCGTAGCCAGAATAATCACCGATAACCCAATCAAACCCACTTCGGCAAGATGGAACCCAAGGGCGAAAATCAACCAGACGCCAATGATGCCCTGCACCCACAGCGCCATTGTTTGCTGGCGTGTGCGTTGTTGGGTGGATTCGCGGTCATAAGCGAGCAAAATAGTACGGACTTGCGCCGGCAAGGGTTCGCCATAGCCAAACAGTTTTAAACGTTCCAGTAGCCAACAAGCGAGGATGCCACATAAAAATACCGGCACGCTGACGGGTGCCATGCGCAGGAAAAAATCACTGAAATTCCATCCAGCCGCTTTAGCGATGATCAGGTTTTGCGGTTCGCCTACCATCGTCATCACGCCACCCAGTGCAGTGCCGATGCCGGCATGCATCATCAAGCTACGCAGGAAGGCGCGGAATTTCTCCAGCGTCTGAGGATCTTGATTAGCGGCGGTTTCATTGTCACTGCGGGCAATAACCTGATGATAAATGTCATAGAACCCGATAAAAACGCTGATCACCACGGCAATCACCGTCAAGGCATCAAGGAAGGCAGATAAAAACGCCGACATGAGGCAGAAGGCCATACTCAGCCCGGTTTTCGAGCGGATGGAGAGTAACAGTCGGGTGAAGACAAAGAGCAGCAATTGTTTCATGAACCAGATACCGGCGACCATGAAAATCAGCAGTAGCAAGACTTCAAGATTACTTGCCAGCTCTTTTTTCACCTGTTCAGCATTCGTCATCCCGACAACTATCGCTTCCAGCGCCAGTAAGCCGCCAGGGAGCAGTGGATAGCATTTGAGCGCCATCGCAAGGGTAAAAATAAATTCGACAACCAATAGCCAGCCCGCGAAAAAAGGGCTTACCAGGAAAAATAGCAGTGGGTTAACCAGCAAAAAACTCAGGATGGTCAGTTTGTACCACTCAGGCGATTGCCCGAGAAAATTACGTGCCAGTGCTCGTCCCGTAGATATTTCCATCTGTCCGTTTGCTCCTCGTTGTCATTTTTTGTCACAAGACCCGCCAAAGGGTAAACGGCGATAGCCTCGCAGGCAATGCGAATATGCGTTTAATTCTGCGGTAAATGTTGCGATTTTTGTCCTGCATCGTTTTTTTAGCGGGTTCTGAGGCTATGTCATGTCTGGGGGGTCTGGTATGATGAAACGATTATTGCCAAGCAAGCAACGAGAATATTTCGCTATGGTCATCAAAGCGCAGAGTCCCGCAGGTTTCGCGGAAGAGTATATAGTTGAGAGTATCTGGAATAGTCGTTTCCCGCCAGGCTCGATTTTGCCGGCTGAACGTGAACTGTCCGAATTGATCGGCGTGACACGCACCACCCTGCGTGAAGTGCTGCAACGCCTGGCCCGTGATGGCTGGTTAACGATACAGCACGGCAAACCGACGCGAGTCAATGACTTTTGGGAAACCTCCGGGGTGAATATTCTCGAAACGCTGGCCCGGCTTGATCATGACAGCGTGCCGCAGTTGATCGATAATTTGTTGTCAGTCCGAACTAATATTTCCTCTATTTTTATTCGCCGCGCCATCCGTCACTATCCCGATAAAGCGAAAGTCGTGCTGGAAACCGCTAATGAGATAGAGGACCAGACCGACGCTTATACTGATCTGGATTACCGTATTTTTCGTGGTCTGGCATTCGCGTCGGGTAATCCTATTTATGGCTTGATCCTTAACGGGCTTAAAGGGTTGTATACCCGTGTTGGACGCCATTATTTCTCCAATCCGGAAGCGCGTAAACTGGCCCGTAATTTTTACCAGCAATTACGGGCGTTATGTGATTACCATGAAGCTGACAGCATTGTTGAAACGGTACGCGAATATGGACGCCGCAGCGGAGAAATCTGGCACAGCATGCAAAAAAGTATGCCTGATGATCTCGCTGTTTCGCATCGCTGAACAATGAAGAATAAAAAAAGCCGGACAGGGGTGAACTGTCCGGCTTTTTTCATTTGATTAAACGCTACAGAGTGATCGGTCGTGGCGGACAGCGATCAAGCAGTTCAATATTGCCATCGTCATTTTGTTGTTCAAGATGGACATCAAATCCCCACAACCGATGTACATGTTTAAGCACCTCGCGCCGGCTTTTATCCAACGGCACATGATTCTGCGGCACATAGCGCAGCGTCAATGAGCGGTCACCGCGCAGATCGACATTATAAACCTGAATGTTCGGTTCCAGATGACTCAGATTGTACTGTGCCGAAAGCTGTTGGCGGATGGTGCGATAGCCATTTTCATCATGGATCGCGGCGATTTCCAGATAATTATTGCGATCATCATCCAGGATGGTAAACAGACGGAAATCGCGCATTACTTTGGGTGATAAGAACTGACTGATAAAGCTCTCATCTTTGAACTCACGCATAGCAAAGTGCAACGTGTCCAACCAGTCTTTACCTGCAATGTCCGGGAACCAATAACGATCTTCGTCAGTGGGCGACTGACAAATGCGTTTAATATCCTGAAACATAGCGAAGCCGAGGGCATAGGGGTTTATCCCGTTATACCACTGACTATTATAGGGCGGCTGATAGATCACATTGGTGTGGCTATGCAGAAATTCCAGCATAAAGCGCTCAGACACTTTTCCCTCATCATACAAATGATTCAGGATGGTGTAATGCCAGAAAGTAGCCCATCCTTCATTCATTACTTGCGTTTGTTTTTGCGGGTAAAAATACTGGCTAACCTTACGGACGATGCGCAACACTTCACGCTGCCAGGGCTCCAGTAACGGGGCATTTTTCTCCATAAAATAGAGCAAATTCTCCTGGGGTTCGGAAGGATAACGCGCCGCTTCTATCGCGACTTCCTCTTTTTCCCGCCGCGGCAAGGTACGCCATAGTGTATTTACCTGGCTTTGCAGATACTCTTCCCGGCTTTTCTGACGCGCTTTTTCTTCCAGTAAAGAGATTTTTTGCGGGCGCTTATAGCGATCCACGCCATAGTTCATCAAGGCATGACATGAGTCGAGCAAGCGCTCAACATTTTCAACGCCATACCGTTGCTCACAGTCAGAGAGATAATTACGGGCAAATAACAAGTAATCGACAATGGAACTGGCATCAGTCCAGCTACGAAACAGATAGTTATTTTTAAAGAAAGAGTTATGGCCATAACAGGCGTGGGCCATGACCAGTGCCTGCATGGTAATCGTATTCTCTTCCATCAAATAAGCGATGCAAGGATTGGAGTTAATCACAATTTCATAGGCCAGCCCTTGCTGCCCATGTTTATAGCGTTGTTCGGTCTCAATAAATTTTTTACCGAATGACCAGTGAGCGTAATTTATTGGCATACCGACACTGGAATAAGCGTCCATCATTTGTTCTGACGTGATGATTTCGATTTGGTGCGGGTAGGTATCCAGTCGATAGAGTTTTGCCACCCGATCAATTTCTTCCAGATAGACATCTAAAAGTTCGAAAGTCCAGTCTGGTCCGTCACTGAGTCGTTTGCAGTCCTTAATCGGATCGTCAAATAAAGTCGTCATCGCGCACCCCTCTTTTAGGAACCTGATTCAGAGATGTCACCCGTTTGCCAAATCAGATTGATGTTGATTAAGGCCTCTTCCTGAGCGAGCACTGTAGTGCTTATTCACTGTCTCCTATCCGAAACAGGAAAACAACTAATATGTTCGCGGGAAATTGGTTGGATTTCTCCCGGTCATTTTACCTTTTGCCGATGCATTGGTGCGGTGAGTTCACGTGATTCATTGCATCAGGAACGCCGTGAGACTCATGCGTTTCCTGCATTTCTGCAACTCAACATCGCCTGATTATTAAAAATAGCGATTAAAATAAGGATAGATGCGATTAACGCAGCCATCGTTAGCATATTATGCTGTTTATAAGTGTAATCTATGGCGCAAACAATTATCGACATTAAATGTGGTATTTTTGTTTTATTTGGTTTAAAACCATAATTATTAAGAACATTTGAGTTTTTTGATTCAAATTATGTGTGCTGGTTTATTTTTTGTTACCTGAATGGGCAAAAAGAGGTGAAATATATCCGCACTGCACTGGTGGTGTTTGTTCAGGGTTTTAAGCTGATTATTTGCTAACCCTTCAGGATATTGTTCTTTTTGACAGCGTTGGAGTCATGATGCGAATTATCATTCTGGGAAGTGGCGTTGTTGGTGTAACCAGTGCGTGGTATCTGGCGCAGGCTGGTCATGAAGTGACGGTATTAGACAGACAACCCGGACCTGCTCAGGAAACCAGCGCAGGTAATGCGGGACAAATTTCACCGGGTTATGCTGCGCCCTGGGCGGCCCCGGGCATTCCCTTAAAAGCAATTAAATGGATGTTTCAACGCCATGCGCCATTAGCCGTGCGCCTTGATGGTAGTCGCTTCCAACTGCAATGGATGTGGCAAATGTTGCGTAACTGCGATATTCGGCATTACCAGCAAAACAAAAGCCGGATGGTGCGTATCGCTGAATACAGTCGCGATTGCCTCAAATTATTACGCCAACAAACCGGTATTGCCTATGAGGGAAGGCAACAGGGGACATTACAACTGTTTCGCAGCGAACAACAATATCAAAACGCCAGCAACGATATTGCGGTATTAAAAGAGGCTGGCGTTCCGTATCAATTGCTGGAACCACATCAGTTAGCCCAGGTTGAACCTGCGCTGGCGCTGACCTGCCATAAGCTGACCGGTGGGTTGCATCTGCCAAATGATGAAACCGGCGATTGCCAATTGTTCACCCAACGTCTGGCAGAGATGGCGGCAGCGGCGGGGGTCACTTTTCGTTTTTCTCTCCCGGTGGATCGTCTGCTGCGCGAGGGTAACCGGATTTCTGGTGTCAAATGTGGCGAGCACGTATTGAAAGCCGATGCGTATGTCATGGCTTTTGGCGCCTATTCCACGACACTTCTTCACGACATCGTCACGCTGCCTGTCTATCCTCTCAAAGGATACTCCCTGACGATTCCGCTGAAGGATGAGGCGAGCGCCCCTGTTTCTACTGTACTGGATGAAAGCTACAAGGTTGCGATTACGCGTTTTGACCAGCGAATTCGTGTTGGTGGTATGGCGGAAATTGTGGGCTTTAATACGCTTTTGCCGCCAGCACGCCGTGAAACGCTGGAAAGGGTGGTAAGTGATCTTTATCCTCATGGCGGTGCTGTTGAGCACGCCACATTCTGGAGCGGCTTGCGTCCGATGACACCGGATGGAACGCCGGTTGTCGGGCAAACCCCGTTGAAAAACCTGTTTCTGAATACCGGCCATGGTACGCTTGGCTGGACGATGGCCTGTGGTTCTGGTCAGCTACTTTCCGATATTATTTCGGGAAAAAAAACCGCGATTTTTGCGGATGATCTTTCAGTGTTGCGTTATCTGCCGGGTTTTTCATCACCCGTGCATCATGCGTTACATAACGTTGATATTACGCGTTAACGTTTTCTAAGGAGAGGTTATGTCACGTCCGATTGTTGCGACCCTTGATGGTGCGGCGTTGCAACAAAACCTGGCAATTGCTCGTCAGGCTGCACCGGGTTCTCGCGTTTGGTCAGTGGTAAAAGCAAACGCCTATGGCCACGGTATTGAGCGCATCTGGCAAAGTTTAGCCGCGACTGATGGTTTCGCTGTGCTGAATCTTGAGGAGGCGATACTGCTGCGCGAACGCGGCTGGAAGAAACCTATTTTGTTGCTTGAGGGTTTTTTTAACGCCGATGAACTGGAAACCATTGATCATTACCGTCTGACAACCAGTGTGCATAGCAACTGGCAGATTCAGGCGCTGGCAACTGCAACGTTATCAGCGCCTGTGGATATTTATCTCAAAGTGAACAGCGGTATGAATCGGCTCGGTTTTTTGCCGACACAGGTTAATAGCGCCTGGCAGTCGCTGCGCCGACTGGATAATGTTGGCAATATGACATTGATGGCCCACTTTGCCGAAGCTGAAAGTCATGAAGGGATCATTGAGCCGATGAAGCGTATTGAACAGGCCGCAGAAGGGCTCAATTGTGCCCGCTCGCTGGCTAATTCTGCCGCCACTTTATGGCATCCACAAACTCACTTTGACTGGGTACGCCCTGGGATCATTCTTTATGGCGCGTCACCCAGTGGTCAATGGGCGGATATTGCCGGGAGTGGATTGAAACCGGTGATGACGCTTCATAGTGAAATTATCGCGCTACAGAATCTCAAAGCAGGTGAGGGCGTAGGTTATGGCTATCGTTATCACAGTCGTGCAGCGCAGCGTATTGGCGTTGTGGCGTGTGGTTATGCTGACGGTTATCCGCGACATGCGCCGACGGGTACGCCTGTGCTGGTGGATGGCGTGCGGAGCCAAACGCTGGGCGCGATTTCAATGGATATGCTGATGGTGGATTTGACGCCTTGCCCGCAGGCCGGCATAGGATCTGCGGTAGAACTGTGGGGCAATGACGTAAAAATTGATGATGTTGCGCACGCTGCCGGAACGGTGGGGTATGAATTAATGTGCGCGTTGGCGCGGCGCGTACCGGTTGTTATCCGCTAAAACCTGGCCATCAGGCCAGGTAAACATGGCGGGTGAAATTGCCGTGAGGTACCCGGCGTTACGTTATCGGATAATATAGCCGCGCATTTTTTTGCTGTATTGCCAGGCGATAAATACCAGTACGGCACCGATCACCATCATCAACAAAAGAGCGGATTTGGCGCTGACAGGCAGCGCCATGACCAGTAAACCCGCTGAAGACCCTCCGGCCATTTGAATAAAACCAGTCAGTGCCGATGCGACGCCAGCTTGTTGCTGGTAGGGTTCGAGTGCGTAGCTGGTCGCTGGGCCGACAGTAAACGCGAGGCCAGCGACCGAGATCGCCACCGGTATCATGTATAACGCCCAGTGGTTCTGCCAGTTTGCCGGTAGTGCTGTTTCCCCACCATAAAGCGCAACGGCGCCGAATAACATGGCGAAGCTACCCAATGCCAGACAAAGCGGACGACCTGCTTTACGGATTATTTTATTGGCCAAAACGCTAACCATCATGATCCATAAGCCATTAGCACCGAAAGCAAGAGAAAATTCCACGGTGCTGAGTTGACCTTGCGTCATTAACACCTGAGGCGCCAGTGAAACGTAAGTCAATACCATGCCCAGTGCGCCCGCGTTTGCGCCGGCAAAAGCCAGAAAAGAGGGCTGGCGTAAGATTTTCATATACTGACGCAGGGGAATACTCCTGGAAGGCTGAGTGTCTGACGGACGGGTTTCTGGTAAAAAACAGACGATCAGCAGCCCGGTGAACAGGGCATACGCGGCGAGAAACCAAAATGGGGCGCGCCAGCCAAAAGCGGTTGCAAGTAAACCACCCAACAGAGGGGCGAGTGCGGGAACAATATTCAGAGCGCCATTGAGAAATCCGTATGCACGTGCGGCCTTGTCGCCATTAAGGCGGTCTCTCACGCCGCTAAACGCTACCACAGAGGTGCAACACACCGCACATCCCTGCATCAGGCGCGCAGTTAAAAATAGTGGCCAGTGAGTGGCAACGGCACCGAGGACGCTGCCCAGAACATAAAGTACCAGGCCAATCATCGCGACAGGTTTACGCCCGATATTATCGACCAGCGGACCAACAATGAGTTGCCCTAACCCCATAACCAGCATAAACAGAGGAATAGTACGCTGAATGTTGCTGAGTGGTGTGTTAAGACCATCGGCAATTTGCGCCAGCGTCGGCAGATAGAGGTCAATACCCAGCGGGGCCAATAGCACCAGGGTAAGCAGTAGCAACGTAAATTTTTGCATGACAAGGACTTAATAACCGGTAAACATCGGGCGCTCAGCGTAGTGATATCGCAAAGAAAAAGAAAGGAAAAAATGGTGGGCAATCAGGAGATATCCAGCATCATTGGCTGATTTAATCGCTCCCGGGTACCGATGCCATTGGCCTGATTCTCTGCACTGGTTTTGAGCCAGCGCCCTGGCTTTTCCGGCGGAGGTAAACGCGATACGGACAAATTGGTCATTTGTCCGTATCGCGGGCGTGTTAATGAATCTATTTACCCTTGCTGCACACGGTATCTGTCGCGGCTGCCTCGATTATGGCTTAATAGGCGCCATCGCGGCGGAACACCACCCCCGCGGTTTTAAATAAAATAGCAATATCTGTCCATAACGCCCAATTTTTGACATACCAGGAGTCAAAATAGACACGCGTGTCGTAATCGATATCGTTACGTCCACTGACCTGCCATAACCCGGTCATACCCGGTTTCGCCATCAGGTAATAATCGACATCCCCGGCGTAGCGTTCCAGTTCAGCTTCAATCACCGGGCGCGGTCCAACAAGACTCATTTCACCACGAAGCACATTCCATAACTGAGGCAACTCATCAAGGCTGGTTTTGCGCAGAAAACCACCAATTTTAGTGATTCGCGGATCATTTTTCAGTTTAAAGTCTTTGTCCCACTCAGCGCGTGCTTCAGCACTGGTCACAAGCAATTTATCAAGGACCTCTTGTGAATTGGTGACCATTGAACGAAATTTAAGGCAGCTAAATTTTCTGCCATTTTGACCAACACGCTCATGACCATAAATAACATTGCCGCCATCGCGTGACACCATCCAGAAGAGCAGGGCAAAAACCGGGGCAAGAAACAGCAGTAATAAAAAGGAAACAATAATATCAAAACTGCGTTTCAGGAAGCGAGAAGAGCGTTTGGCCAGGTTATTGCTCACGCGCAAAATCATCACTTCATGACTGAAGATAAATGACATATCTGTGCCATAAAGCGGGACGCCTCGTAGTGTTGGCACCACCGATACGGAACGACACTTCATTTTTGACAGGAATTTTAGCCAGTTATCGCGTAATGTTTGTTGTTCATATTCCATGGCGACAATAAACTGGGTGTTATCCAAATCAACCGAATCCCAGACAATATCTGTTGCGGTAATCACCGGCACGCCATGCACGCTTTCCGGCATGTTATCGCTATCTACAGCGACAAAAGCCTTGACCTGATAACCCAGAATCTCTTCGCTTTGCAATGCAGCATAGGCTTCCATGGCATTTTTGCCAGAACCAATGATGATGGTTTCTTTTTGCCATTGACCTGCTTTACTTATCGCTCGTTTAACGGCAGAGCGAAACAGCGGTGTCAGTAACAAGGCATACGTCCAGGTGACTCCCCAGATCAAACGAGAGAAATCCCATTTTGAGAAGGCGATTAATGCCAGGTCGAGCAATGAAAACACCACCAGCGTCTTGAGGATCTCCTTCAGTTCGAACCAGAAGGGCTTACGGTAGGTGTAATGACGCATGCGTATCCAGAACCAGCCAACACACAGCACGGACATAAAAAACTGCGCAATAAAACGATTTTCAACCTGGGGGGCCGGGATAAAAAGATACAGATCACCCCACAGGGTTTGTACTGTGATTGCAGACAATAACAAGGCGAGGTTTATTGCGATTAAATCTGAAAGGCTAAGGGCAACTTTCGCAATGATATTGCGTCGCATGCCACTGAATGTGCGATGAGCGCTGTTCAGTACTACAGTACTTGCCATAACACCTGCTCTCTTTTTATTAAGTAAAAGATGGCCTGACCAGAATCAAGTACGCGTTCAGGAGCGGGAAATAAATAGCTACCAGTAAACAATGTATTAGCGCTGCAGACATGTTCCCGTCTAAACGTGAGGAAAATTACCTCGTCATACAGCAATACCCGGAGTATGCAGGAGAAGTTTGACTTAGTTAAGATGGAAATAGTCTGAAAAGTCATCAGGTGCTTTTTCTTCAAAATCTTTTATCAGATAACCAATTACGCAGAAAAAGCCCTCTTTCTGCGTGTAAAATTGCCCATTGTCATGGTTATCGGCTCAGTGGAGAAACGGGTGTGTTACAGGGTTAAACGGCTCTTTTCAGTACCCAGTGGTCATGTTGTTTATCATAGTGACCAATGTGCAAATCAACAGGCTGACCATCAATCCATGCAGGCACACTGGTTTCATGATCCCAGCCATCAAGTTGATAGCTGAGTCCGGGGTTGGTTTGGCACGGAATACTGACGGTGTCTCCTTTCTCTGCATTCAGGCCGGCATCAATAATCTCGTAGCGACCAATTTTGACAACATGACTCATGGTGTATTTCCTCTTCGGAAAATGCGTGAACTCTAAGCATAGTCGTTCACAGAAGAAAATCGAGCGACGGTTCCTGAGTTATTCTTTTTCGTCAGGAACACGGACACCAATTTTGACCACCTTGTTATCCTCTTTTTCTGCGACGGTCCACAATAAATGATTCCATTCGACCTGGTCACCCACTACCGGAGCCCCGCCAATCATGGTGAGGATCAGTTGCCCCAGTGTTTGTTGCGCGTTGGTCTCATCGTTTAACTCCAGTCCGTAAATCTGGGCAACATCGCGCAATTGCGCGTTGGCATCGAGAATGAAATCGCCGAAAAAACGCTGATCGAGTGCAACGGGCGGTGACTGGCTAAATAATTTCCCCAATGCGGGTAAGTCGCGCTCACGGCCAATAACACACAGAACATCTCCTTCTTTTAAGCGAGTGTTGCCGTTGGGATGCATCAGCATGTTATCGCGAAATAATGCCGCAATTCGTGTTTGTTGCGGCATATGCAGATCGCGTAATGCGGCGCCCACACACCATTTATCGGCACCTAACTGATAAACGAACTGTTCCCAGGGGTTTTCCGGATGGATATCGAGACCAACACGATTAATGGGGGAAGCCATGGGCGGAACGATGACACGGGCTTTGCGGGCCGCGAAGCCGAGAGAGGTTCCTTGTAACATCAAGGACACCAGCACCACAAAAAACGCAATATTAAAAAATAATGATGCGTTTTCCAGCCCGGCCATCATCGGAAATACCGCCAGAATAATGGGAACCGCCCCACGCAGTCCCACCCAACTGATAAATACACGCTCGCGAATATTGAAGCCACGAAATGGCAACAAACCGACGGCAATTGAGAGTGGCCGGGCAACCAGAATCAACCACAACGACAGAATCATCGCTGGTACGGCGATGTGCCATAAATCAGACGGCGTCACCAGCAACCCCAGAACCAGGAACATACCGATTTGGCTTAGCCATGCCATACCGTCAAATGTTTGCAAAATGCCGTGGCGATTACGAATAGGGCGATTTCCTAACATAAAACCACACAGGTAAACAGCCAGAATACCGCTTCCTTCCAGCACGGTGGTCAATGCGAAGATCAAAATGCCGCCGCTCACCGCCAGCAAGGGATATAGCCCGTTAGCCAGCGAGATGCGATTGATCAACTGCTGCAATGCCCATCCTCCGCCGCAGCCGAGTAGAATACCCAGACCAAATTGCTGAATCAGATGGACCACAAACATCCAGCTCAGACTGTGTTGCCCTGCAGGATCATATCAATCAGGGTGATGGTAAGGAATACCGCCATCGGATCGTTACTGCCTGATTCAATCTCCAGTGTTGCGTTGACGCGTTCGTTAAGTCCTTTTCCTCCGAGCAGCGAAAATACGGCAGCCGCATCTGTTGAGCCAATAATGGCGCCAATCAGGAAACCTTGCAGGGTATCAAGATGAAACAGCCATGCGGCCATCATGCCGGTCAAGCCGGCGGTAATCAGCACGCCGATGGTGGCAAGAGACAACGCGGGGCCGAGCGCCACTTTGAATGAACTGGCCTGGGTACGCATTCCGCCGTCGAGTAAAATAATCGCCAGCGCCAGATTAGACACTAAATAGGCGGCCGGGTAATTATCAAACGCAATGCCGCCAATACCATCAACACCCGCCAGCATGCCAATGGCAAGAAAGATCACCAGAATGGGGATACCCAGCCGGGATGAAAATGCGCTTAACAGGATGCTTGCGGCGACCAGCACTGAACCAATAATGAATAAACTGTATATCGCGCTGGCTTCCAAGGGGCAAACTCCTGTGTGGGAACGGGGGAAATACACATAGTGTGTTGAATAGGGGGGTAAATGTCAAAAATTATCGATTTTCAACGTGTTGAAACAGCATGTTATGACATGAAAAGTGGGATAATCAGCCTAATAGTGGCATAACGCGCTGTAAGTGCTTAAAAGTCAGTTATTATCCTTACACCCACACCAAATCCCGGCGGGGATGT
Organism: Enterobacterales bacterium; assembly: GCA_015655145.1. GTDB lineage: Bacteria > Pseudomonadota > Gammaproteobacteria > Enterobacterales > Enterobacteriaceae > JAATFO01. The sequence continues at coordinate 14,245 of JAATFO010000138.1, read as the reverse complement.
ATTGTCATGAAAAAGCCAGACATTGCGCCTGGCAATAACGATTAATAGCTTTCCTCGCTTTGCTTATGAAATAGCTGGCGAAAGACCGGATAGATGTCTTCCGGTTCACGAATATGTTGAATCGCAAAATTATCAAATTGAGTCTGCAAATGTTCATATTCACGCCACAGGGTCTGATGGGCGCGCCGCGTAATTTCGATATAACTGTAGTAGCGGACGACCGGTAGAATATTTTTCGCCAAAATTTCATGACACAGCGGCGAATCATCAGCCCAGTTGTCACCATCCGATGCTTGCGCGGCATAGATATTCCATTGTGTCGGGTCGTAGCGGTCTTTCACTACTTCATCCATCAATTTCAGCGCGCTGGAAACAATGGTGCCACCAGTTTCTTGTGAGTAAAAGAATTCCTGTTCATCCACTTCTTTGGCTTGTGTATGGTGACGGATATAGACCACGTCGACGTTTTTATAGGTACGACTGAGGAACAGGTAGAGCAAAATGTAAAAACGCTTCGCCATATCTTTAGTCGCTTGATCCATCGAGCCGGAAACGTCCATCAAACAGAACATGACGGCCTGGCTGGAAGGCTCAGGACGTTTTTCGAAGTTTTTATAGCGCAGGTCAAATGTGTCAATAAATGGCACTCTGGCGATGCGCGCCCGTAGCTCGCCAATCTCTTTACGCAGGCGATCTTCTTCGAGTAATTGTGCGGGTTCCGCTTTCTCCACCGTTGCCAGCATCTCTTCCAGTTCGTGCAATGTGCGCCGTTTGGCTGCGGTCATCGCCGTTCTCCGCGCCAGCGAGTTTTGCAGTGAACGCACCACGCTGATATTGGCCGGTACGCCGTTGGAGGTGTAGCCTGCCCGATGGGTTTTATATTCGTTCAACTGCCGATGTTGATTTCTACGCAGATTGGGGAGAGCAAGATCTTCGAACAGTAAATCAAGGTATTCGTCTTTAGAAATCTGAAAGACAAATTCATCTTCGCCTTCACCATCCTGGCTGGCATTGCCCTGACCACTGCCGCCGCCGCCGCCCTGAGGACGTTCAACACGATCATTTTGGATAAAGTGATCATTCCCCGGATGCACACGATGGCGATGACCGCCGTGGCCCTGATGGAAGATCGGTTCATTGATGTCATCCACGGGAATAGAGACGGACTCGCCACTGTCAATGTCGGTTACCGAACGCTTGTTAATGGCCTCGGCGATCGACTGTTTGATTTGCGACTTATAGCGACGCAAGAAACGCTGACGATTGACTGCGTTCTTGTTTTTGCCATTGAGTCGCCGATCGATGAAATAGGCCATAATACCTCCAGACTACGTTGCAAGCTTGGTCGGGTGTGTTATACCCGACCTCCGGTTGTGCTTCCTTTACAACGTGTTGTGCTTACATGACAGCTCAATTTAAGACGATTTACGCACGCGCAGATACCATTCACACAACAAACGAACCTGTTTACGGGTATACCCTTTTTCCATCATACGGTCGACGAAATCGTCATGTTTTTTCTGCTCATCGGTGGACGTTTTGGCGTTAAATGAAATCACCGGCAGCAACTCTTCGGTATTCGAGAACATTTTCTTCTCGATCACCGTACGCAACTTCTCATAGCTGGTCCAGTTCGGATTGTGACCGCTGTTATGGGCGCGGGCGCGTAGCACGAAGTTTACGATCTCATTGCGGAAGTCTTTCGGGTTGCTGATACCCGCTGGTTTTTCAATTTTTTCCAGTTCTGCATTCAGTGATTCACGGTCAAAAAGCTGACCGGTATCGGGATCCCGGTACTCTTGATCCTGAATCCAAAAGTCAGCATAGGTCACATAACGATCAAAAATGTTCTGACCATATTCTGAATAGGATTCAAGGTAGGCGGTCTGGATCTCTTTACCGATAAACTCGGCATATTTCGGGATCAGATAGCCTTTAAGATGTTCGAGATATTTATCTGACAGGTCTTGCGGGAATTGCTCGCGTTCGATTTGTTGTTCAAGAACATAAAATAAATGTACTGGATTTGCCGCCACTTCAGCGTGGTCAAAGTTAAATACCCGCGAAAGAATTTTAAATGCAAAGCGAGTTGACAGACCGTTCATGCCTTCGTCAACACCGGCGTAATCCCGATATTCCTGGTAAGATTTTGCTTTCGGGTCGGTGTCTTTCAAACTTTCGCCGTCATAGACCCGCATTTTAGAGTAGATACTTGAATTATCTGGCTCTTTTAGCCGGGAAAGTATTGAGAATCGCGCCAGTGTTTCCAGCGTACCTGGGGCGCAAGGCGCATGAGACAACTCGCTGTGATCAAGCAGCTTGTCGTAAATTTTGATTTCATCCGAGACCCGTAAGCAGTAGGGCACTTTGACAATGTATACACGGTCAAGAAATGCCTCATTATTTTTATTGTTACGGAATTGCACCCATTCTGATTCGTTGGAGTGGGCCAGAATAATACCGCTAAAGGGTAAAGCAGAAATCCCTTCAGTGCCGTTGTAGTTGCCTTCCTGGGTTGCGGTTAGCAGGGGGTGCAGCACTTTAATCGGTGCTTTGAACATTTCGACGAATTCCATAATGCCCTGGTTTGCCCGGCATAATGCGCCTGAGTAGCCGTAAGCATCTGGATCGTTTTGTGCGTGATTTTCCAGTTTGCGGATATCCACTTTACCCACCAGCGCTGAAATATCCTGATTGTTTTCATCCCCCGGTTCGGTTTTCGCGATGGCTAACTGTCCAAGGATGGAAGGCCAGACTTTCACCACTTTAAACCGGGTGATATCGCCGCCAAACTCATGCAGGCGTTTGGCGGCCCAGGGCGACATGATAGTGCCAAGATAACGGCGTGGCACGCCATATTCTTTTTCAAGAATGTTCGCGTCTTCCTGTGGATTAAACAAGCATAACGGGTGATCGTTTACCGGACTGCGTTCGCCATCGGCACTGAGCATATAGATGGGAACCCGCTGCATTAATGCTTTCAGTCGCTCGGCCAGAGAGGATTTACCACCGCCAACGGGTCCCAACAAATAAAGGATCTGCTTTTTCTCTTCCAGGCCTTGCGCGGAATGTTTCAGGTAAGAGACAATTTGTTCAATGGCCTCTTCCATACCATAGAATTCTTCAAAAGCCGGATAGCGGGCGATCACACGGTTTGAGAACAGTCGGGAAAGACGTGGCTGCAGAGCGGTATCGATCATCTCTGGCTCACCAATGGCCATTAATAGTCTTTCTGCCGCACTGGCGTATGCACTGCGATCTTGCTTACAAATGGCAAGAAATTCCTGCAGTGTGAACTCTTCGTCCTTGGCAGCTTCATAACGCTGACGATAGTGATCGAATATATTCATAGCGATGCCGTCCTTTCGTGTTTAGCACAGGTAATGGAAGCGTAATAAAAGGTCAATCAACTCCCGGAAATTATGCTCTTATGAGTACAGCAACCCTTATGCCAACCTGATGTTTTATACTCGGTATACACATTTCTAATGGTTACTCTGCTCGAAAAAATTTGAGCGCTTCAGGTTTAACTGTAGATGGCATTCGGAAAATTTTCTGCCACAGCTGCTATTTTCAATGAAATTTCAATAACAAAGTCAGCCAGGTGATAAGCAATAGCCTTTACTGCTGCGACGTCTGGCAAATTTGTAAATAAGTAAAAATAACCCGCTGGAACTGTTGCCTGGCAAATTATGCGCAATGTGCCAATACCGGGAATTGTTGCGATGTAAGCGGTGGTTTTTTTCTCCGGGTAATGCCAGTCGCTGGTGGGTGATAACCGTGGAGAAGAACGATAACGCCTGGTTCTCGTCATAAATGATGGGGATGTCAAAGTTTATTCTCATCACTTCAGGAGAGGCGGCTTTCTGTGAAAAGCATCACAATTTAATTGTGCAGGCCAGAATATCGACGCGGTCGACGCATTCCTCGGGTAAGGCAGGCGCGTGTGTGCCGAGAATGCGCCCGGTAACTGAGGGTTGAGAAGAACACACCGCGACGTGTATGCAATAACGGTTGGTCTTAACGGGAGGGATAAATGCGGACAATTGCACTAAATTGGTGCAATTGTCCGCGCGATGCACCGTACTGGCTCCTTGATTTAGTGCTTCTCCGGTGTCGATCTTTTTTGGCCCGGTAATCATGGGTGTCTGAAGTGCAGGACAATAGTGTATGCACGCCTGTCGGCACGGTTTAACTGCATCGGACCTGGGCCGCATCCGACCAGAAAAGATAACAACCGTCTGATTCCATCTCTCTGGTCGGCGAACAATAGCAACGGTTATCGGTTTTTTTTACGCAGGCGTAAGGTTGTCGCCAGGCGAGCCGGTTTTTCACCCGCACTTTTCATCGGTCGGCTGATACGTGCCGTTTCTACACAGAGCATGGTCTTGTAACCATCATTTGGCATATCGCCCATGCTACAGGAGAGTTCAACACCAGGATTCCAGGTGACAACGTCACTATGGTGGTGGTGATAAACCTCAATAAGGCGATTTCCGGCATGATCATTGATAACACTGCACCCTTCAGGCTGAGTATGGATACGATCAACCTGACCGGAATAACGTTGTTTACCGTCGACAGATTCACCTTCAACACCGCCGCGCACCTTATCAATAAAATGAGGGCCGAGACCGCTCACCTCTACATCCGCAATGTCCGCCACGGCGAAATAACTATGAAACGCACCAGTGGACTCATAGTCGCCGTGTGCTTCCAGCTCAATGTCACATTGAGCCCCGAGGCGAAAGCGAGCGAACAAGGTAAAGTCGTGCGGCCATATTCTTTTCGTCTGCTCATTGCTGTCCAGCACAAAGGTTAACATGACGCATTCTGCATTTTCATCATGCGCGGTGAGCTTCCACGGCAGATTACGTGCGAATCCATGGGCGGGTTCTCCAGCCGGTCCGAACCAGGGCCAGCAAATGGGGACACCACCACGGATGGCTTTACCATTTACATAGGCTGTTTTCTCACTGAGCCAAAGCACCGGTTCTTCTCCAGCAGGTTGCCAGGCAATCAGCTGTGCGCCTTGCAGGGCCACAGCGGCACGAACTTTGGGATGATTTATGACAATAACCGGTAGATCGCCCGCCTGGCGTTGCGAAATAAAGGGTGTAATTTGGTTAACAACGGGAAGCGAAAAAATTTTTTCGTTCATGATGAAACCCTTACTGAATACAGAAAATAAAAAAGGGCGACCTGAGTCGCCCTGGAAATTAACCGTTCACAATGACCTATTTAGCTGCGACCAGCGCAATCAGGTCGAGAACTTTATTCGAATAGCCAGTTTCATTGTCATACCAGGAAACCAGTTTTACAAAGTTATCATTCAGTGCGATACCGGCTTTGGCATCGAAGACTGACGTCAACGGCTCGCCATTGAAATCGGTAGAAACTACGTCGTCTTCTGTGTAACCGATAACACCTTTCATATCGCCTTCAGAAGCGGCTTTAATGGCGGCGCAAATTTCTTTATATGTAGCAGGTTTAGCCAGACGTACGGTCAGATCGACGACAGAGACGTTCGGGGTTGGCACGCGGAACGACATACCGGTCAGCTTGCCATTCAGTTCAGGCAGAACTTTACCAACGGCTTTCGCAGCACCCGTGGAAGATGGAATGATATTCTGAGAGGCGCCACGGCCACCACGCCAGTCTTTATGCGACGGACCATCAACGGTTTTTTGCGTTGCAGTTGTTGCATGTACGGTAGTCATCAAACCTTCAACGATACCGAATTTGTCGTTGATCACTTTCGCCAGCGGTGCCAGGCAGTTGGTGGTACAGGAAGCATTGGAGACAATGTCCTGACCGGCGTATTTTTCAAAGTTTGCGCCACGCACGAACATCGGCGTGTCATCTTTAGACGGGCCAGTCAGTACCACTTTCTTAGCGCCAGCTGCGATGTGCTTACGGGCGGTTTCGTCAGTCAGGAAGATCCCGGTGGCTTCGGCAACCACATCAACACCCACTTCATTCCACTTCAGGTTTGCAGGATCTTTTTCTGAGGTAACACGAATTTTCTTGCCGTTAACAATCAGCGCACCGTCTTTGACTTCAACAGTGCCGTTAAAACGACCATGTGTTGAGTCATATTTCAGCATGTAAGCCATGTAACTTGCGTCAAGCAAATCGTTGATTGCAACGATTTCAATGTCAGAACGCTGTTGAGCAGCACGGAAAACGATGCGGCCGATACGGCCAAAACCGTTAATACCTACTTTGATAGTCATATATTCCACCAGCTATTTGTTAGTGAATAAAAGGTTGGCTGTAAAATTACAAAAACCTTACCAGGCGTCAAGCGGAATCGTGTCAATAATTGCGACAAATCAAACCTGAGAGCATGAATTATTCATCAGGAAACCGCATTGACGCGACATTTATCCAAAGGCTCGAGTACATTTTATCGGATATAACCGGATGTGCATAACGAAGAGTGGTCCTCTGGCGATATTTACCTGCTAAACGCGGTGTAAGCCAAACGGGCAGGAAAAATTTGTCCATTTTGTTAGCTGTTTGTTAGAATAGTAGCTGAATTATTCCAGAATGACACAGTCAGAGACCATAAAAATGGCTAAAGACCTTTCTCATCATACACCCGCGAGTGAATTGACTGAAATACAACGTTATGTGACGCAACAGCATGGCACGGAGCCACCGTTTTCTGGTGCATTGTTACATAATAAAGACGATGGCATTTACCACTGTCTGGTGTGTAATGCACCGCTGTTTCTCTCTGAAACGAAATACGATTCCGGCTGTGGCTGGCCTAGTTTTTACCGGCCATACAGTGATGATGCGATCCGCTATCTGGACGATGACAGCCACGGGATGCAGCGCATTGAAATTCGCTGTGGTCACTGTGATGCCCATTTAGGACATGTATTCCCCGATGGCCCGCAACCGACGGGAGAACGCTACTGTGTAAATTCAGCCTCGCTCAGTTTCATTGATGATGGCGGCAAGCAAATCAAGGGGTGATCAATGAATCATGACGTAGATGCGTTGGTTACGGCGATGACGGCGGATGTTTATCAGCGGCTGGCCACGGCGGTCGAAACCGGCAAATGGCCTGACGGGGTAGGATTAACCCCGGAACAAAAGGAGCATTGCCTGCAACTGGTGATGCTTTGGCAGGCGCGCAATAATCACCAGCCACAACATATGAGTATCGGTCGGGATGGCCAAATTATGATAAAATCCAAACAGCAGTTGAAAGAAGAATTTGGTATAAGTGACAATGTCACTAAAATTCGTTTGCCGTAGTCGACAGCAACGGTGGCGAGGGAGCGAATCCTGATGCCGCCAACGCTGAGGTAATTTCAGGTCTTAATATTTAGTCATCATGCGTTAGTTCGCCACGCAGATTACATTGCATTTGTTGGCGGATTTCGGCACTGCAAAGTGCCTGACTTAACAAAAAATGCAGCTTGGTGAGGGTTGCTTCCACGGTTAAATCATAGCCGCTAATCACCCCGGCTTGTGCCAGCGCATTCCCTGTCGCATAACCACCCATATTGACCGTGCCCGACAAACACTGTGTTAGATTCACTACCACGATACCCCGTTTTGTGGCTGCGGCGAGTTCCTCAAGAAATTCGGTATTTTGCGGCGCATTTCCCACGCCATAAGAGCGTAAAATCAACGCTTTCACCGGCTGACGCAGAAAATTACGCACCACACTGGCGGAAATGCCGGGATACAGCGTCACCACCCCAATCGGCTGCGGCGTAATGGCATGAACAATCAGCGCCCCCTGATGCGTCGGCGGCGGCGGCGTGTTGAGACGGCGTATGTGAATGCCGGTTTCCAGCAACGGCGGGAGATTCGGTGAAGCGAAAGCATTAAAACCATCGGCGTGGACTTTGGTGGTGCGGTTACCCCGGAACAAGGTATTATTGAAGAATAATGTCACTTCACTGACTGGATAATTCGCTGCAACAAACAGGGCATTCAGCAGATTTTGCTGACCATCTGAACGCAGTTCGGCTAAGGGTATTTGTGACCCTGTCACAATAACCGGTTTGGCCAGATTTTCCAGCATAAATGACAGGGCCGAAGCGGTAAACGCCATGGTATCAGTACCATGTAAAATCACAAAACCATCATATTGCGCATAATGCTGATAAATATCATCAGCAATTGCCTGCCAGTCTTGCGGCGTCATATCTGAAGAGTCGATTAACGGTTGGTATTCGTGAAGCGTAAAATCGGGCATCTCCGGACGATGGAATTCAGGCATTGCCGCCAACTGTTGTTGCAGATGGCCGGAAACCGGAATATATCCCTGAGATGAACGCTGCATACCGATGGTACCGCCAGTATAGGCAACGTAAATGGATTTCTTGTGCATGTGGTCGCTCAGGCTTGCGCTAAAGGGTGCAGTATAAGGGCTACGGGCAGGAAAAACAGCCCGGCGCGAAGCCAGGCTGTGATGAGACTAACGGACATCGCCGCAGGAAAGGCAATATGCATAGCGGTTTTGTGGATCATTCAGCGTACCCAGTAAACCCGGCTGATTTTTCATTGATCCCATCGCCTCAACCACCGGTGCAGGCAACCAGGCTTTCAATGCTGCGGGTAATACCGCGCGTGCTGATGCATCAACCTGGCTTAACACCATGTCGAAGAAACTGGGATCGTCCTGATACCACTTCAACTGCACATTCTTCAGTTTTGCCAGCTCTGCCGCTTTGGCAATTGCATCATCGAAGTCACCGAGCGCATCAACCAGACCGTTGCTTTTTGCATCACTGCCGGTCCAGACATGGCCTTGGGCAATTTGATCGATTTGTTGCGGTGTTTTATGGCGCGACTGGGCAACCAGACCAATGAAGTTTTTATACCCGGTCTCAATACTGAGTTGCATCATTTGCTGTACTTCGGCCGGTAAGGCTTTAGTCGCGGTGATATCGGCTAATGGTGATGTCGATACGCCGTCGGTATGCACGCCAATCGAATCCAGTGAATGTTCCAGTGTGTTGATAACCCCGAAGATACCAATGGAGCCGGTCAGCGTACTGGGGCTGGCGATAATAAAATCCGCCGGAGTGGAAATCCAGTAGCCGCCTGATGCGGCCAGACCGCCCATGGATACAATTACCGGCTTGCCGGCGGCTTTGGCTGCCGCTAACTCTTCACGTATAACTTCGGAGGCGGTAACACTGCCGCCAGGGCTGTTGACCCGCAAAACAATGGCTTTTATTTTTGGCGACAGACGTGCCTGGCGAATCTCTTGCGCGGTGGTGTCGCCGCCCATTGATCCAGGGGTTTCTTCACCGTCCATAATCGCGCCGCTGGCCAGAATGACGGCAATATTTCCATCGTCGACGTTGGTGTTTTTCAACGGATAATCATAGATGCTGATGTTGGTATAATCGTTGTTTTGTTTATCCCAGCCGAACTGCTTAATAAAGACATCATCAACGCGTGAACGGGAAGCCAGCTCATCAACCAGTTTGTTTTCGTACGCGTAACGGGCGGTATCGCCGCCCACTTTTTGCAGCCCGTCCAGCATCGACTGAGCGCCGGCAAAGGCTTGTTGCGGCGTAATTTGGCGATTAGCCGCAATCGTATTCAGGTAGTTTTGCCATAGCGTACCGACCCAGCGGCTGTCGGCATCACGGGCTTCAGGCGACATATTGTCACGCAAGAAGGGCTCCACCGCCGATTTATAAGTACCGACGCGAAAGATATGGGCGTTTACTTTAAGTTTATCCAGTAACGTCTTGTAATAAAGCGTGTTGGTGGCGAAACCGTGAAGATCAACCGTCCCCTGGGGTGAGAGATAGACTTTGTTCGCGAAACTGGCGAGATAATATTGGGCCTGACTGTAGCTATCGCCGGTGGCATAAATCGGTTTGCCGCTATCACGAAATTCACGCAGCGCTTTCCCGATATATTGCAATGATGGTTGATCCGCGCCAGAGAAGTCGCGCAGATCCAGCACCATGCCGGTAATGTGTTTATCCTCTTTCGCTTGTCGAATCGCATTGACCACGTCGAACAGCGAGTTTTCTTTCAGACGGTCACTACTGGCACCGAGAAACTGGCGACCGATTTTACTGAGTTTGTTACTCATTGAAGGTTTGTCGACCACCACACCGGTTAAATCAACTTTCAGGGCACCGTGGGGGATGTCTGACGGCGTGTTACCGCTGTTGATTTGTAACCAAATTCCCACGCCAATCAAAATGAGAAAAATTAAAAACAAATTGAGAATACATTCCCGTATAAAATTGAGCACTCGCCAGGCCCACGTGAATAAACCCGCGAAAATTCGCCACAATGTGCGCATGTCATCTCCCTAACCTAAAGTAGAAGGCCGGAAAAATTGCATTCCGCCCCGATATGGCCCTCATCCTAAAGAGCAGAAGGCTAATTGTCAGCAGGAAATCGCACTGTGCTGTAACAAAAAGACCGTCTGTGTTAATTTGCAGTGCATGTTGCTCATTATCTGGAGACATGAATGGACGCACTGACGTTATTGATTAATCGCCGCTCTGCATCGCGTTTAGTGGCGCCCGCGCCGTCAGGCGAAGTGCTGGAGAACATTTTGCGTGCCGCAATGCGCGCGCCCGATCATGGCACGCTACAGCCATGGCGTTTTATTATTATCGAAAACGACGGGCGTGACCGTTTCAGTACTTTGCTGAAAAAGGCGGCTCAGGACAGTGGTCTGGAGGATAAAGCGCAGGAAAAGGCGCAGCAGGCACCTTTCCGTGCTCCGATGATTATCACGGTGGTGGCGCATTGTGACGCTAATCCGAAAGTGCCCCGCTGGGAACAAGTGGTTTCTGCGGGTTGTGCGGTGATGGCGATGCAGATGGCGGCGATAGCGCAGGGGTTCAATGGTATTTGGCGCAGTGGTGCCTGGACCGAAAATACCCAGGTTCGCGAAGCATTTGACTGCCGGGAGCACGATGCCATTGTCGGTTTCCTCTATTTAGGCACGCCGCAACTGACGCCTCCCACGACAATACATCCGCCTGAAACAACCCCGTTTGTCCGTTATTTCTGAATGCTTTTTTTGCTGTAATCAGCCAGGGTGGTTAATGTATGCGGTTTTTGTCGAGATACTAAGCAAATAGTCAATACGTAATGGCGCAGGTCTTATCCGTGTTCGACAGAAACGCTAACATAGCCCCCTGAATGTGGGGGAAAGGAGTTATCCAGTGAATAATACAGCGACGCGTCTGACACAATACGGTGATGATGTTGATTGCGAGAGTTACATCTTGCCATTGGCCGCTACCGTCACTGTAATCAGTGATATGGATGCCATGAACACGGTAATGCACAAGGCTATTGCTGACTAATGCGCTTGTTTATTGCTGAAAAACCCAGCCTGGCCCGTGCGATTGCCGAGGTACTACCGAAACCGCATCGTCGCGGTGATGGCTATATTGCGTGTGGTGATGACCAAATTGTCACCTGGTGTGTAGGACATTTGCTGGAGCAGGCGCAACCTGACAGTTATGACCGTCGTTATGCTCGCTGGTCACTGGCGGATCTCCCCATAATCCCGGAAAAATGGCAACTGCAACCGCGGACATCGGTGGCGAAACAACTCCACGTGATTAAAGGATTTCTTGAAAAAACCAGCGAGATCGTTCATGCCGGCGACCCGGATCGGGAAGGGCAACTGTTGGTTGATGAAGTGCTCGATTATCTGGCATTACCGGCAAATAAGCGTGAGAAGGTACAGCGTTGCCTGATTAACGATCTTAATCCTCAGGCGGTGGAACGGGCGGTGAGTCGCCTGCGGGAAAACCGCGAATTTATTCCACTTTGTGTTTCGGCGCTGGCGCGAGCACGAGCCGACTGGCTTTACGGCATCAATATGACGCGCGCTTACACCTTATTGGGGCGTAATGCCGGTTATGACGGAGTGCTCTCGGTGGGGCGGGTACAAACGCCAGTGCTCGGGCTGGTGGTGCGCCGTGATGAAGAAATTGCCCATTTTGTGCCAAAAGATTTTTATGAAGTCAGGGCTTATATTGTTACGCCGAAAGAAGAACGGTTTATTGCCGTGTGGCAACCAAGCGACAACTGCGAATCCTGGCAAGATGATGAAGGTCGCTTGTTGAATCGTTCGCTGGCGGAGCATGTGGTGGCGCGCATCAGCGGCCAGCCCGCGCGGGTCACCGACTATAACGACAAGCGTGAAAACGAGACCGCGCCGCTGCCGTTTTCGCTTTCCAGTTTGCAAATTGAGGCGGCGAAGCGTTTTGGCCTTAGTGCACAAACGGTGCTGGATACTTGTCAGCGGCTGTACGAAACCCATAAGCTTATTACGTATCCGCGTTCAGATAGCCGTTATCTGCCGGATGAGCATTTTGCAGCACGGCAGGCGGTACTGAATGCGATTCATGTTCATCAACCGGCATTGTTGCGACCGGCAGATTTTGATGTTGATCGTAAGAACCGCTGTTGGGATGACAAAAAAGTCGATGCTCATCACGCTATTGTTCCGACCGCACGTAGCAGTCAGGTGCGCCTGAACGAAAACGAAGCGCAGATTTATAACCTGATTGCCTGCCAGTACCTGATGCAATTTTGCCCAGACGCGGTTTATCGTAAATGTGTCATTACGCTGAATATCGCTGGCGGTAAATTTATCGCGAAAGCGCGTTTTCTGGCGGAAGCAGGCTGGCGCGCTCTGTTGGGCAGTAAAGAGCGTGACGAAGAAAATGAAGGGACGCCGTTGCCTGTTGTTGCTAAAGATGATGCGTTGCTCTGCGAACGTGGTGAAGTGGTCGAGAAGCAGACGCAGCCACCGCGGCCTTTCACTGATGCCACGTTGCTCTCCGCGATGACGGGTATCGCGCGCTTTGTGCAGGACAAAGATCTGAAAAAAATATTACGCACCACGGATGGTCTGGGAACCGAGGCGACGCGTGCCGGTATTATTGAATTACTGTTTAAACGTGCTTTTTTGTTTAAAAAGGGGCGCTATATCCATGCCTCGGAAGCCGGGATCGCTTTGATCCATGCGCTTCCCGAGATGGCGACGCGGCCCGACATGACGGCGCACTGGGAATCAACGTTAACAAAAATCAGTGAGAAGCAATGCCGTTATCAGGATTTCATGCAGCCCTTGCTGGAAACGTTGCACACCTTGATTGGTCAGGCGCGTCATCAACCGGCCGTCCGTACATTCCGGGGATTGTCTGCCCCGGTTAGCGCGAAAAAAAGCGCCAGTCCGGCGCGAGGAAAAAAAAATAAGACGACGGGGTGATTAACATTTAAATGAGGCCCAGACTGGCGCATGATCGGACGGTTTTTCCATACTGCGGATAGTGTAGTCGATACCGCAATCAATACAGCAGCCAGCCAGGGGTGTGCTGGCAAGCATCAGATCAATACGTAGCCCGCGGTTCTCATCGAACCCTTTCGAACGATAATCAAACCATGAGAAGCGATTGTCAGTGTCGGGGTTTGCCGCCCGCCAGGTATCAACGAGACCCCATGTCATCAGGCGGTCCATCCATTCCCGCTCCTCCGGCAGAAAAGAACATTTTCCGGTCCGCAACCAACGTTTACGATTCTCCTCACCAATACCGATATCTAAATCTGTCGCGCTGATATTCATATCACCCATGATGAGAACCGGTGACCCGGGTTGCAGGTTTTTCTCTAGATAATTTTGCAGGTCACGGTAAAATTTATCTTTTGCCGGGAATTTGGTTGGATGATCGCGGCTTTCTCCCTGAGGAAAATAACCATTGATCACAGTAATGTTGCCGATAGCACTGGGAATTTCAGCCATGATTAATCGGCGCTGAGCATCGTCGCTGTCGTCAGGGAAACCACGACGTACTTGCAATGGCGATGTTTTGGTCAGCAGCGCGACACCATAGTGGCCTTTTTGCCCGTGATAAAAAACGTGGTAACCCAGTTTACTGACCTCTTCCAGTGGGAACATATCATCGTGTACTTTGGTTTCTTGCAAGCCAATGACATCGGGTTGGTGTTGGTCAATTATTGCGGCGAGTTGATGTGGGCGGGCACGGAGTCCATTGATATTAAAAGAAACAAATTTCATTTCTGTTACCGATTCACCAGAAGAAAGAGGGGCCGATGGTAGCAGAATTTAGCCAATATTGTCACGGATAGTGCGTGGGGTCGAAGGTTCTTCTCCTTCCCCATCGGAAATATGCAGGAACTGAGGAATGATTAATACAGAAGAAAACGGTGAGATGGTGGTGGGGGAAGGATGATTCGTCACTGCGTTCCT
>JAATFO010000064.1 GCA_015655145.1 Enterobacterales bacterium | reverse complement strand
GTTGTAGTTCGAGGACATCGAAGCGCCATAAGCGCCGGTATCATGAAATACCAGATAATCCCCTACCTGAACCGGCGGCAGTGGCCGGGTTTCAACTTTGCCGCCTTCCTGTTGCGTAAACACATCGCCTGATTCACACAATGGCCCGGCAATAACGCTGTCGACGATTTTTTGCGGATCAATATAGCGACCATCACCCGCCATCACCGAAATATGGTGATAGCTGCCATACAGCGCCGGACGCATTAAGTCATTAAAACCAGCATTCACCAACACAAAATGACGGCTTCCCATATCTTTCACCGCCAGCACCTGAGAAACCAGCACGCCCGCTTCCGCCACGAGGAAACGGCCAGGTTCAATTTCCAGTTTTACTGCATGCCCCAGATGGGCGGCAATGCGATCACGGGCAGCATTCCACAAACCGAAATAGTGCCGGGTATCAATGGCCTCTTCACCATAATGATAAGGAATCGACAGACCGCCACCCGCTGAAATAGCGGTTAAATCATGGCCAGACTGTATCACCTGACTGACCATCGCATCACAAACCTGGGCCAGATGACCATAGTCAACCCCGGAACCAATGTGCATATGAATGCCAACCAGCACCAGTTCATAGCGACGTATCACTTCCAGCGCCTGCGCTAAATCACTGTGCCAGATACCATGTTTGCTGTTCTCGCCACCGGTATTGGTTTTCTGGCTGTGTCCATGCCCAAAGCCGGGGTTGACGCGCAACCAAACGCGATGACCGGGCGAAACGTGCCCCAGTTGCCGCAGCATATCAACCGAACCCGCATTGACCGGGATGTTCAACGCGACAATACGCGCCAGGGTTGGCGCATCAATGACATCTGCGGTAAAGACAATCTCATCGCCACCCGGCTGAAAACCAGCGACAAGCGCCCGCTCAATTTCTCCCAGCGACACCGCATCAACATTAACGCCGGCGGCACGCATCAGACGCAAAATGTGGATATTGGAACAGGCTTTCTGCGCAAAACGGATAACATCAAATTGGTATAGTTGCTGAATACGGGACGTGATCACCTGCGCATCATACGCCCAGAATGGACTCTGATAGCGATGAGCGAGCGGTAACAGATTATGGGTGGTCAGTGCAGTTTCCTGGTTATCAAGTGGGCGCGGCATGGGTTTTCTCCTGATCAAGTACCGCCATTACGCCATAGTCGCTCCTGACAAAAAAATATCTGTTTTACCGCAGGCTATGCAAATATGATATACCATAAATAATGCCTGTTGTCGGAAGGCACGATGCTGGCGCCACGACAACCGGAACCGCGTATTGGGGTTGCCGTACACTATTTAACACCGCCCGCCCTGTTACCTCATGGAGCCGATTAATGGCCAGCATCACCCTACGTCATATCGAAATTTTTCATGCTGTCATGACCTGTGGCAACCTGACCGAAGCCGCAGTAATGCTGCATACCTCACAACCGACCGTCAGCCGTGAGCTGGCACGTTTTGAAAAGCTGATCGGATTACAACTGTTTACTCGCGTCCGCGGCCGCTTACATCCGACCGTACAGGGATTGCGCTTGTTTGAAGAGGTGCAGCGTTCATGGTACGGGCTTGATCGTATTATCAGCACCGCGCAAGGCCTGCGCCAGTTTCATCAGGGTGAGCTGTCCATCGCATGCCTGCCGGTGTTCTCACAGTCGTTACTGCCCTTGCTTTGCCAGCCTTTTTTGCAACACTACCCCGACCTGAGCCTGAATATTATCCCGCAGGAATCGCCGTTACTGGAAGAGTGGTTATCAGCACAGCGTTATGATTTAGGCCTGACAGAAACCGCAACGGCCCCACCAGGCACCGAACGTATTGCACTACTGACATTAAATGAAGTGTGTGTGTTGCCATCCGGTCATCACCTGGCGGCGCGTCAGCAACTGGAACCCGCAGATTTTAGCGGCGAAAACTACATTAGCCTGTCACGTACCGATAGTTATCGCCAGTTACTGGATACCCTGTTTCAACAACATGCCGTCCAGCGACGTATGGTGATGGAGACGCACAGTGCCGCCTCGGTTTGCGCGATGGTTAAAGCGGGGGTAGGCGTGTCGGTGGTAAATCCGCTGACGGCGCTGGATTATGCCGACAGCGGTGTAGTCATCCGCCGCTTCAGTATTGAGGTGCCGTTTACCGTCAGCTTAATCCGTCCGCATCATCGCCCGGCATCCGCGCTGGTGGATGCCTTTAGCCAGCATTTGCAACAGCATATCGATTTGTTCCGTCAACGCCTCAATCAGTTGCTGGCCTATACGCGTATAGCGTGTGGCTGAGTGGTCGAGCCACGGAAAGTGACGAGGCAAACAATCAGCCCGATAGCGGCTAACACCGCGGCAGCCACCGGCACCGAGGTTAATCCGTAGCCTTGAACAATCACGGTTCCGCCCACCCAGGCCCCGAGGGCATTACCAATATTAAATGCCGAGATATTCAAGGTAGACACCAGGTTTGGTGCATCTTTGCCGTGCCGCACCACATTAATTTGCAAACCCGGTACAGTGGCAAAGGTCGCCATCGCCCACAGGAAAAGGGTAATTTCCGCTGGCCACACCGCATGGCTGGCCCAGTTGAATACCAGCGAGAACACGATAATGAGTGAAAAACTCAGCAGTAAGCTGAATGACACGTTCCAGTCCGCCAGTTTTCCACCCAAAATATTGCCGAGCGTCAGGCCTGCGCCAATCAGGAACAATGTCCAACTGACGCCACGTTCACTGATGCCGGTGACCTGTAATAACATTGGCGCAAGGTAACTAAACAAGGCAAACATCGAAGCAGCGAAACAAAGCGTCATCAACAATGATAGCCACAATTTGCCGTTAGCCAGCGCGCGCACTTCACGGCTCAGGCTGACTGGCGCCTCCGTTTTATTCGCCGGCAAGCTGAGAGTAAGTGCAATGATCGCCAGCACACCGATCCCCGTCACGCCCCAGAAGGTGGCGCGCCAACCGAAGATCTGACCGAAACCAGTACCGAATGGCACACCCAGTACATTTGCCAACGTGAGGCCGGTAAACATCAACGCCACCGCCGAGGCCTGACGACCTGGCGCCACCAGGCTTGCCGCCACCACCGAACCAATACCAAAAAAAGCACCGTGGCACAGCGCGGTAATGACCCGAGCCACCATCAAAAAGTGGTAACTGTAGGCCAGCGCGCACAATATGTTGCCAATGATGAAGATCGCCATCAACAGCATCAGCGTACGTTTTCGTGGTAATTTTGCCGTCAGCAACGCCATGATCGGCGCGCCTATCGCCACCCCTAACGCATAACCGCTGATAAGCCAGCCAGCGGAGGGAATCGACACCCGCAAGTCATTCGCCACATCCGGCAGCAATCCCATGATAACAAACTCGGTGGTACCAATGGCAAACGCACTCAGCGCCAACGCCAGTAAGGCAACAGGCATATCACACTCTCCAAAAAGATGACGACAAACATCAGGCTGACTATTTCTCCCGGCGGGAGAGGGCTTAATGATTATGGCGTATTTATTTGAAGTTAGTCACATTAATCATTGATTTTCTGTGCCATCCGTCTGAACAGCGATAATGGATAAACGCGGAATAAGCCCGCCAATCATGAAAATCGGCAACCTGGTTCAGGTCGGTTAGTTTGTTAAATATTACTAATAATTAAATGCCGGATATCCGCCCGAGAATAATCCCCCTTCCCCCATTCTCAGCCGAAAAAAGCCAGGGCAATCACGTTACTGCATGATCTTTTCAGAATGTTCCTTCACCGCTCCTTAACTTTTTTGTCTACTATTACCTATTGTTCCCGTGTTATGTCCGGGACAATCACCCTCGCCAGTGGATACCGTCGTATTTTTCCTGCTCATCCATGGCGAAAAATCAGTCAGTTGCTGCCACCCTACAGCGCCACGGACCGCCAGCCGGTAAAGTGGCGTCTGATGATCAATATCGAGGAAACAAGATGCGAGGCGTGATCCCCTTATTGATTTGGTGTCTGGCGGGATGTTCCGTTGGCAAGTATGAATACAGCAAAGAAGCACACCGGCGTGTCGATATGACGGTCACCGGCATCCCCACCCTGTTAGGGCTGGGAACATTAGGAACCACCATTCCGCTGACAGCGGAATATAGCCTGACGGCTGCGCATGTGGCCAGATTTTCGTTGTACAAGGTGAAGGCCTACCATCCTGAATGCGACATCGCCATTGTTTATCATAAAAACAGTGAGAAAAACTTGCCGCCGAATTTTCGTAACGGGCGGATAGGCGATCGCATCAACCTCTATGGCTACAGTTTTTACACCGCCATGCCGGTAGCTTCCCATGGTACCAATCTGATCAATACCCGCGTAAAAAATAGCGATAACTCGTTGAAATGTGTGGTGGTGGCCGCAGATGCCGGTGTGGTGCAGGGTATGTCCGGCGGCGCGGTCTACAATGCGGCGGATGACAGTATTGGCGGCGTGATTATCGGTTATGCTCGCGCCATTAATGATGACGCCGGTAAAACCCTGTACAAAAATGTGGCGTTATATGTGCCTTATGCACGATTTCAGGTCTGGCTGGATGCCACGATCAAAGGATGAGGCCCGAATTTCAATCAAACCCGGCCCATCGTTATGGCGTCAGTTTAGCTCAGGAATAAGCAGAGCAACTCAGCAATCCGGTAATTCAAACATACCAAAGGGATGAATTTCCAGGTAAAACTGATCACCCGGCGCTGGCTGCAACTGTGTCGCATTGACCTGCAACAATAACTGTTGCCCATGCCACACCACCAGAACCTCATATTGCGGCCCCATATAGGCGACTTTTTCAATGGTACACTGTTGCGCCGTGTCTCCCTGGGTATTCAGGGTAATCGCTTCCGGTCGCACCCCCACGGTACAGTGCTGTTTCCCTGAAGCAAAACCAACCGGTTTTACCAGCGAATAACCAAAAATTTCTACGCTATGTTCCAGTATTCGCGCAGAAAAAATGTTGGCATCGCCCATAAAATTGGCCATAAAACGTGAGGTTGGGTGGCGGTAAAGCTGCTGTGGCGTACCAATCTGCATAATTTTGCCCTTATTCATCACCAATACCGTATCCGATACCGCAAACGCTTCACTTTGGTCATGCGTCACATACAGCGAGGTGATATTGAACTGTTGTTGTAGCTCGCGGATTTTCTCACGCATGCTGCGGCGCAAGTTTGCATCCAGATTACTGAGCGGCTCATCAAACAACAGGACTTTCGGTTGCAGTATTAACGCGCGCGCCAGGGCCACACGCTGTTGTTGCCCGCCCGAGATCTGATCAACAAAGCGATCAGCAAATCCATCCAGATCCACCCGTTGCAGTGCCTCGGCAACCCGTTGGCGGATTTCGTCTTTGGGTCTGCCCAACATCTTCAGGCCATAACCGATATTTTCCCCCAGCGACATATGAGGAAACAACGCATAGGATTGAAATACCATGCAGATATCGCGTTGCTGAATAGAACGATGCGTAACATCCTCACTGTCAATAAAAACCTGTCCGTCGGTCGGCTTTTCCAGCCCGGCCACCAACCGTAACACGGTGGTTTTACCACAGCCGGAAGGACCCAACAGCGTGACCATATCGCCTTCAGGGATTGACAAATTCAGCGTATCAATAACCCTGTTACTGCCAAAAGATTTGCTGACATTCCTCAATTCAACGACGTATTTTTTATTCGTTCGCCCTTGCTCAGCGTTCGCATTCATAGATCACCTGTTAGCTGTTTTTCGCCCGTGAGCGGGCTACGCGCGCTTCACCAACCAGCGCATCGAAAATAAAGATGATGACCAACATGACGACAATTAGGATCGAGCCATAGGCAATGGCCATGCCATATTCGCCATCTTCAACGCGGTTCAGGATGTAAGACGTCGCTACGCGTGTATCCGGCGTTACAAGGAAGATGATGGCGCTGACGGTGGTGATAGCGCGGACAAAACTGTAGATCAACGCGGAAAGGATGGCCGGGCGCAGTAACGGCAAGACAATATACAGTACCGTACGCAATGATCCGGCACGCAGGCTGAGCGAAGCTTCATCCAGCGATTTATCCAACTGGCCAAGACCCGCGATTCCGGCGCGAATCCCTACCGGCACATTACGCATTACCATTGAGATGATCACAATCGCGGCCGTCCCGGTGAGGTACACAGGCGCATTATTAAAAGCGAGAATATAGGAAACCCCTGCCACGGTACCAGGCACTGCGAAGCACAGCATGGTGGTAAATTCGATCACTTTTTTCCCAGTGAATTGCTGACGTACCACGATATAGGCGATCAGCAAGCCAAAGATCGTGGTGAGCGGCGCGGCAATACCGGCGTAGAGCAATGTATCCAGCAGTGATGGCCAGGCGCCATCACTCATTCCCTGGCCAAACAATTTGCTGAAGTTATCCAGCGTCAGGGTGTAGTCCACCCCCCAGTTAACGGTGAAACTGCCATAAAAAATGCTGCCATACAGCAGGATATTGCCAGCAACCCATACCCACAGTAACAAGGTAATGCCCCGGACCAGGATTACCGGCAATGGCTGAACATCGCCACGCGACGACTTGCCGGAAATGGTGACATAGGAGCGTTTGCCCATCCACAGGTACTGGATGCAGAACACCAGCAACGAGAACAACAATAAAATAACACCCAACGTACTGGCCGCAGTATAGTCAAGCTGCGCGCCGGTAATATAGAAGTAAATTTGCGTCGCCAATACGTCAAAATCGCCGCCCAGCACCAACGGGTTACTGAAATCAGCCAACGACTGGACGATAACAATCAGAAATGCGTTTGCCAGTGCAGGTTTCAGCAAAGGTAAAAAAACCTGCGTAAAGGTCTGAAAACGGTTGGCGCGGAGTGTATATGAGGCTTCTTCCAGCGACGGATGGAGCGTTTTTATCGCGCCATCAAGGATCATGAATGACATTGGCGTGAATGCCAACACTTGCGCCAGCCAGATCCCGTTAAAACCATACAACCAGTTCGTATCGGTCAACCCTAAATATTTTACCATTAGTTCAGTGACATAGCCGGAACGCCCCATCATCAGGGTGACGCCCAGCCCTACCACAAACGGTGGAGTAACAATGGGAAGAATAGAGAAAACACGACCGATAATCGCCGAACGTCTGGCGATACGGGCAGTATAAATCGCCAGCACCAGGCCAAAAAAAGTACAACCGATGCCGACAGCAACGCTAAGCAGAAAAGAGTTCCAGATCACCTGCAGAATATGCCGTTGTCCAAGCACCGCCATAAACTGCCAGGGCGCAAACGCACCACTGTCATCAAGGACCATGGGTTTGAAGATGGCGATACTGGGATAAAGGATAAACAAGCCAATCAGCGCGATAATCGCAATGAGCGATCCCAGCACAAAGCGATCACCACCCAGCCATTCCAGGCGTGAAAGCGCCAGCGTCATGATTGCCGCAAGGCTGATGGACATCACGATGACGGCAAACCCCAGCCCACGGCCGGTTAAGCTCGCGCTGACCACCATAACCAGCATACAGAATAGCGCATAGCCCACATCAAACAGGTGTCGAGTACGCCTCTCACGCCCTACGGCATGTAACGGACGCACCGCCAGCAGCAACGGCAACAGTACCCAGACAAGGCTGATGTTTCGTCCCGACCAGCCATAAGCTGCATAAATCTCATCCGCTGTCGACCCCAGCAATCCGTAATCAAGGCTAAACACCGGCAACGCAGCATAGCCCAGCAGCATAATGCCGAGCCAGATAAAAATGGCTTCTCGTTTCTGCGGCGAATGCAGCACTAACACGTCAGTCATGATGTTCCCCGATGGTGACAAATCAGCAGCAAGCGCGCCCGCAAGGCGCGCAATGATGAAGAGAAATCAATGCCCCATTTTGACGTCATTAACCCACTGGGTGATCAGATGCTTACGCATCCCGGTCGCACCATATTTATCCATGTCATAGTTAATGAGTTTCAGTTGATCCATTTTCAGTGAATAAGGCGAGGATTCCGCTGTCGTGTTGGTGAGAATCTGATAAGACTGCCCTTTCTTCCATGACAACTCTTGCGCCTCTTTTGACAATGCCCAGTCAACAAACAGCCGGGCATTCTTCTGGTTACGCGCATTTTTCAGAATACTGACGCCACCAATTTCATAACCCGATCCTTCACACGGCGAGATCAATATCAGCGGCGCCCCTTTTTCTTTTTCCAGCGAATAATCATGCAGGAAACCAATGCCAATTGCCGTTTCACCCCGTGCAGCATTACGCGCGGGGGCAATACCTGATTTGGTGTATTGCGATACATTTGCATTTAGTTTTTTAAGATAACCAAAAGCTTGATCCTCCCCCCACAGTTGAACAAAGGTGGCGAGTGCGGTATACGCTGTGCCCGAACTTTGCGGATCGGCAATCTGAATTTCATCTTTGTAAATCGGCTTCGTCAGATCCTTCCAACAGGCAGGAATCGGCAAGTTTTTCTCTTTCAGGCGCTGGGTATTCACTCCCATACCAAGAATGCCAATGTAGATCGCCGAGGAGTAGTGACCTTTTTTCGTTGCCGGATCACGAAATTGCGGCATAATCTGATCGAGGTTGGGCGAGGTATAGGCTTCAAGCAACCCCATTTCGCCTGCCTGAGACTGCGGATCCAGCGTACCGCCATACCAGACATCGGCCTGTGGGTTATTCTTTTCTGCATCCACTTTCGCCAGCGTGATGCCGGAACCGTTACGGATAAAACTGGTTTTGATGTGATACTTTTCGCCAAAAGCTTTCGTTTCAGTTTCGCACATGGCATTGGTAGCACTGCAATAAATCACCAAACGACCATCAGCCTGTGCGCTACCTGCCAGCGCCGCCAGTGCCAACCCACTGGCAATCAACGTAGGGAGAGGTAAGAAATTCATTATTTTATCCTTATTTTCCAATATAATGACTAATTCCCGTGCCGTATTTTTCACCGCAAATTCCCCTCTGCCTGTTCAGCCTTGCGGCGCAATAACCGCATCCGCCATAAACCAATGTAACGCGGGGAGCTGAGGCAATAACGGTCCGTGATTTGCACTGCACTCAGCTATCGGACGCTATTCCGCGTGCCGATGGTTAGCGCGAGTATAAGGAAAACAGCACAGCAAGTGATGAGACAATGTTGGCGAAAACTAAGACTTTTTTCTGGTCAGGCGAGGATTTCATTCAGTTTTGTGGGCAGGTTAACAATTATCTCGATACCTTCACGCGGCATTAACCGTCAGTGATCAACAACGCTGTCGGGCAGGATCATTAATGTAAGGCGATGCTGGCATCGCCCGCTTGAAAAGTCGGTCTCACCGACGAGGTGGGTTACTTAGTTGAAGGACGCAACGCCGGGAACAGGATCACGTCACGAATGGTGTGGCTATTAGTGAACAACATCACCATCCGGTCAATGCCAATACCTAAACCGGCAGTCGGCGGCAAACCATGTTCCAGCGCAATAACATAATCTTCATCATAGAACATGGCTTCATCATCGCCGGCATCTTTCGCGTTAACCTGTTGGCGGAAGCGTTCAGCCTGATCTTCCGCATCATTCAGTTCAGAAAAACCGTTACCGATTTCACGCCCGCCAATGAAGAACTCAAACCTATCGGTGATCGCCGGATTCAGATCATTACGTCGTGCCAGGGGGGAGACTTCCGCTGGATATTCAGTAATAAACGTCGGCTGAATCAGGTGACTTTCCGCCGTTTCCTCGAATATTTCAGTCACCACGCGTCCCAGACCCCAACTGCTTTCAACCTTGATCCCCAGCGACTGTGCAATGGCGACCGCTTTAGCAAAATCATCCAGATCGGCCAGCGTGGTTTGCGGGCGATACTTCAGGATGGCGTCTTTCATTGTCAGTTTTTCAAATGGCTTACCGAAGTCAAACGTTTGCTCGCCATACGGCACCACCGTAGTGCCCAACACCTCTTGCGCCAGGGTTCGAAACAGGCTTTCAGTCAACGCGATCAAGTCGCGATAATCGGCATAGGCCATATAGAGTTCCATCATGGTGAACTCCGGATTATGGCGCGGCGAGATACCTTCATTACGGAAATTACGGTTGATTTCAAACACGCGATCAAAACCGCCGACCACCAGACGCTTAAGGTAAAGCTCCGGGGCAATACGCAGGTACATATCAATATCGAGCGCATTATGATGGGTAATAAACGGACGAGCGGAAGCTCCTCCCGGGATCACCTGCATCATTGGCGTTTCGACTTCCATAAAATCACGCCCCACCATAAAGCGGCGAACACCGGCCATGATGCGGGAACGAATGTGGAAGGTATGACGTGACTCATCGTTAGCAATCAGATCAAGATAACGCTGGCGATAACGCGTTTCCTGATCGGACAGACCATGGAATTTGTCCGGCAAAGGCCGCAATGCTTTGGTTAACAGCCGCAGTTCGCTACAGTGAACCGACAACTCACCGGTTTTGGTTTTGAACAGTTTACCGCGTGCACCGAGAATATCGCCCAGATCCCACTTTTTGAACTGTGCGTTATAGGCCCCTTCCGGCAGATCATCACGGGCGACATAGAGCTGAATACGCCCGCCGACATCCTGCAAGGTGACAAACGAGGCTTTCCCCATAATGCGGCGTGTCATCATACGACCCGCCACACTGACCTCAACATCCAAGGCCACCAGCGTGTCGTTATCCTGGTCATCATACTGTTGGTGCAGCTTGTCAGAGATGCTGTCGCGGCGAAAATCGTTAGGAAACGCCACGCCGTTTTCACGCAGCGCACTGAGTTTTTCGCGCCGCGTTTTCAGTTCATTATTCAGATCAAGTGCGGCATCAGCGCCCTGCGGTTGTTGTTCAGACATGTCGGTTCCTTATAGCCCTGCTTTCAAACTTGCTTCAATAAATCGATCCAGATCGCCGTCCAGCACCGCCTGGGTATTACGTGTTTCCACCCCGGTACGCAGATCTTTAATGCGCGAATCATCCAGCACATAAGAACGAATCTGGCTGCCCCAGCCAATATCGGATTTGTTATCTTCCAGCGCCTGTTTCTCAGCATTTTTCTTTTGTGTTTCAAGCTCGTACAGTTTAGCACGCAACTGTTTCATCGCCTGATCCTTGTTTTTATGCTGGGAGCGGTCATTCTGGCACTGCGTCACCGTCCCGGTGGGGATATGGGTGATGCGGACCGCCGATTCAGTACGGTTAACATGCTGACCGCCGGCCCCTGAGGCACGATAGACGTCAATACGTAAATCCGCCGGATTAATGTCAATGTCAATATCATCATCCACTTCCGGATAGACAAACGCGGAACTGAATGAGGTATGGCGGCGTCCGCCAGAATCAAACGGGCTCTTACGTACCAACCGATGCACGCCCGTTTCAGTACGTAACCAGCCAAAGGCATATTCACCGGAAATACGAATCGTGGCCGATTTAATGCCCGCCACTTCACCGTCCGACTCTTCAATGACCTCGGTTTTAAACCCTTTATCTTCCGCCCAGCGCAAGTACATACGTAACAACATGCTGGCCCAGTCTTGCGCTTCCGTACCGCCGGATCCCGCTTGCAGATCAATATAGCAATCGGCGCTGTCGTATTCGCCAGAAAACATGCGGCGGAATTCGAGCTCGCCCAGTTTTTTCTCCAGCGTATCCAGTTCGGCGACGGTTTCGTTAAATGTCTCTTCGTCGTCGGCTTCAACGGCAAGATCCAGCAGGCCACTGACATCGGCCAGCCCTTGCGTCATCTGATCGAGCGTACCGACAATCGCTTCTAAAGAGGCGCGTTCTTTACCTAATGTCTGCGCCCGCTCGGGGTCATTCCAGACATCAGGCTGTTCCAGTTCCGCGTTAACTTCTTCGAGACGTTCTTTCCTGACATCATAGTCAAAGATACCCCCGAAGAACGTCGCTGCGTTCGGTGAGATCCTGAATACGGTTTTTTACCGGATTAATTTCAAACATGGTTTCCGAATCTTTTTAAGGAATGCCTGTAGTGTAACGCGACAGTTTAACTGAAATAGGATGAGGTTTGTAGCACTGAACACGCCAGCGGGCAGGCTCACCACCATCACAATGGCCACAGATGCTCAATAATTAACTGCACATTGCGGTTGCCGCGAAATTCATTCACATCCAGCTTATAAGCCAGTTCAACCAGACGCACACTGGCGTCTGGCCATAACCGGGGATCAATATTAAACGCGATCCCTTCCAGCAGCGGGCCACCACCGAGTGGTTCTATCATCACCTTCAAATGACGATCCGCCACCAGCCGTTGTTGTAACAGTGTGAATTTACCGTCAAACACCGGTTCGGGGAATGCCTGGCCCCATGGACCCGCCTCGCGCAACAATTCTGCGGTGGCCAGGGTAAATTCCCCGGCCATCAGCGCGCCATCAGACCAAATCACACCTTGCAGTGCATCGCTATCCAGCCACTGTCCCACCAGTTCAGCAAAGCACTGACGGAAATCAGCAAATTTATCTTCCCGCAGTGATAATCCGGCGGCCATGGCATGACCACCAAACTGCAACATCAACCCTGGATTTAAGGTATCCAGTCGTTCCAGCGCGTCGCGCATGTGCAGACCGGCGATCGACCGTCCTGAACCTTTTAATATGCCGTCACCGGCGGGAGCAAAGGCGATCACCGGGCGGTGAAAGCGATCCTTCAGACGTGAGGCCAGAATCCCCACGACCCCCTGATGCCATTCCGGATGGTACATTGCGATACCCAGCGGCAACGTCTCATTGCTCTGTTCCAGCGTCTGACACAATGCCAGCGCTTCCGCCTGCATACCTTGTTCTATCTCTTTGCGCGTTTGATTTAGCGCATCCAGTTCATGGGCCAATACGCGCGCCTCGCCAATATCATCACTCAGCAACAAGGCAACACCTACCGCCATATCATCCAGTCGTCCGGCCGCATTCAATCGCGGCCCCAACGCGAAACCGAGATCACTGGCGGCCAGTTGATGCATGTCACGCCGGGCAACTTCCAGTAACGCCCGAATACCCGGCCGACATTTTCCCGCCCGGATCCGACTCAATCCTTGCCACACCAGGATACGGTTGTTGGCATCAAGCGGGACCACATCAGCCACCGTTCCCAGCGCGACTAAATCAAGGAGCTCGGCGAGATTCGGCAAGTCAATACCATGGTCAAACCACCCCTGGTCACGCAAATGCGCCCGCAAAGCCAGCATCAGATAGAAAGCCACGCCAACGCCCGCCAGTGCGCGCGAGGGAAATGCGCAGCCGTTGAGATTGGGGTTAACAATAGCTTCAGCGGCCGGCAAGGTCTCACCCGGCAGATGGTGATCAGTGATTAACACCGGAATGCCTTTTTGATGGGCGGACTCAACACCGGCATGCGAGGAGATGCCATTATCAACCGTGACGATGATCTCCGCCCCCGCCGCCGCCGCCTGCTCAACCACCACCGGGCTCAGGCCATATCCATCCTCAAAACGATTTGGCACCAGGTAGTGGATATTGCGCGCGCCCATCTGCCGTAATGCCAGTACCGTCAGCGCAGTGCTGGTGGCGCCATCAGCATCAAAATCTCCGACAACCATAATACGGCGTTGGTCTATCAGAGCCTGATGCAAATGTTCAACGGCTGACTGAATGCCGGTCAGCGCATGATAAGGAACAGATTTTTCGCCCCACGCGCCAGTTCGCTGTCGTCACGCACACCGCGCTGCAGATAGAGCCGCCGCAATAGCGGCGGCAAATCAGTTGACAGCGCCGTCGCCGTCGCCGACTCACGACGGCGGAGTTGTATGAGTTTATTCACTGTGCATCAGCCAGCGCTTTTCTGGCTATCAAGCATCTTTTTCATCTCTTGCGGTCCCTGGTAGCCAGGGATCATTATGCTATTTTCCAGCAGGATAGCGGGCGTTCCCTGAATACCAAACAGGATACCCAGTTTGTAGTGCCCGCTAAGATCGAGTTTGCAATCCATGGGGGAAACCGCATCGCCTTTAAACGCC
Organism: Enterobacterales bacterium; assembly: GCA_015655145.1. GTDB lineage: Bacteria > Pseudomonadota > Gammaproteobacteria > Enterobacterales > Enterobacteriaceae > JAATFO01. Next base: position 15,968 of record JAATFO010000064.1, on the reverse strand, counting down.
ACATCGAGGGCTTTATTGCGATCCGCCGCGCACCAAATGGATTTCATCTCTTTTTCCACCTGGCCCTGCACACCTTCACGTGGGAAGGCCAGGTAGCGTACTGTGATACCCAACGCATTATAATCCGCCATCTGCTCATGCAGTTTTCGGCAGTAACCGCAGGTAATATCCGTAAACACGGTGATCACATGCTGCTCTTTAGGCGCCTTATACACGATCATCTCGTCACGCAAGGCGTCGACTTTTTTCTGCAATAGCTGGTTGGTCACATTGATCGGCTGGTTACCGCTGACGTCATACAGCGGTCCCTGAATAAACGATTTGCCATCTTCCGAGACATACAACACCCCGCTTTCGGTCAGGACTGTTTTCATCCCCGGCAGTGGTGAAGGTAGAATTTCTGTCTGTTGCAGCCCCATTTTTTTTAGTGACTGCTGAATAGCGGCATCATCGGCATGTGCGAAACCGGCACAGGTCACGGCCAGTAATGGGAGCATCGCAAAATGCTTTTTCATTTTATTTCCTTATAATTCCCGTGCGCTATGCACGTGGATGATGTTGTTGATGTAACTGGCGCAAACGCTCCGTTGCGACATGCGTATAAATTTGTGTTGTCGAGAGATCACTGTGGCCTAAAAGCATTTGTACGACACGCAGGTCGGCGCCATGGTTCAGTAAATGGGTGGCGAAAGCATGACGCAACACATGCGGCGACAGCTTTTCGCTATCGATATCCGCCAGCGTGGCATAATGTTTAATACGATGCCAGAAGGTTTGACGCGTCATTTGTTGCGCCCGGTTACTGGGAAACAGAACGTCCAGCGTCTGGCCATTCATCAGCCACGGACGACCATAAGCAATAAACTGTTCCAGCCAGTAAACCGCTTCTTCCCCCAACGGCACCAGTCGTTCTTTATCGCCTTTACCAATAACGCGCACCACGCCCTGACGTAAACTGACATCACTTACGGTTAGACCGACCAGCTCCGAGACCCGGAGACCGGTAGCATACAGTAACTCAAGCATCGCTTTGTCGCGTAATTCGATAGGTTGTTCAATGACAGGCGCCTGTAATAAGCGCTCCACCTGCGCTTCGCTGAGATCTTTCGGTAACCGCTGCGGCAACTTAGGCGATGCCAGCGTTGCGCTGGGATCGTCATCACGCAGCTTCTCCCGATAGAGGTACTGGAACAAACGGCGTATGGCGCTTAACAAACGCGCCGAACTGCTGGCTTTATAGCCGCCGTCCAGACGCTCGGCGAGAAACGCCTGTAAATCGGTCGCGCCAAGTTGTAATAAAGAGGACTGGTGATGTTTCAGCCAGTCGAGCAGCGCGTGCAGATCCTGGCGATAAGACGCAAGGGTATTCTGCGCCAGATTGCGTTCGATCCATAAAGCATCGAGAAACTGTTCAATACGTTCGCTATCCTGCACCTTGTCCCCCGGTCTCGCTGGGTATGAATTTGTGCACATTATGCCTGATTTCAACCTCATTCTGATACAATTGCACTACCTGTATTCGGTAACGAGCATTAACTCTGTATGAAGATCGGCCTTTTTTATGGTTCAAGTACCTGCTACACCGAAATGGCGGCGGAGAAGATCCGCGACATCATCGGTGAAGACTTGGTGGTGCTGCATAATCTGAAAGACGACTCCCCGGCATTGATGGAACACTACGATACGCTGATTCTCGGTATTCCAACATGGGACTTCGGCGAATTGCAGGAAGACTGGGAAGCCGTATGGGACCAGATTCCAGCCCTTCATTTGCAAGATAAAGTGGTGGCGCTGTTTGGCCTGGGAGACCAGTTAGGTTATGGCGAATGGTTTCTTGATGCGCTCGGCATGCTCCACGACTTACTGACGCCGATGGGGGTGAAATTCATCGGCTACTGGCCTCTGGAGGGTTATGAGTTTACCAGTCCGAAGCCGTTAACCGCCGATGGACAGCAATTCGTCGGTCTGGCGCTGGATGAAGTGAACCAGTTTGATGTCAGTGATGAACGTATTGCACAATGGTGTGAACAGATTCTGACTGAAATGGCGGCGATGTTTTAATCCGCGGCCAGCGAGACAACCTGGCTACGCGCCCGGAACAATAGCGTCAGGAATGAATAATCTGTTGCCGTAAGGCTCGCCAGTCCGCCTCATCCATGCTGTCACGCATCAACCATAACCGCTCACGCTGCCCTTGCGCGTTACGCAATGTCACCAGCGCCCCCTGAGGCAACAACCACGGCCGACGCACCATAAACCACGACTGTTTTCGCCAGCGCCAGCGGCTCGCATCCAGCCAGACCACCCGTCCTTCGCGGTGACCAATCCGTCGCTGGCTACGCACACACTCGAAGATAACCAGTGTCAATAATGCTATCCACACCACCGTATAATCCGCCGGCCAGGGCGCCAGCAGCAATAGCAAGATCACAGCGCCATGCAGCAACAGTGAGATCAATTGTGCATACCAGGAGACGCGTAAATCAGACTGCCACAGGGCCACGTTGCCGGTTTCGCTGTTGAATTAATTGTACTATCCGTTTCAGTTCAGGATCCGCAGGCTCACCATGATTCATCATCCAGTTAAACAGATCAGGATCATCGCTTTGCAACAGGCGAACAAAGAGGGATTTATCGTGATCATTCAGTGAATCATATTCGTATTTGAAGAACGGCATAATCGCAATATCCAGTTCCAGCATACCGCGACGACAAGCCCAGTGAACGCGCGATCTATCGTTGATATCCATGAGATAAACCATCGGTAAGTAAATCATGGTCGTTAGTGTAGCGCTTTTTCTCCAACATGTTGAAAGCAAATTCCGCTCTTGCATAACCTCCCGCATAACACTGACACCTGATACAGGGTTATCACACGTTTTGTGCGTCAGGTTCAGGAAACAGGTTGCAAAGATGCCCGGCTCTTTTAACATGATGCTATAGGTGTTAATTAATGCAGGATATAAGCATGCCAGGCTTAATTTTACCCGCCCGACAACCACAGGCTTCCGCGCGCTTGCCGCTAACATTAATTTCGCTGGAAGACTGGGCGCTGATCAGCGTACAAGGGCAAGACAGTACCCGTTATTTACAAGGGCAGATAACGCTGGATGTAGCCGCGCTCGGTGCGGAACAGCACCGGCCCGGCGCCCATTGCGATGCCAAAGGCAAAATGTGGAGTAATCTGCGGCTATTTCACCAGGGCGAAGGTTATGCCTACCTGGTACGCCGCAGTCTGCGTGATACGCAAGTGGCTGAACTGAAGAAATACGCGGTGTTTTCCAAAGTCACCATTACCGCTGACGATGATAAAGTGCTACTCGGGGTTGCCGGTTTACAGGCCCGCACCGCGCTCGCCCGTCTGTTCGCTACCCTGCCCAATGCGGAAAAAGCCGTCATCCAGCAGGATGACAGTACATTGTTGTGGTTTGATCAACCTGCCGAGCGGTTTTTACTGGTGACCAACAGCGATAAGGCGCAGGCGCTGCAACAAAGCCTGGCGGCTAGCGCGCAGTTAAATAATAGCCTGCAGTGGCTGGCGCTGGATATTGAAGCAGGATTACCGGTGATTGATGACAAAACCAGCGACCAGTTTATTCCACAGGCAACCAATCTGCAGGCGCTGGATGCCATCAGCTTTAAGAAGGGCTGCTATACCGGCCAGGAAATGGTGGCGCGCGCAAAATTTCGCGGGGCCAATAAACGCGCCCTCTACTGGCTGGCGGGTCAGGCCGGACATGTCCCCCAGGCCAATGATGCACTCGAACTCTTGATGGGCGCAAACTGGCGTCGCACCGGCACCATCCTGACGGCAGTACAGCTTGATGATGGCGAGGTCTGGGTACAGGCGGTGCTGAATAACGATCTGGCCGCAGACAGCGTACTGCGAGTTCAGGGGGACGACGGCGGTAAACTGGCGATTCAGCCCTTACCGTATGAGATCAGCGCCTGATGGCCTTCGCGGGGCTGGCCGATACGCCGTCCCGCATGCCATTACATGACATACAGATAAATAGCCAGAAAATGGCAGGTGGATCCGCCCAGCACAAAACCATGCCAGATGGCATGATTGAACGGAATACGGTTTGCCACATAGAAAATGACGCCCAGAGAGTAAATAACCCCGCCCAGCGCTAACAGCGCAATGCCGCCAGGCGATAGTTTCATCGTCAGTTGATAAATAACAACCAACGACAACCAGCCCATCAGCAAATAGGTGACCAGGGAAAGCGCGTGGAAACGATGGGCAAATGCCAGTTTAAAGATCACCCCGATCAGCGCCATGCTCCAGATAACAATCATCAAACCATGTGCCAATGGCGATCTTAATCCCACCAGCAAAAATGGCGTATAAGTGCCGGCGATCAACAAATAGATGGCGCAATGATCGAACTTCTTCAGCCAGTACTTTGCGCGTTGGTAAGGAATGGCGTGGTACAAGGTCGAGGCCAGAAACAGCAAGATCATGCTGCCGCCGTATAAACTGTAGCTGGTGATATCCATCACGCTGGCTTGCGTTGCCAGCGCTTGCGTCAGCAGTAGCACCAGCCCGACAATGCCGCAAAGAAAACCAATCCCATGGCTAATGCTGTTGGCAATTTCCTCTGCCAGCGAATACCCCTGCGCTAACACACGGTTATTTGTCATAAAACAGAAACCCTGAAAAATCCTGAGACATAATCACCACTATTGTCGCCCTTACTCACGGCCAACATGGCGGAGTTTTAACGCACAGATAGCTTAACTGAGAATAATTTCAGTGTACACTTGTACGCTAAAAATAATGTGTGATCCGTTGTAACACGGAAAATAGTCAGCTTGCAGCCACGCAAGGCCAATAAAAATCAGCCTTGCGCGCGATCAGACATGCCATTGCTTATTGATAGTCGCTCACTGGCACACAAGAACAAAATAGATTACGATCGCCAAAGACATCATCCAGACGTTTTACCGTTGGCCAGTATTTGTTGTCACTGCCAGCAGGGAAGACCGCCAGTTCATGGGAATACGGATGGCGCCACTCACCGACGATCTCCCTCTGAGTGTGCGGCGCATTGACCAGTGGATTGTCATCAACAGGCCATTCGCCAGCCACCACCCGATCTATTTCCATCCGAATGGCAAGCATGGCATCGATAAAACGATCCAGTTCAACTTTACTTTCCGATTCGGTCGGCTCGACCATCAACGTACCGCTGACCGGAAATGACATGGTCGGCGCATGGAAACCGTAGTCGATCAAGCGTTTGGCAATATCCATCTCGCTGATACCGCTCTGTTCTTTCAGTGGACGCAGATCAAGAATACATTCATGCGCAACACGGCCCTGATTGCCGCTATACAGAATCGGATAAGCTGATTGCAAACGACTGGCAATATAATTGGCATTGAGAATCGCCACCGAACTGGCCTGTTTCAGACCGTCTGCACCCATCATGCGGATATACATCCAGCTAATCGGTAAAATCGATGCACTGCCAAACGGCGCCGCCGCCACTGCGGCTTGCTGCGTCAGCACCCCGGCAAGCCGTACCACACTGTGTCCAGGAATAAACGGGGCGAGATGCGCTTTCACGCCGATCGGCCCCATTCCCGGACCGCCGCCGCCATGTGGAATGCAAAACGTTTTATGCAGGTTAAGATGCGAAACATCACCGCCAATATAACCCGGCGTGGTGATCCCCACCTGGGCATTCATATTCGCACCGTCAAGATAAACCTGCCCGCCAAACTGGTGCACTATCTGACACACTTCACGGATGGTTTCTTCATAGACACCATGGGTGGATGGATAGGTCACCATAATGCAGGACAGTTGCTCCCCTGCCTGCGCGGCTTTTTCCCGCAAGTCAGCCAGATCGATATTCCCTTGTTTATCACAGGCAATAACGACCACCGACATGCCGGCCATCTGTGCTGACGCCGGGTTGGTGCCATGCGCGGAGCTCGGGATCAGACAGATATGACGTCCCCCTTCTTCGCGGCTTTCATGGTAGCGACGAATGGTGAGCAGGCCCGCATATTCGCCCTGCGCTCCCGAATTCGGCTGCATACAAAGCGCATCATATCCGGTCAGTTGCAGCAACCATTGTGACAACTGACCAATCATCTGGAGATAACCTCTGGCCTGATCCACCGGGCAGAACGGATGTAGCCCGGCAAACTCCGGCCAGGTGATCGGCATCATTTCCGCGGCTGCATTCAGTTTCATGGTGCAGGATCCCAGCGGGATCATCGCCTGGTTCAGCGCCAAATCCTTATTCTCCAGCCGGTGCATGTAACGCATCATCTCCGTCTCGCTGTGATAACGGTTAAACACCGGATGCGTCAGAATCGGGGTACTACGCAGTTGGCTCGCCGGGATGACGTCACGGCTGGCGACGACGGCCGCATCCAGTTCTCCGATATCAAGAGAGTGATTATCACCCAGTAAAATCGCGAACAAAACAGACACATCTTCGCGCGTGGTGGTTTCATCCAGGGTGATCCCTATCGCACCCGGGAGATCATGCCGCAGATTAACGCCAAAGCTCAGCGCCCGTTCCAGTACCGCTCGTTTATCCGCCACTGCGATGGTCAGGGTATCGAACCAGGTTGGATGATGCAGTACCAATCCTCCCGCCTTCAGCCCGGTCGCCAGGATGCTGGTTAGACGGTGGATCCGTTGCGCAATCCGTCGCAGGCCGATCGGACCGTGATATACCGCATACAGGCTGGCCATATTGGCCAGCAGCACTTGCGAGGTACAGATATTTGAGTTGGCTTTTTCGCGACGAATGTGCTGTTCACGGGTTTGCATCGCCATGCGCAACGCAGTGTGCCCGGCGGCATCGCGTGAGACGCCAATAATCCGACCCGGCATCGCGCGTTTATGCGCCTCTCGCACCGCAAAAAAGGCGGCATGCGGCCCGCCGAATCCCATCGGCACGCCAAAACGTTGCGCCGATCCAAATACGATATCCGCACCCTGACTGCCGGGCGCGGCCAGCAGGACCAGCGACAGCAAATCAGCAGCGACGCTGACGACCACATGGCACGCATTAAGTTGCGCTATCAATGTGCGGTAATCATGCACGGCGCCGGTGGTGCCTACCTGTTGCAGCAATACACCAAATACGCCGTCATGCACCAGCGCGTCATCAGCGTGACCAGTCAGTACCTCAAAGCCAAAAGTTTGTGCTCGCGTACGCACCACATCCAGCGTTTGTGGATGAACATCATCAGCAACAAAAAAGGTATTAGCGCCTTTCTGTTTACTGATGCGCTTTGCCATCGCCATGGCTTCCGCCGCTGCGGTGGCTTCATCCAGCAACGAGGCAGATGCGACGTCAAGCCCGGTCAAATCAAGGGTAATCTGTTGAAAATTAAGCAACGCCTCAAGGCGCCCTTGCGATACTTCTGGCTGATACGGGGTGTAAGCGGTATACCAGCCAGGGTTTTCCAGCAGGTTGCGCAGAATGACCGGCGGCGTCAGTACCGCACTATATCCCATACCAATATATGTCTTGTAACATTGATTCTGACTGGCCAATGCTTTCAGCTCAGTCAGCGCCTGATGCTCGGTCACGGCATCACCCACCGCAGGCGGACTGGGTAACTGAATGTCTGCCGGAACAATGGTCGCGATCAGCGCGTGAAGCGAACGAGCGCCAATAGCCGCCAGCATCATTTCTTGCTGTTCTTTTGATGGGCCGATATGACGTTCGATAAAAGCACCGGCGTATTCAAGCTGACTGAGAGTCTGAGTCATTAACGGTAAATCCTGCATCGGAATAAACAAAATATGATCTGTCCCGCCAGTGGCGGGTCAGACCTCATTGCGGCAACCGGCGTAATTTATTCACTGATTGACGCTGCATAGGCATCCGCATCCAACAATGCATCCAGTTCAGATTCATCACTGGGTTTGATTCTAAATAACCAACCGTCGGTATAGGGCGCACTGTTGACCTGTTCCGGCGAGCTGTCCAGCTCACTGTTCACGGCGACAATTTCACCACTGAGCGGCGCGTAGATATCAGACGCAGCCTTAACAGATTCCGCCACCGCGCAGTCATCACCCACCGCAAAGATCTCGCCCACATCCGGCAGATCAACAAACACCATATCGCCCAGTAATTCCTGCGCGTGTTCAGTGATCCCCACGGTGTAACTACCATCGGCCTCTTTACGCACCCATTCATGACTTTCACTGTACTTCAACGTCTTTGGCACATTGCTCATCGCCCTACTCTCCTGACAAAAAAAACTACGCCACCGGTTTCCCGGCACGAACAAAAACAGGTTTGGTGACCTTCACCGGCATTTCGCGGTGGCGAATCTGTACAATAGCCTGCTCACCAATACTCGCGGGCACCCGGGCCAGCGCAATACTGTAACCCAGTGTTGGTGAAAAGGATCCGCTGGTAATCACCCCATGAAGCTGATTACCACCGGCATCGGTAAAACAGACCGGCAGTTCATTACGCAACACGCCTTTCTCTGTCATGATCAGGCCGACCAGTCGATCGGTGCCGCTGGCACGCTGTGCTTCCAGTGCGGTACGACCGATGAAATCACGACTGGCCGGTTCCCAACTGAGGGTCCAGCCCATATTAGCAGCCAGCGGCGAAATGCTTTCATCCATCTCCTGGCCGTAGAGATTCATACCCGCTTCGAGACGCAACGTATCACGCGCCCCAAGACCGGCTGGCTTGACACCCGCATTTAACAGCCGCTGCCAGAAATCCGCCGCCTGCTCATTAGGTAAGGCGATTTCATAACCCATTTCACCGGTGTAACCGGTGGAAGCAATAAACAGTTCATCAGCCTGGACGGCAAAAAATGGCGCCATCCCACTGACCGCCTGACGTTGTGAGTCAGTCAGCAGCATTTGCGTTTTCTGTTGGGCATGGGGTCCCTGCACCGCGATCAACGCCAGATCATCACGCTCATCAAGGATGACGCCGAATGGCGACGCATGGTGTTCGATCCAGGCCAGATCTTTTTCCCGGGTGGCCGAGTTCACCACCAGGCGAAAATAGTCTTCGCGCATAAAGTAAACGATCAGGTCATCAATCACGCCGCCAGAGGCGTTTAACATCCCGCTATACAACGCCTTACCGGGTTGAGTCAGTTTAGCGACATCATTCGCCAGCAAATAACGCAGGAATTCACGTGTCCGTGCGCCATGCAAGTCAACAATCGTCATATGGGAAACGTCAAACATACCCGCGTCAGTACGGACTGCATGGTGCTCATCGATTTGCGAACCGTAGTGCAACGGCATCATCCAGCCATGAAAATCAACCATACGAGCGCCGCAGGCCTGATGCCGGGCGAACAAAGGAGTCTGCTGAGTCATATCATTCCTGTGCTATAGCGGAGGGAAGTCATGCCAGCGTTTAGCGCTAAACACCGCCAACGCAAACGTTATCTTTGCGTTGACGTTACCACTGAACGACATGATTAACCATAAGTTAAACGAGGGATAACGCTCACTTTCCCGTAAAATATCTTCAGACAGACACAGAGTTTTAAACGTTAAAAAAGCCAATAAACACATTATAAATGCACAAATAAGGAAAAATCACAGATTAATAACAAACAAAGTGCGATAAGCAGAAATAAAATAACTTTACCTTTTTTTATTTATCATTAAAAAAAGTAATGCGAAATTGCGGGTAAAATTAGAATAATTCAAATGAACAGCAAAAATGACCACCATGTACAAGTGATGCAAACCAGGAGGGAAATCAGAGGGGCAGAACCCGTCGGGCACGAGAGCAACCCGACCGGCGGAAACAAACACAGCCCGGCAAGCCGGGCATGGAGAGGAGAGACTAACGCAGCCAGTAGGGCAAATCGTTCAGCCCCATCGCCTGTCGGAGAAAATGCTGTTTCATGACCGGCAAATTATCCGTTAGTGCCAGGCCGATATCACGTAACAGTTTTTTCGCCGGGTGAGTGCCGGCAAATAATGACTGGAACCCCTGCATGCCCGCCAACATGACGGCCGCACTGTGCTTACGGCGACGCTCATAACGACGCAAATAAAGATGCTGCCCGATATCTTTTCCCTGCTGATGCAGGCGCTTGATCTCGCCCACCAGCTCAGCGGCATCCATAAATCCCAGATTAACGCCCTGCCCGGCCAGCGGATGAATGGTATGCGCCGCATCCCCCACTAACGCCAGTCGATGAGCGGCAAAATGGCGGGCATAGCGCGCCATTAACGGATATACATGCCGCTCACCGGTCACCTGACATAAGCCGAGGCGCATATCAAATGCTACCGACAGTTGCTGGTTAAACACCGCGTCCGGCATTGACTGCAAACGGTTAGCCTCCTGCGGAGCAACCGACCAGACAATGGAACACAGATGGGGATCACTCAGCGGCAAAAATGCCAGAATGCCATCACCATGAAACACCTGCCGCGCCACCGCGCCATGCGGTTGTTCGGTGCGAATATTGGCAACCAACGCATGATGGTCATAATCCCAGAAGGTCAGTGGGATGTCAGCATGATGGCGCAACCAGGAGTTAGCGCCATCTGCGGCAACCAATAAACGCGAGCTCATCATGTTGCCATCTTGTAGGGTGATAAAGACATCGTTATCGCCAAAACCCACTTGCTGCAATTGTGCTGGCGCAATCAGCGTGATATCACTCAACTGACTGGCTCGCTGCCACAATGCCTGATGGATCGCCTGATTCTCGACAATATAGCCGAGGTGCGTCAGTCCCTGTTGCTCATCATCAAAAGCGATATGACCAAAACTGTCGCGATCCCATACTTCCATACCGTGATAAGCGCTGGCATTTAATGCCAGAATCGACGACCAGACATCAAGATGCTGCAAAAAACGCTCACTGGCGGCATTAATAGCGGAAACGCGCAAACCCGGCGCATCACTGGGCAGGCTTGCTTGTGGTTCCGTTTTTTCCAGCACCGCCACCCGTAATTTGCTGCCCTGCAAGCCACACGCAACCGCCAGGCCCACCATACCGCCACCGGCGATCACCACATCAAATGTTTGCATTGCCATCCTCTTTTCAACGCTTCACCCAGCCGAGCGTACGCTCGGCCAGCATATTGCGTAGCAACGGTAAATTGTCCATCACCATAAGCCCCAGATTGCGTCCTGCCACCAATGGCGCATAACTGTTGGCAAACAAGCGCACCAGGCCATCCGTAATGGCGACAGTGGTTTGCTGATCGGGCCGACGACGCTGCTGATAATGCTGTAACACCGTAAAACTGCCTACATCTTGCTGTTGTCGGCACGCCGTGGCCAGCGTTTCCGCCAGTGACATGACATCGCGCAATCCGAGATTAAACCCCTGCCCGGCAATCGGATGCAATGTTTGCGCGGCATTGCCCACCAGCGCCAGGCGGTGTGAAATATGCTGGCTGGCAGTTTGCAAGGTTAACGGATAACTGTCACGCAGGCCCACATGGGTAAAACGTCCCAGCCGCCAGCCAAATGCCTGCTGGAGTTCGTGCAGAAAATGCGCATCATCCCAGTGATCGACAGCATTCCGCGCCGACAGCGGATGACTCCAGACCAGCGAACTCCGTCCCTGCGACATTGGCAGTAATGCTAATGGGCCGTTGCGAGTAAAACGCTCAAACGCCCGGCCATGATGAGGAATTTGCGTCGACACGTTAGCAATAATCGCAACCTGTTGATAATCCTCACTTTGCCATGTAATACCACAGGCTGCAGCACTGCGCGAGCGCGTACCATCCGCCGCGACCAGTAGATCGGCGCGCAATTGCTCTCCGTCATTAAGGGTTACGGTTACTTCATCGGCGGTACGGCATAAATGCTTTACCTGCGCTGGACAGCGTAACGTGACGCCCGGAGCAGCCTTCAATAAAGAAAACAATCGCTGCCCCACTTCATGCAGTTCAACCACATTGCCCAGGGTAGCGACGCCGTAATCCCGAGCCGCCATGGTGACAGCCCCCAGATGACCACGATCACTGATATGAACCTGCATAATCGGCGTAGCGCAATCCTGCAACGCAGGCCACAGATTGATCGCCGCCAGTTGCTGGCAAGTCCCTTGCGCCAGCGCAATCGCCCGTCCGTCGTAACCGGGATGATCCCCCAAACCCGGTTCTCTCGCTTCCACCAGCGTCACTGGCAACGCGCCCTGCGTCAGGTGCGAAAGCGCCAATGCCAGGGTGGCGCCAGTCATACCGCCACCGACAATAATAATACTCATCGCTGTTTCGCTGCCGCCATCAATGCTTCAATCGCATCGGCCTCTTTGACAACACTGTCAGTGAGGTTCTCATTACCCGTTTCGGTAATCACGATGTCATCTTCAATACGAATGCCGATAGCGCGATATTCATCGGGCACATCGGCATCTGGCGCAATATACAGCCCTGGCTCAATGGTCAGCACCATACCCGGTTCAAGAATCCGCCCCCGATCCGGCGTGCCGTAATCACCCACATCATGCACATCCAGCCCCAGCCAGTGGCTTAGCCCGTGCATGTAAAACTGACGATGGGCCGATTGCGCGATCAATGTTTCGATATCCCCGTTCATCACGCCGAGATTGACAAGGCCCGTTACCATGATACGCACGACCTGATCATTGACCTCACGAATACTGATCCCCGGGCGAAACAGCCGTAGCGCCTGATATAACGAGGCCAGCACAATGTCATAAATTGCCCGCTGGGGTGGCGTAAATTTACCATTAACCGGGAAGGTGCGGGTAATATCGCCGGCATAACCATAAAGCTCACACCCGGCATCAATCAATACTAAATCCCCGGCACGCAGTTCGCTTTCATTTTCGGTGTAATGCAGAATGCAGCCATTTTCACCGCTGCCAACAATGGTGTTATAAGACGGGAAACGGGCGCCATGGCGATTAAATTCGTGTTGAATTTCCCCTTCAAGTTGATACTCGAACATTCCTGAACGACATGTCGCCATCGCGCGGGTATGCGCCAGGGCGCTAATTTTCCCGGCACGGCGCAAAATTTCCAGCTCTTCCGGCCCTTTAATCAGGCGCATTTCATGCACCCACGGGCGCCAGTCAGTCAGGGTATCCGGCGCGCTCAGATTCTGGCGAAAACCGCGGCGTAATGTTTCCAGCGCCCCGAATACGATGGTATCAGCCTGGGCATATTGCCCCTGGGCATGATAAACCACATCCAGACCGTTAAGCAGTAAATGCAATTGCTGCTGGATATCATCATACGGCAAGGCACGATCCACCCCCAGCCGCGCCGGAGCAGCTTCTTGTCCAAGACGCCGCCCGAACCAGATTTCAGCGCTTTTATCACGCACCCGATTAAAGAGTACGCTGTGGTGCTCAGTTTCATCACGTTTGATCAAAACCAACACGGCTTCCGGCTCATTGAACCCGGTGAAATACCAGAAATCGCTGTTTTGCCGATAGGGGTATTCACTGTCAGCGCTGCGCGAGGCTTCTGGCGCCGCAAAAATTACCGCTGCACTGGCCGGCACCATACGCGTCAACAACGCCTGACGCCGCTGTTGGAAAGTGTCCAGAGTTATCATGTTATTTTCTCTCTGCATAATCAGGAGGGTTTCTAAATCTCGACGCCAGAGTTCGGGGATAATTCTCATCGCCCGGTAAGTCCACCGTTAATGCAAGGTGGGCTTTTGTGCTTCTGGTGCGACCGGCGCCGCCTGATGCGTAAAGGTATCGTGACACAGCAATGCTGCCACGCGCACGTATTCAATGATCTCTTCCAGAGACTGCGCCAGCATTTCCTGATCTTCGTCTTCATCGTAACCCAGTTGAGCGATGGTACGAAGATCGTCGATGGCTTCGCCGGTTTCACCCTTTACTTTACCCAGTTTTGGCTGCATCACGCCAAGACCAAGCAGAAAGTGATTGACCCAACCGGCCAGCGCATCGGCGCGATCGAATACGGTAATATTATCGTCGTCAGGCAGGTACAACTGAAACATAAACCCGTCACCTTCCAACGTGTCAACAATGTCCTGATGAAGTGCCTGTAGCGGCTGCGACAAGGTTTGCGAAAACGCCATCCCGTCGTTGGTCAGGTCATGGACCCACGTTGTCCAGCGGTGATCCTGGTTACCACCACAGATGATGCCGCTGATTAAACCGTGCATTTCTGCCGGCGTCATTCCTGTTCCCTGCTGTGAGAGAGCAGACGCCAGCGCCTTGTAGTCTGGCCGTGTGTTTTGTATAGACATTCGCATTCATCGTCGTTGGCGGAATAAGTTCGTGTTATGCTACCACCAGGTGCCTTGATGATTCCAGAAAGGGCTTGTTTCTTCTCTCAGGGGTATATATAGTGGCGCCCCTCCCCAGGCCATTGCGTGCTAAGGGTGTATACGGGCGCAGTAATCAGTCAGGAAGGTGGCATGTCTGCACAACCGGTAGATATTCAAATATTCGGCCGTTCACTAAGAGTAAATTGTCCGCCTGAACAGCAAGAAGCGCTGAATTCAGCGGCGGAAGACCTCAATCAACGGTTGCAGGATTTAAAAGTTCGTACCAGAGTCAATAATACTGAGCAACTGGTGTTCATTGCGGCGTTAAACATTTGCCATGAGCTGGCGCAGGAAAAAGTGAAAACCCGCGACTACGCTGCAAACATGGAACAACGCATTCGCATGTTGCAACAAACCATTGAACAAGCATTACTTGAGCAAGGTCGCATAACTGAACGCCAGGGTGAAAAGTTCGAATAACACTTCATGGTTGTCTGTGTTACAGTGACGGTGAAGTCAATTTTCTCTGAGGTGTTTGCAAGCGGGCCAGTCCCCTGAGCCGATATTTCAAACCAACAGAATGTGGCGCCTCGTGGTTTGTGCGCATGCTCGGTTCGTCCGAGAAGCCTGATGGTCACGACGACATATTCACCTTGAACCAAGGGTTCAAGGGTTACAGCCTGCTGCGGCATCTCGGAGATCCCTTCTTTATTTTCTGCCTGTTGATGTTCCCCGCTCAGGGAAACTATTGTATCCCATTGATTTCCTGCCTCCGGCCTATGTTATAGTGGCCACAGCAAATCATTTCTGCGGGCAGGCACGCCCCGACGGATACAACGATGTCAATTTCACTGCGTTCTCGCCAAAACATCCGAACTCATGTACGCCACCTTCGCCGTGCACTCACCGTTGAGCAGCAAGAACTCGCTGCCGATTTAGTGGCCGAGCATGCCCTTAGTTTTGCCCCCATTGACCAGGCGCACCATATCGCCCTGTTTCTTTCCATTGATGGCGAACTCAATACACGCCCGCTGATCGCCAAACTCTGGCAGCATAAAAAACAGGTTTACTTACCGGTGTTACATCCGTTTGCCGCCGGTCAGTTACTGTTCATGCATTACACGCCCGATACGTTATTGACACCTAATCGTTTAGGTATCCCGGAGCCTCCACTGGATATCCGTCATCTGATTACACTCAGTGAACTGGATGTGGTTATGGTGCCGCTGGTGGCATTCGATAAACAAGGTCAGCGATTAGGTATGGGAGGCGGTTTTTACGATCGCACATTGCAACACTGGCAACAGCATGGTTTTTTACCTGTTGGCCTGGCGCATGATTGCCAGCAAGTCGATCTAGTGCCAGCGGCAGAATGGGACATACCATTGCCAGCAATTTTGACACCATCAAAACTGTGGCAATGGAACGATTGATCTGACGCTCACCCGGCAACGGGCAAGACGCCAGTAATAAAAATTAATACAGCAATCGGGCACGGATCGTGCCTGGAATCGCCTTCATCAACAGCAGCGCTTTGTGCGCGACATCGTGTGTCGCATCAACATCAATCACCACATATCCCATAAACGGCGAAGTTTGCAGATACTGTGCCGCGATGTTAATGCCTTGTTCGGCAAATATCTGGTTAATGGCGGTCAACACGCCTGGACGGTTTTCGTGAATATGCAGCAAGCGACTAACATTCTCAGAATACGTTGGTAGTGAGACTTCCGGAAAATTCAC
>JAATFO010000078.1 GCA_015655145.1 Enterobacterales bacterium | reverse complement strand
GCATTGAGCGGCAGCAGGTCAGGGAGGGTGACCCGGTGACTTGCGGGAAGCATGAGGGGCGCTTCCGCGTGTGCGGCGGCATGGGGGACACCTATGAGGTGGGCGGAGAGCTGAAAGAGTGGGCGGGTTCACTGGACAGCTACAGCTCCTGCCCGTGCCGCGCCCGTTTTATTCCGTCAGTCCAGACGCACACCTACGAGAGCGACTGCAACGCCGGACGGGTAGCCGAACGGGCCGAGACCGCGAGGAAAAAAGCGCAGGAGTCAGAGCCTGAACAGCGAGCGCAGGCCGCGAAGAAGAAACGGGAAATCACGCTGACCATCGGCGTGTTTTTTGATGGCACAGGCAACAACGCGAATAACAGCGGTGACCGTCAGGCCGCCTGTTCCGGTGAACATTACGGGATGAATGATGCTGATGCTGGCTCTGCGTATTCCCAGTGCGTCCGCCTGAAACGTGGTTACAGTGGTACTGCTGCAGGGAGCTATATCGGCTACTACAGCAACGTACACTGGCTCAATACACTGTACAACCCGGATATGAAGCCCGATACGGGGGCCGGTCAGTACGCTATTTATATTGAAGGTATCGGTACGGAAGACGGGGCTGGCGACAGCACTTATGGGATGGGAACAGGCCGGGGTGATACCGGCGTGGTGAGAAAAACTGATAAGGCGGTGGCGGCACTGGCTGCCGGTATTCAGGGATATTTCGACAGACACGCCGATGCCCGCTCCTGCGTCATCAAAGAGTTGCAGTTTGATATATTCGGCTTCAGTCGCGGCGCGGCGGCGGCACGGCACTTTGCCAACCGGGTATTCAGCCAGGACAGCGCGATTATCGCGGCCATTAAAGCCGGGCTGGATGGTACAGAATTTTCCGGAACGCCCGGCGGAAAAACCCGCTTTCTGGGGATATTCGATACAGTAGCCGCTATCGGGACACCGGTTAACGGCCTCAACCCGCACAGCGCCGATACCGGGGATGTCAGTCTGACGCTGCGTCCGGGCGTGGCGGAGAAGGTGTTCCATATTACCGCGCAGCACGAATGCCGGTTTAACTTCGCGCTGAACAGCGTGAAACCGGCGTGGCCGGAGCTGGCGCTCCCTGGTGCGCACTCCGACATTGGCGGCGGCTACAACCCTGATGAGCAGGAAGCCTACTTCCTCACACGTCCGGAGTTTGAAACCGTCCCTCTTTCCACCCCCGATGCAGAAACGCGAATTTACCGGCAGACCTGTGCACAGCTTAAAGCGATGGATGGCTATCCGGCAATAGCGCCATTGTTGAATCGGTGGAGGTGAACGTCGATACCTGGCATGACGACAGAATGCCCGCCGACCGTTACGGAACGCTACAGAAGCGCAGCGGAGCCGCGCTGGTGATTGACCGCCCCACGCATAATGACTGGTCGAAGGTGGTGCTTAGGGTGATGCTTGATGCGGCGCAGGATGCGGGAGCGGTGTTTGATCCTATCCGAGATACAAATGCAGAATTAAAACTTCGACCAGAACTCAATAGTTTGTGTGAAAAAGCGATTGTAATGGGCCGTGCCATAAGAAGTGGTAAGTCTGCCACCGGCTTTACCACGCCAGAAATTCTGATGCTGGCCGAAAAATATATCCATTGCTCAGCCAACTGGAATAGCGTGGTGAGAGACGGCCAGGGAAGTATCAGCGGTGCAGTCAAACCAGCGAAACTGGTGACTTTCACCAACCGGCCAGACGAGCGCTGGCAACGTACAGTTTATGATATGGACGGGAATAAAATATGGAAATAATCCGCGTGGGATGGCTGTTTCCGTTGCTGATCCTGACGGCCTGTCAGGGAAAATCTTTGTCCGGCACAGCCGCTCCAAATGATGTGCCGACAGAGTGGACTTTTGATTTTTTCACACCTAATGCGCTGCCAGCAGTGGTGACGTTTGCCGCTATTCTTGACGCTGATGGAAAGGACTATCGCTTTAATACCCTGAACCGTACATCTAATCTACCCGGGGTGGTTGGTGGCTGGAATGACAACGATCGCGCCTCTGGTGGCTACTGGAATCACGTTAAGCGACCTCCCCGACATATTATTTTTTGCTGGGACTCGATTATCGATAAAAGAGTGTATGAAACCCATCTGACGATCTCTAAACCCGATCTGGAAAAAATGCTCAGGCCGAGTGAGTACCGGGATTATCGGGGAAGAACTGCGTATTACGACAGAGTACAAATTGGTCTGGCTCCAGAGGGAAAAGTGGCCGTCTGGTTACAGGGAAGTGGTTCTGAGCCTAATTACCGCGTCACCCCATCAGTCCTGAAAACCGTCTCAGGGGATAAATTAGATATTTGCAAAGGGATAACCAAGAGTGATTTTTCTTATGGGTATGACAAAGATATAAAAGATTTTATCAAAGGGAAAAAATATCCTTACGGTAGTTGGTAAGCAACCTATTTACCCCTGAAGGATCTCCCCAAGATCCTTTGGGGCTTGGTGGTCAATTTTTAGCCTTAACGTACAATAATTTTCGATATCCAAACTGACCCCAATATCACCGGCATAAAAAACCTCATCTCTTGTTTTGAAACCGGTGACTTTGCTGCCGATATCCAGAACTATAGCACTGGCATCCCAGCCAAGAATACGTGGCTGTTGTAAGCCATTTTTCTGTACCCCTTTAGGACTTTGGTCTCCACGGGATTAACCGAGGCGGCTTTGACTTCGACCAACAAGTCATATTCACCGGGTGTCGGTTTTTCGGGATAGATCTCAATGAATTGTTCGGGTTTGTCCGGGTTAATTGCAATGGTCCTGATATTGATCATGCTTCTCCTGTCGTTGACTGGCCCGGTGTCTGAAATGACGGTTTATATATCTCCATCATATTTGAAGTTGTAACGGTATTGCCCGAATGGGAAGTGGCGGGGAGTGCGCTGTGACGGAATTCTTCCCGTCGTAAACTGAATTTCCCCGGGCGGCAATCTTTGTTGATTTTGCACAGGGGTGATTAAAACATGCATGAAAACCGGAGCGACATTGGCGCCGCCCCGGTAACAGTTGTCGTGTCGCTGTTTATTTAAGCATGCGTTTGTACTTCATTCGTTTCGGTTCCAGCGCATCGGCGCCGAGAGTGCGTTTTTTGTACTCTTCATATTCGGTGAAATTACCCTCGAAGAAAGTAATCTTCCCTTCGTTTTGGTAGTCGAGGATGTGGGTGGCAATGCGGTCAAGGAACCAGCGGTCATGCGAGATAACCATGACACAACCCGGGAATTCCAGCAGGGCGTTTTCCAGCGCGCGCAGTGTTTCTACGTCGAGGTCATTGGTCGGTTCATCAAGCAATAACAGGTTGCCGCCTGCCTGCAACAGTTTCGCCAAATGCAGGCGGCCGCGTTCACCGCCGGATAACTCACCGACATGCTTACCCTGGTCGGTGCCCTTGAAATTAAAACGGCCAACATAGGCGCGACTGGGCATTTCAACATTGCCGATGCGCATGATGTCCTGTCCGCCCGATACTTCTTCCCACACGGTTTTGCTGTTGTCCATGGCGTCACGGAATTGATCGACCGAAGCCAGCTTGACGGTTTCACCCAGATCAATCTTACCGGAATCCGGTGATTCCTGATTTGATAGCATACGGAATAAGGTGGACTTCCCGGCGCCGTTCGGCCCGATAATGCCGACAATGGCCCCTTTCGGTACAGAGAATGAGAGGTCGTCAATCAGTACGCGATCACCATAGGATTTGGTCAGATGGCTAACCTCAACCACTTTGTCACCCAGGCGCGGCCCCGGCGGGATGAACAACTCGCTGGTTTCATTACGTTTCTGGTATTCGGCGTTGTTCAACTCTTCAAACCGCGCCAGACGCGCTTTGCCTTTGGATTGACGGCCTTTGGCGCCCTGACGCACCCATTCCAGCTCTTTCTCAATGGATTTGCGCCGTGCCGTTTCCGCCGACGCTTCCTGTGCCAGACGCTGATCTTTCTGCTCCAGCCAGGAAGAGTAGTTGCCTTCCCATGGGATCCCTTCGCCGCGATCCAGTTCGAGGATCCAGCCTGCGACATTATCAAGGAAATAACGGTCATGGGTTATTGCGACCACGGTGCCCTCAAAATTGTGCAGGAAATGCTCCAGCCACGCGACAGATTCCGCATCGAGGTGGTTGGTCGGCTCATCAAGCAACAGCATGTCCGGTTTTTCCAGCAACAGGCGGCAAATTGCCACCCGGCGGCGTTCCCCACCGGAAAGGTTGGCGATTTTAGCGTCCCAGTCTGGCAGGCGTAGCGCATCGGCGGCACGCTCCAGTTGAGTGTTGAGGTTATGGCCGTCGTGTGCCTGGATTATCTCTTCCAGCTTGCCTTGCTCGGCCGCGAGTTTATCAAAATCAGCGTCTGGCTCAGCATACAGGGCGTAAACTTCATCAAGGCGTTTCAGTGCGCCAACCACTTCCGCTACGGCTTCTTCAATGGATTCACGTACCGTGTGAGCCATATTGAGCTGCGGTTCCTGTGGCAGATAGCCAATCTTAATTCCCGGTTGTGGGCGCGCTTCGCCTTCGATATCTTTATCGATACCTGCCATGATGCGCAGTAGGGTAGATTTACCGGCGCCATTCAGCCCCAGTACACCAATTTTTGCGCCCGGAAAAAAACTGAGGGAAATGTTCTTCAGAATATGACGTTTCGGCGGAACCACTTTGCCGACACGATGCATGGAATAAACGAATTGAGCCACGTTAGAAGGAACCTCTTGGGGTCTGCGTTATTGTTGGGCAAGTTCGCCCACTCAGATAACGAAGTTTAGCTGTTTTCCCTGCTTAATCACAGCCGATATCCCGAGGATTCTTCTGTTTCTCTTCGCCTTACGTCATAACTGTTTGATTTGTAGTCGCTGATCTCGCTATGCTATTTTTTTGTCTTAAAAACCATGAGGATATCCATGAAAGTGCTGATTGCTGCTGAAGAGAATGCCTGGGGTGGCGTGATCCAACAACTGCGTAACACACTGCCGGATATTGAGTTTGTCGCTTCGGCAAGTCATGCGGCGCAGAGTTTGACGGGATTCGATGCTTTAATTCCCGGCATGGGGAAGGTGGATAAACCGCTGTTGGACACGGCAGACCGTTTACGATTGATTCAGCAGGCGGGTTCGGGGCTTGAGGGCGTTGATATTGACGCGGCAAAAGCGCGCGGAATTAAAGTCGCCAATGTCCCTTCGGCCAGTTCCGGAAATGCAGATTCAGTCGCAGAGCTCGGTATCTGGATGATGATTGGTCTGGCACGACAGGCACGGAAAATCCCGCAAGCTCTGGCGCAACGTCAATTGGGACAGCCGATAGGACTCGGATTAATGGGTAAAACAGTCGGTCTGGTGGGGCTGGGTGGTATCGGCAAAGCGCTGGCGCTTCGGCTGGCGCCTTTTGGCATGCGAATGATTGGGGTGAAACGCCAGGCTGATCAGGCGATGGCCCGGCGCCATCATCTGGACTGGCTGGGTACAATGACGCAGTTGCCGCAGTTGTTGACGCAGTCTGATTTTGTCGTATTGAGCTTGCCGGATAACACACAAACGCATGAGATTATTAATGCTCAGAGCCTGTCGCAGATGAAGCCGGGCAGTTTCTTAATCAATCTTGGTCGCGGTGGCTTGATTGAAAAAACAGCGTTTCTGGCTGCGCTGGCGAGCGGGCATGTGGCGGGCGCGGGGTTGGACGTGTTCTGGCAGGAGCCGCCAGATCCGGCGGATGTCCTGTTCAGCCATAATGTCATAGCCACGCCACATATTGCGGGAGTAACCGACGTTTCTCTTAGCGGGAATGTCGCCGGGGTGTGTGAAAACTTGCGGCGGTTACGGGATGGTGAAGAGATTTTACATCGCTGGGCGTAACCGCGCCTCTCGGCGGTGCCCGGCCATCAGGCGGGTAACGCCACCCTGACGCCAAAATCGTGCAACACGTTTCCCAGAGTGTTGGGTGGGGCGCTGTCGCTGACCAGCGTGCTAAATAACTGCAGTCCGCCAATGCGGGCCGGCAGGATTTTACCGAATTTGCTGCTGTCAGCAACCAGTATATTGCGTTGTGATCGTTGCAACACCTGGTGTTTCATTGGTAACTCGTTAATGTTGTAACAGGTTGCGCCTTGCTGCACATCAATGCCGGCGGCGGAAATAAAGGCCAGCGACGGGCAGATATCATTCAGTAGGTGATGCTCACCCAGCGGAGTGAATACGGCATTATCGGCATGAAACGCACCCCCGCTGAGAATAATCTGACACGCGGGTTTTTCTTTGAGCGCCAGAAAGGTATTAATGGCGCCACAGACGGCGGTAAAAGGCAGTTGATTGTCAATGGCGTCAATGACATAGGGCATGGTTGTGCCGCAGTCAAAAAATACGGTGTCATGGGCATTGATCAACGCGGCGGCCACCTGCGCCAGGCGTTGTTTCTGGCTGATGTTATGGGTTTGCTGGTCGGAAACGAAATAGTGTCCGTGGCTATTTTTCGGATCGCTGACAATATAACCGCCCAGCAGCACCGATGAGGAATGCTCACTCAGATCGCGGCGGACCGTCATTTCCGACACTCCCAGCAGCAATGCGGCATCTTTCAGATGGATTTTATCGGTGCGCTTCAACGCCTGAGCCAGTTTGTTTAGACGCTCGTCGCGGCGGTTTTCCATGATGATTTCCGGTGGATGGGGTAAAGTTACCGCATGTTAACCTTAATTTTTGCGCAAGGTAAACTGGCGGAACACGGGCTCAGATAGCGACCAGTCCGCGTACGCCCTCTTCTTGCATGTTGTCGCCTCGTCCTTGTTGTACAATTTCACCCCGGGACATCACCAGATAACTGTCCGCCAGCTCGGCGGCAAAATCATAAAATTGCTCCACCAGCAAAATCGCCATATCACCGCGTTGCGCCAGTTGCCGGATCACTGCGCCGATCTCTTTAATCACCGAGGGCTGAATACCTTCGGTGGGTTCATCAAGAATCAGCAACTGCGGCTGACATGCCAGCGCACGACCAATGGCTAACTGTTGTTGCTGCCCACCAGAAAGATCGCCGCCGCGCCGTTGTTTCATTTCCTGCAATAGGGGGAAAAGACGGTAAATTTCCTCCGGGACACGCTTTGCCCGGGCAGTGGGAAAACGCGATAATCCCATTAACAGATTCTCTTCCACCGTTAAACGCGGAAAGATGTCTCGTCCTTGTGGCACATAAGCCATGCCAGCCTGTACGCGCTGATGTGGTTTACGCTGGTTGATCACGTTATCTTGCCAACGGATGGTGCCAGATTTTACCGGGATTAATCCCATCAGGCATCGCAGCAGCGTCGTTTTACCCACGCCATTGCGTCCGAGCAGGCAGGTAATTTCACCAGGTTTTGCGGTGAACGAAAGACCACGCAAAATGTGGCTGCCGCCATAATATTGATTCAGTTCAGATACCTGTAACATCTTAGCGCCCCAGATAAACATCAATAACACGTTCGTTGGCTTGCACCTCGCGCAACGATCCTTCGGCCAGTACTTGCCCCTGATGTAGCACGGTGACATGATCGGCGATGGTCTCGACGAATCCCATATCGTGTTCCACCACCATCAGTGAATGTTTGCCTGCCAGGCTACGGAAGAGCTCGGCGGTGTAGTCGGTCTCCGCATCGGTCATCCCGGCCGCCGGTTCATCAAGTAGCAGCAAATGGGGTTCCTGTACCAGCAACATTCCAATCTCCAGAAACTGTTTTTGTCCGTGAGACAACAGGCCCGCAAGACGATGACGCTCAGCGCTAAGACGTAACAGTTGCAGGACTTCATGAATACGATCCTGTTGTTCACTATTGAGTTTCGCCCGCAGGCAAGCCCAAACTGACTTGTTGGTTTTCAGTGCGATTTCAAGATTTTCACCTACGCTTAGCGCTTCAAACACCGTGGGTTTCTGGAACTTACGCCCAATACCGGCCCGCGCGATGTCAACGGGCGACAGGGCGGTGAGGTCAGTGCTTTGATCGTAAAACACCTTGCCGGTATCTGGCCGTGTTTTGCCGGTGATGACATCCATCAGCGTGGTTTTACCGGCGCCGTTGGGCCCAATGATACAGCGCAGCTCGCCGACGCCAATTTGCAGAGATAAATCAGTTAACGCGCGGAAACCATCAAAAGAGACCGTGATTTTATCCAGCAGCAATACCGGATCGGTCTGTTGGCGATGGCGATCCGCGTTCTGCGGTTGTGTAAAGAGTGAGTCAGTCATGTTTCCTCCTGCGCAGCAAACCAATGACCCCACGCGGCAGGAACAGCGTAACGAGGATAAACATCAGGCCAAGGAAGAATAACCAGTATTCCGGGAAGGCAACCGTAAACCAGCTTTTGGCGCCGTTGACGATAGCGGCGCCCAGCATCGGGCCAATCAAGGTACCGCGCCCGCCAAGCGCGACCCAGATAGCGGCTTCAATGGAATTGGTGGGTGACATTTCACTCGGGTTGATGATGCCGACTTGCGGCACATAGAGCGCACCCGCCAGGCCGCACAATACGGCGGACAACGTCCAGACAAACAGTTTGAAACCGCGTGGATCATAGCCGCAAAACATCAGGCGATTCTCCGCATCGCGCACGGCGGTTAACACCCGACCAAATTTACTGCGTGCCAGCACAAAACCAAGGGTAAGGCTGGTCAGCAATAACAGCACAGTTGCCACGAACAGACCGATACGCGTGCGGGTGTCGGTGACCGGAAAACCCAGTAAGGAGGTGAAGCCAGTAAACCCGTTATTGCCGCCAAATCCGGTTTCATTACGGAAAAAGAGCAACATTCCGGCGTAAGTCAGGGCCTGAGTCATGATCGAGAAGTACACCCCTTTGATCTTCGAGCGGAAGGCAAAGAAGCCAAATACCCATGCCAGCAGACCCGGTAGCAGGACAATCAAACACAACGCCCAGATAAAGTGTTGGGTACCGGCCCAAAACCACGGCAACTCGTTCCATGAGAGGAATGACATAAACGCCGGTAAACCGTCACCGGCGGCTTGACGCATTAAATACATCCCCATCGCATAGCCGCCCAGGGCAAAGAACAAACCATGTCCGAGCGACAATAGACCGGCGTAACCCCAAACCAGATCCAGCGCGACGGCGACAACCGCATAACACAGAATTTTACCGATTAGCGTCAGGGTGTAAGTGGATAGCGCCAGCGGATTGTCGGCTGGCAACAGGGCGAAAAAAGGCAATAACAACAGCGCAATCAGGGTAATAACACCGATACTGAGCGCCAGTCGCGGCGCTTTTTGCGCGGCGGTAAGTGTGATGGGTTGCGTCATTAGTCAATTACCCGCCCTTTAAATGCAAACAACCCTTGTGGTCGTTTCTGAATAAACAGCACAATCAGCACCAGTATCAGGATTTTACCCAGCACCGCGCCAATTTGTGGTTCCAGCACTTTATTGAGAATGCCGAGACTGAAAGCGGCGACCACGGTTCCCGCCAGTTGCCCGACGCCGCCCAGAACGACGACCAGGAAGGAATCGATGATGTAGCCTTGTCCCAGCTCCGGACCGACATTGCCCAGTTGCGACAGCGCGACGCCGCCTAAGCCGGCAATGCCAGATCCAAGCCCGAAAGCCAGCATGTCGACCCGCCCGGTCGGTACGCCGCAACAGTCGGCCATCGCCCGATTTTGGGTAACTGCGCGTACATTCATGCCGAGGCGGGTTTTATTGAGCAGCAGCCATGTAAGGATTAACACACCGATAACAAACAGAATTACCGCGATACGGTTCCACGGCAAAACCAGATTCGGCAACAGTTGCAGGCCACCGGAAAGCCATGGCGGGTTTGCTACTTCAAGGTTTTGCGCGCCAAACAGCATCCGTACCAGTTGGATCAACATCAGGCTGATGCCCCAGGTTGCCAGCAGCGTTTCCAGCGGACGTCCATACAAATGACGAATGATCGCTCGCTCCAGCAGCATGCCTGTCAGCGCGGTGATGCTAAAGGCGACCGGCAGTGCCAGCAGTGGATACCAGGCCAGCCATTCCGGCGCCAGGCGCTGGAACAAGCTTTGTACCAACCAGGTGGCATAGGCCCCGAGCATCAGCATTTCGCCGTGCGCCATATTAATGACGCCAAGCAAACCGTAAGTAATGGCCAGGCCGAGCGCGGCCAGCAGTAACACCGAACCGAGTGATAAGCCGGTAAACGCCTGACCGAGCAGGTCGCCCCACATCAGGCGATGTTTGAGTTGTTGCAGGCTCTCTGCGGCTGCGGCGCGCACGGTGGCATCGGGTTCGTTTTGCGCCAGCGTCAGGCGTTGCAGGCTGGCCTGCATTTGCGGATCACGGGTATCGCCCAGCAGTTGTACAGCTTGCAGCCGAACACGGGGATCCGTATTGCTGAGTTGCAAATTAGCGACCGCGATCGCCAGTGCGGTATGGACGTCGCTGGCCTGTTCGACCGCCAGCCGTTGGCTTAACAGCGGTAACTGATCGGCCACTGCGTCGTTTTGTAGCATCAGCGCGGCTTGTAACCGTGTGGCCACATCAGCGCTAACCAGTTGATGCGAGGCCAGCGCACTGTCCACCAGAGTTCGCAGCCGATTGTTCATAAAAAGTTTTTTGGTATCGCCTACCGGTTGCGCATTGCCCTCCAGCGCGGTCAGTTTGTCCTGAACCCGGCTAAACGGCTGTTTATTTTGGTCAAGCACTACCGACTCATTATGCAGTGCCTGCAATAATGGCAGACGATCTGGATTGGGCGCGGCGGCCCATTGTTGCAATAATGTGGTTTGTTGCGTGCGGTTGGCTGCCGCGAACTCGGCCGCCGGACCCGCATGCGCCAGCAGCGGTGCCAGAAAGCACAGCGACAGAAACAGCCTGAGTAGTGAACGCATAGTCATCGCGATGCCTGTTTGCATGAAGTTATCGGGCCAGAGACGCCTGGCCCGCTGATCATATACCCGCCATCTTTCACGTCTTAGTGTGTTGGCGCATCACGTCACTAACTCCGGGATGCGCGATTCATATCGTCGCCTTGCGGCAACGTGAAATTCAGCGGATATCGGATGGCCTGAAACCATTACTGACTGGATTTCACCGGATGATCGGACTTTTTATCATTGCCTGGGATATACGGGCTCCATGGCTGTGCGCGTACCGGTTGCTCGGTCTGCCAGACCACATTGAATTGTCCGTTATCTTCGATTTCACCAATCATCACCGGTTTATGCAGGTGGTGGTTGGTATTATCCATGGTCAGTGTGAAGCCATCCGGTGCGGCGAAAGTCTGGCCCGCCATCGCGGCCTGTACTTTTGTCACATTGGTGGTGCCCGCTTTTTCTACTGCCTGCGCCCACATATGGATCCCGACATACGTGGCTTCCATTGGATCGTTAGTGACCACGGTATTGGCGTTCGGCAAGTTGTGCGCTTTGGCCCAGGCTTTATAGTCTGCGACGAATTGCGTGTTAGTGGGATTATTCACGGATTCAAAATAGTTCCATGCCGCTAAGTGTCCCACCAGCGGCTTGGTATCAATGCCGCGAAGCTCTTCTTCGCCGACTGAAAATGCCACCACCGGTACGTCAGTTGCTTTGATGCCCTGATTCGCCAGTTCTTTATAGAAGGGTACGTTGGAGTCGCCATTAATGGTCGACACGACCGCGGTTTTGCCGCCGGCAGAGAATTTTTTGATATCAGAGACGATGGTCTGATAATCGCTGTAACCAAATGGGGTATAAACTTCTTTAATATCTTTATCCTGTACGCCTTTTGAATGCAGGAAGGCGCGCAAGATTTTGTTGGTGGTGCGCGGATAGACGTAATCGGTGCCCAGCAGGAAAAACCGTTTCGCGCTGCCGCCGTCTTCACTCATCAAATATTCTACTGCCGGAATTGCCTGTTGGTTTGGTGCGGCCCCGGTATAGAAGACGTTCGGCGACATCTCTTCACCTTCATATTGCACTGGATAGAACAGCAGGCCATTCAATTCTTCAAACACCGGCAATACAGATTTACGTGAGACTGATGTCCAGCAACCAAATACCACCGCGACTTTATCCTGTGTCAGCAACTGGCGGGCTTTTTCGGCGAACAGCGGCCAGTTAGATGCCGGGTCGACCACCACCGGTTCCAGTTTTTTCCCCAGAACCCCCCCTTTGGCATTGATTTCCGCGATGGTCATCAGCGCGACATCTTTCAGTGGCGTTTCAGAAATCGCCATGGTGCCGGACAGCGAATGCATAATACCGACTTTAATGGTATCTGCAGCCTGCGCACTCCAGGCAAGCCCCATACTGACAACGGTGGCGGAAAGTGCGAATGCCTTAAGCAAAGTACGTCTTTTCATCATTAAACCTCTAAGGATTATTGAAATTATGGTGAAACGGGTTGAATCCTTGCTTGCTGCAGCATGTGTAGTGTGATCTTTCTGACCTCGGACTTACTCATGGAGATGTGATCAGTCAGAATACGTTGGGCCTCCTCGGTTTGTTGTTTTAAGATCGTCCGTAAAATACGGGCGTGTTCGCTATAAGTGGCATCAACCCGATCTTCGCGGGTAAAGTCGAGGCGACGAATGATGCGGATTTTTTCAGTCAGCTCCGCGTGAATCCGCGCCATTTCGCTATTTCCGGTCGCAGCGACGAGGGTCATGTGAAACGCTTCATCGTGCAGCGATACTGTTTTGCCTTCTTCCAGACGTGGTGCGTCTGTCCAGAAGGTTTTCAGTTCGCTTAACAGTGCGGCACAGTGTTCCGGCGGCATGTCGCACAGGCGGCGCACGGCTTCGCATTCAAGCACGATGCGCAAGTCATATAACTCTTCGAAGTAGGCAAAATCGAAGGATCGTACTTGCCAACCGCTGCGAAAATACACTTCGACATAGCCTTCGTGCTCCAGCCAGAACAGCGCCTGACGTACCGGGGTCCGACTCACCGCCATCCGCTCGGCAATTTCACTTTCACTGAAGCGATCTCCGGGCATCAGGCGAAACTCGAATATGTCGTTTTTCAACGTTTGGTAGATTCGCTCGGCCAGGACTTCCGGGCGGCCTTTATGGTTTCTTTGTCGCAAGCCAGGTTGCATCATGATTCCTTTATTCCAGCCACAGCAAAGCATCGCCCGGACTGACGGGTTTGCCTGGCTGACAGGCGATACGCTTAACGCGCCCCGCCTGTGGCGCCGGGATCGCCAGTTCCATTTTCATCGCTTCAACAATGATCAACGGTTGCCCGCTTTGTACGCGATCACCGGGTTTCACCAATACTTTCCAGATGCTCCCGCTCATATCGGCGCTGACTTGCCGCGCATGTTCATCTATTTCCACTGGCGGAGGCAGGGGATCATCGTCGGGGAGCGGCGCGGTTTCTTCCTCCAACTGCCAGCGGGCGACCTCAGCGTCAAAGGCGGTGGACTGGCGCTGGCGGAATGAGGCTATATCCTCAGCATGGTCGGCCAGGAATCGGGTATGGGCGGCAAAGTCAAATGTCGTTTCTTCGATACGAATGGCGGCACGCCCTTCGCGGAAGTCTTCTCGTAATGTTTCCAGTTCACTTTCGTTCACCGGATAAAACCGTACCTGATCGAAGAAGCGCAGTAGCCATGGTTCGCCAGCGATAAACTGTTCATTCTTCAGGAACTTATTCCAGATAGGCAGCGTTCTGCCAACCAGTTGATAGCCGCCGGGCGAATCCATGCCGTAAATGCACATGTACATGCCGCCAATGCCCACGGTGCCTTCGGCCGTGAAGGTACGAGCCGGATTATATTTGGAACTCAACAGACGATGACGTGGATCGATGGGCACGGCGCAGGGCGCGCCGAGGTAGACATCACCGAGTCCGAGGATCAGATAGCTGGCGTCAAAGATCACATCACGGACCGCTTGACGGGTTGCTAACCCGTTAATTCTCTGGATAAAGTCGACATTGTTCGGTAGCCATGCCGCGCTGGCGCGTACTGTTTCGCTGTAACGTTCTACAGCACCCAGGGTGGCACTATCCTCAAAGGCCATCGGCAGATGTACAATGCGTGACGGGACTTTCATCTGGCTGACATCGCCGAGTTTTTTCTCCAGTGTCAGCAGATGGGTGATCAGTTCATGCTGGCTCAGTACGATGCTGTCATAGCGGATCTGTAGTGAGCGAACGCCAGGCGACAGTTCGGCAATGCCAGGCAGCGGGGTGTCGCGCAATGCCGCCATGAGTAGGTAAACGCGTAGGCGTAACGCCAGATCGAGGATGTTATCGCCATATTCTATCAGGATATAATTATCGCCCGCCTGGCGATAAACGGCAGCAGGCGTGCTCGCTGTGGCATTGATCGCCGCCAGCACGGTGGCGGAACCCTGCGCGGTTGCCGTCAGCGACGGCGGGGAAAAAGCAGGCAATTCAACCGTGCTGAGGCGGTTTACCGCGCTATTTTGTGCTTTTTCCCGCGCCTGCGCCTCATCAAAACTGATGGGGTGAAAACGGATACGATCGCCGGGTTTGACCTGGCCCACTTTCCATAATTCTGCTTTGGCGATGGTTACCGGGCAGACAAAACCACCGAGACTCGGGCCGTCGCGTGTCAGGATGACCGGGAAATCACCAGTAAAGTTCACTGCACCGATGGCGTATTCACAGTCATGAACATTTGAAGGATGCAAACCTGCCTCACCGCCATTGGCGCGAGTCCAGTCTGGTTTAGGGCCGACAAGTCGTACGCCAAGGCGATTGGAGTTGTAATGTACTTGCCATTCGCTGGCAAAAAAGGTGTCAATTGAGTCCTGAGTAAAGAAATCCGGTGCGCCGTGGGGGCCGTACAACACACCAATATGCCATTCATCGCCATAATGCGGTATCAGGGCGGCATCGAGTGCCTGCGGAGCGCTGACCGGCGCTGGTGTGGTACAGGCGGCAATCGTCGGCTGTGAAATCATCAGCATATCGGCGACACGCAAGGTGCGCCCGGCATGGCCACCAAACTGACCCAGCACAAATGTTGAACGGCTGCCAAGGTAAAGGGGCACATCAAAGCCATTACGTACCGCCAGATAGGTGCGGCAACCCGACAGTGCGCGGCCCAGTGTCAGGGTTTGGCCGGCTTGCACGGCGATCGGTTGCCAGTAAGCGATGGCGATCCCGTCGAGGTCAGCGGGACAAGGCGCGCCGGTCAAGGCAATCAGTGTGTCACAGTGAAAGCGCAGCGTAGGGCCGAGCAAGGTAAATTCCAGCCCTGCGGCCGTTTCAGCATTGCCGACAATGCGGTTGGCGAGACGAAAAGCAAAGTCATCCATCGGACCCGAGGGCGGCACGCCGATATCCCAGTACCCGGGGCGTCCAGGATAATCCTGAATGCTGCTCCAGGTCCCTGGTTGTATCACTTCGATCACCGCGGCGGATGGTGTAAAACTGTCAAGCATTCGTGTCCAGACATTGCCGCTGCGAAAGGCGTCGGTTGCCACAATTTGACGTAAATAGTTGAGGTTGGTAGCAATTCCATGCAGGCGTGTCTCATTCAGCACGCGTTGCATTTTAATCCGTGCTGTTTCACGATCGTCGGCATGGACGATCAGCTTGGCGATCAGCGGATCATAAAAGGCGGAAATCTCAGTACCTGTGTTGATCCAGCCATCAACGCGCACGTCATCAGGAAAATAGACTTCGCTTAATACGCCCGGACTGGGCTGGAAATTCTTCAGCGGATCTTCGGCATAAATTCGGACTTCGATCGACGCCCCCTGCGGGGGTTGAGACATCCGAGACCAGTCAGGCGTTTCGCCTGCGGCAACCTGTAACATGCATTCCACCAGGTCAAGGCCGGTAACGCATTCCGTCACCGGGTGCTCTACCTGTAAGCGGGTGTTCACTTCAAGGAAGAAGAATTGGTCATGTTGCGCATCGTAAATATATTCCACCGTGCCGGCGCTACGGTAGCTGACTAACTCGCCAAGTCTGACTGCCGAATCGAGTAGCGCGGCGCGCGTGTGTGCGGGTAGTGCGGGGGCTGGGGTCTCTTCCACGACTTTTTGATTACGACGTTGTAATGAACAGTCACGTTCGCCCAGTGCGATCACGTTGCCTTTACCGTCGCCAAAGATTTGCACCTCGACATGGCGCGCACGATCAATACAACGCTCGAGAAAAACCCCCGTGTCGCTGAAAAATTGTTCACCCAGACGGCGCACACTTTGCCAGGCGTTACGCAGTGCATCTGCATCAGCACATCGGGTGAGACCAATGCCGCCGCCGCCAGCCGTACTTTTCAGCATCACCGGATAACCGATGGTTTCCGCTGCACTGAGTGCCTCTTCCAGTGATGCCAGCAGGGCTGTTCCGGGCGTCATTGGCACTCCGGCCGCCGCCGCCAGTTCACGCGCCCGGTGTTTCAGGCCAAACTCGCCAATCTGTTGTACGGTGGGGCCGATAAAGGTGATACCGGCGGCTTCACAGGCCTCGGCAAAAGGCTGGCTTTCCGACAGAAAACCGTAACCTGGCCAGATAGCCTGTGCGCCACTCTCTTTGGCGGCGAGCAGGATTTTATCGATGCGTAGATAGCTGTCACTGGCTTTTTCGCCGCCAAGCGCGATGGCGATATCTGCATCTTTCACATGTTGGGCATTTTTATCCACCGCGGAATAGACCGCTACGCTGGTGATGCCCAGCCGTTTTAGTGTTCGTATTGCCCGGCAGGCTATTTCACCACGATTCGCAATTAATACGGTATTAAACATGGGATGCCTCCTGGTGAGTTAGCCAATTGCGCCAGCCTCCGAATGCGGTGATATCAGTGGCGCTGTCTAACGCAGCAGGCTCACAGATAAACCCTTTCACCTGATGGCCGTTGATCAGTTCCAGTGTGCCGATGCCGAGTGGCGCCGGAATTTCAGCAACAAATTCACCAAAGCGCGCTAACGGGATATCCCACAGTTCAACAGTAATGGCGGCGCCGTCTTGCGCTCTGGCCAAACCGGGCTTTGCGGGTTGTGTGTTGGCCAGAGCATACAAGCGGTAGCAGGCGGCGGTTTGGGTTTCTTCCACCAGTACCGCGTTGCGGCGAGTCAACTGATGGTTCAACGGCATACCGGTGAGATGCGCACCGACCACCGCCAGGCGCACATGGTGCGCCGATGGCGGTAGCAATGTGTGATGAGATGGATAGGCTTTGCCGGTGGCGCCAAGGGTGAGCGCCTGTTGAGCCTGCCAGCGGATGCCGAAGGACGCGAGTGCGCGATCATGCCAGGCGGGGGCAATCAGGGTGATCCCGGCAGGCAAACCATCGGCGCGGAAAGGGCCGGGTAATGCCAGCGCGGCGAGATCGGCCAGGTTGGTGAAATTGGTATAGGTGCCGAACTGCGAGTTATAGTTCACCGGTTCCTGAGCCATCTCTTTCAGGGTATGGATCGTGGGTGATGTCGGTACCACCAGAGCGTCAAATTGCGCCAGTGTTTGCTGAATGCTACGCGTTAACTCAGCGCGTAAATATTCCGCTTTAAACACGTCGGTGGCCCGGTAATTTTCGCCGCTGGCGATGATGTCATACACCACCGGGTCCATATTTTCCGGGTGATGCAGCATCTCGCCAACGGCGACTGTGCGTTCAGCAACCCACGGACCGTAATAAAGTTGCTCCGCCAGTTGATGAAAAACGGCAAAGTCGATAGGTTGTAGTGTCGCCCCGCTAGCCTGTAACGCGTGCAATGCCTGTTCCCATGCGGCTTCTGCGCGCTTATCATCAAAAAAAACCGGCCTGGCAGGGATGGCGAAATGGGGATGGCGCGGCAATGCGGCGGGGGCTAAACCCGGATGATGGCGTGAGTAGGCATCTGCGGCATCATATCCCCCCGCAAGGGAGGTTATCGTCCAGGCATCTTCTACCGTGAGGGCAAAAACGGAAATGGTATCGTTCAGCCGGCAGGCTGGCACTACGCCGCTGGCTGAGAGCCAGCCTTTGGTCGGTTTCAGACCGACCACATTATTGAACCCGGCAGGAACCCGGCCTGAACCTGCGGTATCTGTGCCGAGGGAAAAGCCAACCAAACCCCGAGCCAGCACCGAGGCGGAACCAGAACTGGATCCGCCGCTGACATAATCCGGATTAAACGTGTTACTCACCGCGCCATAGGGTGAACGCGTACCGACTAAACCGGTGGCATATTGATCAAGGTTGGTTTTACCGATGACCACTGCGCCGGCGGCTTTCAGTCTGGCTACGGCGGTGGCATCGTTCTTTGCAATATGCGTGAATGCCGGACAGGCCGCGCTGGTGGGCCAGCCGGCAACATCAATATTGTCTTTGACGGCAAAAGGTACGCCAAACAATGGCAGCGCGTCAGGATTCTGATGCCATGCGCGCACTAAGGGTTCAATTTGTGCTTGTAGTTGTGCCGGGGTAGCAAGATAAATCCAGGCCGGATCGGCGTGGTCAAGCGCAGCAACATGGTGCGTCAGCATAGAAAAAATCGTATCTGCATTATGCTGGTAATGGTGGCGCCACTCTTGCAGCGTGAGACCCATCATGAATGTCATGGTTTGAATTCCAACTGGTATACAAGATGGAATTCAATAAAGCAAAACCTGTGCCATTTTTTATAATTTTGATTTTTATGGTTTTTGTGCCCATCAGCGTTTTTTATAAAAGGGTGCTGCACAATAGCGGCGCACGCACTGAACAATCCAGGTGCACAGGGGTCAATGTGTTAACGTGGTGTGTAAAGGTAAATTTTGTGAAGAACATGGCACGATGCCTGGCGCCCGGTTAGCATGGAACAAGCGCTGTATGCTGGCGGGAAAATGGATTAATCAGAGGAGAGTGCGTGGTGAAAACCCGGGGAAAATGGCGTTACTGGATGATGGGTGTTTGCCTGGTGACTCTGGCAAGCAGCGTATTTGCCGATACACTGGATGCGCAACGCAACCGTTATCAACAAATCAAACAAGCCTGGGACAATAATCAGATGGATACCGTTGCGCAGTTGATGCCAACGCTGCGCGATTATCCGCTCTATCCTTATCTTGAGTATCGCCTGTTGGCGCAAAACCTGAATCAGGAAACCAGCATGGCGGTCAGTAATTTTGTGAAGCAATATCCCACGTTGCCGCCCGTTCGTACCTTGTCATCGCGTTTTGTTAATGAATTGGCGAATCGGGAAGACTGGCGCGGCCTGTTGGTCTTTAGTCCGGAAGTGCCAAAACCAGTTGCTGCTCGTTGTAACTGGTATTACGCCAGGTGGGTGCAGGGACAGCAACAGGAGGCTTATCGCGGCGCAAATCAAATTTGGTTGCGCGGGAGTTCATTACCGGCCAGCTGCGATAAGCTGTTTTCCGTCTGGCAGGGGGCGGGTGAGCAAACTCCCGCGATCACCCTGCAACGGATTCGCCTGGCTATGGAGGAGGGCAATAGCAGTCTGGTGAACTATCTGGTCAAACAGTTGCCGCTGAATTATCAAACCATGACGGGGGCGTTAAGCGCATTGCAGGGCGATCCGGAAACTGTCGAATCTTTTGCACGTGCAGTGGAACCTTCTGATTTCACCCGTCAGGCTACCCTCATCGCGTTTACCCGCCTGGCGCGCCAGGATGTAGAGAACGCTCGTACAATGATCCCGTCTCTGATTCGCCTGCAGAAACTGAATG
The DNA here is from genome assembly GCA_015655145.1 of Enterobacterales bacterium. Taxonomy (GTDB): domain Bacteria; phylum Pseudomonadota; class Gammaproteobacteria; order Enterobacterales; family Enterobacteriaceae; genus JAATFO01. Next base: position 37,102 of record JAATFO010000078.1, on the reverse strand, counting down.
AAGATGAGGCGCAGAAACTGAATGAAACGGTCGCCTGGCGCCTGATGGGCAATGATGTCACCAGCGAACAAGCGCGCTGGCGCGATAACGTGGTGATGGACAGTCAGTCAGCGACATTGATTGAGCGGCGTGTGCGTTTGGCGCTCGGCAATCATGATCGACGCGGACTGAATACCTGGATCGCGCGTTTGCCTGTCGAGACGAAACAGAAAGATGAATGGCAATACTGGCAGGCTGATTTGCTGATTGAGCAAGGACGTAAAGAGGAAGCTGACGAGCTGTTGCGTAAACTGATGCAAACCCGTGGTTTTTATCCCATGGTGGCAGCGCAACGTCTCGGTGTGGATTATCCCTTACGGGTTGAGAACGCGCCGGCGCCGGACCGCACTATCGCGCAGGGTCGTGAAATTGCCCGAGTACGGGAATTGATGTATTGGGGAATGGACAATCTGGCGCGTAGCGAATGGGCGTATCTGGTGGCCAGCAAAACGTCGTCAGAACAACAAATGTTGGCACGTTACGCCCTTGAATCTGGCTGGTGGGATTTAAGTGTGCAGGCCACGATTAGCGGTAAGTTATGGGATCACCTGAAGGAACGTTTTCCGCTGGCGTATAACGATCAATTCTCATACTACACCCGTGATAAACGTATTCCGCAGAGCTATGCGATGGCGATTGCCCGCCAGGAGAGCGCCTGGAATCCGAAGGCGGGTTCACCCGTTGGGGCGGCGGGGTTGATGCAACTGATGCCAGCGACAGCGGCGCACACCGTGAAGATGTATAACCTGCCCGGTTATGTCGACAGTCGCCAGCTACTGGATCCGCAAATCAATATTCAGATTGGCACGCAATACCTTGATTATGTTTACCAGATGTTTGACCAAAACCGTGTTTTATCCTCGGTGGCGTACAATGCCGGACCGTCTCGTGTCAGAACCTGGTTGGGTAACAGCGCCGGCCGCCTGGATGTCGTGGCGTTTATTGAGGCGATTCCGTTTTCCGAAACTCGCGGTTATGTGAAGAATGTGTTGGCTTATGATGCCTACTACCGTCATTTTATGAATAAACCCGAAAGCATTATTGCTGACAGTGAGTGGCGCCGCCGCTATTAATGCACCATTGCACCATTGCACCATTGCACCATTGCACCATTGCACCATTGCACCATTGCACCATTGCACCATTGCGCACTACTGGCTGATTTCAGCCAGTAGTGCGCGTGAACGCGTATCGGCAACTTGAAGGATGATGAGGATATGTTATTCTGATGTACTCGCTAATGAGTACGGAAACCTTTCATGAGCCCACAGACCCCGGTTCCGCTAACCGAAGAACCGTATAATGAAGACTGGCTGCGTTTTGTGACACTGATGCAACATGCCTTTGCTGACGAACTGCAGTCTCCGTTATTGCAACTGATGATGACGCCTGATGAGCGTGAAGCCTTAGGGACGCGGTTACGTATTATTGAAGAGTTATTGCGTGGCGAGATGAGTCAGCGCGATCTGAAGCAAGAACTGGGCGTCGGTATTGCCACCATCACCCGCGGCTCGAACAGCCTGCGTGCGGCACCTCCAGCGCTAAAAAAATGGCTGGAAGCACAGCTTGCCCGGGGTTCAGCGTCATCCTGACGGTCACTGATTTTCAGCGCTTATCTTGTCATATTCCACGTTGCCGTTACCCGGATATCGCTATGACTGGCCCGTATCAGCTTCACACGGCGACCGGTTTTTACTGGTTGTAGATAGCATTACGGAAAGGGCACAGTGCCAGAATTAGCGCCTGATGATAAACACGGGTTCGGGTTAATAGTCCGTGGCTAAAGACACTGATCGCCCCACCCTGGTGTTTGATATTTTCAATCCCCGTCAATCGAGCCATTTCTTCACCCAACTCACGACCAGCTTCTATCCCCTGCAGCACCACGGGCGGTAGTGTGATGCTTGCCGAGCGCGATTCGCCGCGCTGTTTGTGGTCTTCAATGACCATCCAGGCAAAAGCAAAACCATCTTCGATGCCTGCTTCAATGGCAACCCAAAAAGCTGCTTCTGGCCTAACCTGGCGTGCATTCATCACCCGCTGACGTGCGCCAGCTCGCGTTTCTGCATTTGTCAGAGGTTGCGCTGCAACGCCACTGTCGACCTCGACCCCCTCAATATGGCAGGATCCTTCCCCGAATGTATCGTTGAATGCCTGAGAGATCGCACTAATTTTTGCTGGATTGATGGTGGCAGCGACAACATGGTACATAATTGTTTGAACCCTTTACGCAAATTTATTGCAGTATAACGGAAAAAAGTATGTTACAGGTCTATCTTGTTCGCCACGGAGAAACGGTCTGGAATGTGTCCAGACGTATTCAGGGACAGTCAGACAGCGCGCTGACGGCAAAAGGTGAGCAGCAAGCTCACCAAGTGGGGGAGCGGGCGAAATTGCTGGGTATCACCGATGTTATCGCCAGTGATTTAGGACGTACACGGCGTACCGCTGAAATTATTGCCGATGCATGCGGGTGCCCGGTGAAGCTCGATCCGCGGTTGCGTGAACTCAATATGGGGGTGCTCGAACAGCGTCCGATTGATTCATTAACCGCTGAAGAAGAGCGCTGGCGCAACTCACTGCTCAATGGCAGTGAACATGGGCGTATCCCACAAGGCGAATCCATGGCGGAGATGGCCGCCCGTATGCACCAGGTGCTCAACGCGTGCCTTGATTTGCCGCCAGGTCGTCGTCCATTACTGGTCAGCCATGGCATGGCGCTGGGCGTGTTGGTGAGCACCATCCTGGGTTTGCCCGCCCATGCTGAACGCCGCCTGCGTTTACGTAACTGTTCGATTTCCCGTGTTGACCACCAACAGAGTTTGTGGCTGGCGTCGGGGTGGGTAGTTGAAACAGCAGGTGATGTATCACATCTCGATTTACCGGCGCTGGATGAGCTGCAGCGTTAATTCACTGAAAGATATAATGCCATCCCGCGCGAGCAATCATGTGGAGTTCGCGCGTCGAATCGGAATCAGATACTCGCACCGGATCTCTTTTGGCGCTTCTGAACGCTTTTTGCCGCCGTGAGTGTGGAAACGCTCAATATCTTGCCCCTGACGGCGGGTGAGATCCAGTGTCGGCATACAAGTACCGTACAACAGCAAAATGAATTCCTGTAATCCGCTACGTAGCCCCTGGTAACTGAACTGAACATAATCGCCGGCTTCCAGTAGCACCGTTTGCGTCAGCGGCAGGGGTTGCGTCAATGAGTCAGAAGGTACCGCCGTGGTGTACAGGATCTCTTGTTCATCGTCTTTTTCCAGGCTCGGTTTCACTTGATGTAAACCATACAGTACCGGCGGCACGGTGTCGGTTTCCAGCAAGAACTGGTGCCAGAAATGCATGCGCATTTCATCCCGATAACGAGAAACTTGTTCCAGCGTACAGGTGTAACTTTGTGTTTGCCCAACCAACACCGTTTCCGGCAAGGTGACATAAGTCGGTGCGGGTAGGGTGAAGTCGTTCAGCCGAATCGGCGGACGCAGGCCAAACGATACCCAGTCCGAAGCCCGACGATAATAAGCCGGTGTTTGTATGAACTGCTTTTTGAAGGCGCGGGTAAAGGTTTGCTGCGAATCAAAACGGTATTGCAGCGCAATATCAAGAATAGGGCGACTTGTTAGCCGTAGGGCAACCGCAGATTTTGATAAGCGGCGTGCACGAATATAGGCACCGATTGCATGCCCGGTGACGTCTTTAAACATGCGTTGCAGGTGCCATTTTGAATAACCTGCTTTGGCTGCCACATTATCGAGTGACAGCGGGTGGTCCAGATGGCTCTCCAGCCAAACAAGCAAATCGCGAATGATACCGGCTTGGTCCATAAAACATCCTCTTCGTACACAGATGGGTGCAGGGAAAGCAAAGTCGATGAATAATAGCACTAAAAAGCGGAAAGACAGTGGCGGTTTTGTTTGTTCGAATGTGCTATATCAGTAAGCGGCACGACAGAATACCGGGTTTTGTTGCAAATGCGATATATTCGCTTATCTGGCAAGGTCATTTACTTTCTCTACAATGGTAACATTATGATGATAAAGAATTTACTTATAGTTGCGTCGGTAACTTTAGCCGTATTTTCTGCCCATGCGGAGGTTATCGGTTCGGTCGATACGGTATTTAAAGTGTTCGGCCCGGACCACAAAATTGTTGTCGAAGCGTTCGATGATCCGGACGTAAAAAATGTAACCTGTTATATCAGTCGGGCAAAAACCGGCGGAATTAAAGGTGGGCTCGGTTTAGCGGAGGATACCGCTGATGCGGCTATTTCCTGCCAGCAAGTTGGCCCTGTTACGCTGAGTGATGATATTTCTCAGGGTAAATCACAAGGTGAAGTGGTTTTCCGTAAACGGACCTCGCTGGTGTTTAAGAAACTACAGGTGGTTCGTTTTTTCGATAAAAAACGCAACGCGCTGGTGTATCTGACGTATTCCGATCGGGTGGTTGACGGTTCACCGAAAAACGCGTTGAGTGCGGTGCCCATCATACCGTGGAAAGAGTAAAAGCACTTAGCGGGCTTCATCTGGACGAGGTCTTACTGACGCGGCAAACAGGTTGCCGCGTCAGTGGATTAGTCTTGTAGATCGCCGCAAAAACGGTAACCCTCACCGTGAATGGTCGCGATGATTTCGGGTGTATCCGGTGTTGATTCAAAATGTTTACGGATACGACGAATGGTCACGTCGACAGTACGGTCATGGGCTTTCAATTCACGCCCGGTCATCTTTTTCAGCAAATCGGCGCGGGTTTGGATCTTGCCGGGGTTTTCGCAGAAATGCAGCATGGCGCGAAACTCACTGCGTGGTAACTTATACTGCGCGCCATGTGGACTGATCAGCGAACGGCTATTGATATCCAACTCCCAGCCATTGAAGCGGTAACTCTCGACCAGCTTACGCTCCTCACTGTTGGTGGCAAGGTTCATTGTTCGTGAGAGCAGGTTACGTGCTCGAATGGTTAACTCGCGTGGATTGAACGGTTTAGTGATGTAATCGTCAGCCCCAATTTCTAAGCCGAGAATTTTATCGACTTCATTATCGCGACCCGTGAGGAACATGAGAGCTACGTTTGCCTGTTCGCGCAATTCGCGAGCCAGTAACAGGCCATTCTTGCCGGGTAGGTTAATATCCATGATCACCAGGTTGACATCATTTTCTGTCAATACCTGGTGCATTTCGGCACCATCCGTAGCTTCATAAACCATGTAACCTTCGGCCTCAAAAATACTTTTGAGAGTATTACGAGTCACTAATTCGTCTTCAACGATAAGTATGTGCGGGGTCTGCATGTTTTTGCTACCTAAAAATTGCCAACAAAATCGAAAACGGGAGATACAACGATTAACGCACTCATCCGGGAAGCTGCTCTCTGGCTCGATACCGAAGCGTTAACCGAAGTACAGAATTATGTTCTTGAGTACCGTCCATCAACGTCAACAACATTGCCAGCTCAGACATCCGGGATGAATCCTCTATGCCCAGCAGTGCCAAAACGGCGCTTATCCTAACTGCATTAACAGCAACATAACAGTAAAGACCACAACCGATAAGCATTAAAATAATGCTTCGTTGACTTATATCAAATTCAAGTGTAGCACGTTAACACTTTTGTGAAAAATACTCATTGGGATACCCGTTTAGCGCACAAATTTTATCTTTTGTGCAACGATTTAGTCTGCTGTGCTTAAGATAGAGAAATCATAAAGCGAAGTGGAATTAATTTAATGATAAATATCATGATTTTTACTGTAATTCATGTTTATTCGCATGATGCCGGTAAACAAAGTTCAATGATTGTATTCCTCTTCTCTACCGGCGAGAAGGTGTTCTGAGGTGGGTAGAATACCGTAACTTATTTTGTTATTTAACCTGTAGTCGTGTCACAGTACAAGCTGATCTTGTTATACCGTTCAGGAGTGTTATGCGTTTTCCCCTCATCCTTGTCTCGCCCGCGCGGGCGGAGAATATTGGTGCTGCGGCCCGGGCGATGAAAACCATGGGGTTTTCTGAATTGCGCATTGTGCAAAGCCGCGCTTATTGTGAGCCTGCGACACGACGCGTCGCGCATGGTGCGGGAGATGTCATTGATAATATTCATCATTTTGATTCACTTAGCGCTGCGCTGGCCGATATCGATTTTTCCGTTGCCACCACTGCACGTCACCGCACGCAATTTCGTTATTATGCCACGCCACCGCAAGTCGAAGTGATTTTACAGGAGAAGCGACAATGGCTAAGCAACCTGGCGTTGGTGTTTGGTCGGGAGGATAGCGGGCTAACCAATGATGAACTTGCGCAGGTCGATCTGCTGACGGGGATCCCGATGATGGCTGATTACCCGTCGCTCAATCTCGGTCAGGCGGTAATGGTTTATTGCTACCAACTGGCCTCGTTGTTTCGCGCACAGCCAGTCGCGGCGCCAGTTGCCGACCCACAACAGATCAGTGCATTACGTCAACGCATGGATCATTTACTGTTTCGTCTTGGCGTGCAGGATGATAAAAAACTGTCCGACTGGGTCCAACAGCGGATTGGTTTGCTCGAACAACGTGATAGTGCGATGTTGCATCGGTTATTGCATGACATAGAAAAAAAACTTACAGGTAAAGATCCGGATTCATGATTATTTTTCAGAGTATAAATCCATCAAGCATTTAATGATTAAATGATTTGTCCACTAATGCGGGCAAATGCACCACAGTAATCTATTGCAGGAAAATGTGCGGATGATAAAAAAATTGACTTAATCGGCACTTTGCTTTACTTCTGACAGACACCAGAAGACAGACAAAAAATTTCAATGCGTATAATCAGCCGCTACACCACCACCATTATTACCACCACCATTACTTCAGGTAACGGTGCGGGCTGACGCATACAGGAAAAACAAAAAAAGCCCGCACCTAACCAGTGCGGGTTTTTTTTTGGACATAAATTCAGGAGAGCGTTAAACATGCGAGTGCTGAAATTCGGCGGAACCTCAGTGGCAAATGCGGAACGGTTTTTACGCGTTGCCGATATTATTGAAAGCAACGCGAAGCAGGGGCAGGTTGCCACTGTGCTGTCTGCCCCCGCTAAAATCACCAACCATCTGGTGGCCATGATTGAGAAAACCATCAGCGGTCAGGATTCCGCGCCGAATCGCGGTGATGCTGAACGGATCTTTGCCGATTTGCTGCAAGGGCTGGCGGATGCGCAGCATGGTTTTGATTATGACCGGCTGAAAAAGGTGGTCGACCAGGAGTTTGTTCAGATAAAACACGTATTGCACGGTATTAGCTTGTTGGGGCAGTGCCCTGATGCTGTCAATGCGGCGCTCATTTGCCGCGGAGAAAAGCTCTCAATCGCTATCATGGAAGCGTTGTTACAGGCGCGAGGTTACGCGGTTAGCGTGATTAATCCAGTGGAAAAATTGCTGGCCATTGGCCATTATCTCGATTCTACCGTCGATATTGCCGAGTCTACACGGCGCATCGTGGCCAGCCAGATCCCGCCGGAAAACATGATCCTGATGGCCGGTTTTACCGCCGGTAATGAGCGCGGTGAACTGGTGGTGTTAGGACGCAACGGTTCTGACTATTCCGCGGCCGTACTGGCGGCGTGTTTACGTGCCGATTGTTGTGAGATTTGGACCGATGTGGATGGGGTCTACACCTGTGATCCGCGTCAGGTGCCAGAAGCGCGCTTACTGAAATCAATGTCTTACCAGGAGGCGATGGAGCTCTCCTATTTTGGCGCTAAAGTGCTTCATCCGCGTACCATCACACCAATCGCCCAATTTCAAATTCCCTGTTTAATTAAGAATACCGCTAATCCGCAAGCGCCTGGCACGCTTATTGGCGGTGATTCTGTTGATGATGACTGCCCGGTTAAAGGCATCACCAACCTGAACAATATGGCGATGTTTAACGTTTCCGGCCCGGGAATGAAAGGCATGGTAGGTATGGCGGCACGGGTGTTTGCCGCCATGTCGCGTGCCGGCATCTCCGTGGTGCTCATCACACAATCCTCATCCGAATACAGTATCAGTTTCTGTGTTCCACAAAGTGATCAGAACCGTGCGCGACGGGTATTAGAAGACGAGTTCTACCTGGAGCTGAAAGACGGCTTGCTGGAACCACTGGATGTGATGGAACATTTGGCGGTGATTTCGGTGGTCGGTGATGGTATGCGGACGCAACGCGGGATTTCCGCTAAATTTTTCGCGGCGCTGGCGCGGGCTAATATCAATATTGTGGCGATTGCGCAAGGCTCGTCAGAACGATCAATTTCAGTGGTGGTGAGTAATGATGATGTGACGACCGGTGTACGGGTGGTTCATCAAATGCTGTTCAACACGGACCAGGTAATTGAAGTGTTTGTGGTTGGCGTTGGTGGCGTGGGCAGTGCGCTGCTTGATCAAATATATCGGCAACAAGCGTGGTTGAAAACGAAACATATCGATCTGCGCATCTGTGGCATTGCCAATTCCAAAGCGTTATTGACCAGTGTGCATGGCATTGCGCTGGGAAACTGGCAGGCAGCTTTGCATGCAGCGAAAGAGCCGTTCAATCTGGAACGGCTGATTCGCCTGGTCAAAGAGTATCATCTGCTTAATCCGGTGATTGTTGATTGTACCTCCAGCCAGGCGGTGGCTGATCAGTACGCTGATTTCCTTGCTGAAGGCTTCCATGTCGTGACGCCGAACAAAAAGGCCAATACCGCCTCGTGGAATTACTATCAGCAAATGCGTGCTGCCGCGGCAAAATCACGGCGTAAGTTCCTTTATGATACCAACGTAGGTGCTGGATTGCCGGTGATCGAGAACTTACAAAATCTGCTCAATGCCGGTGATGAGTTGATTCACTTTTCAGGCATCCTTTCCGGTTCTCTGTCCTTTATTTTTGGTAAACTGGACGAAGGTGTTACGCTTTCCGCGGCAACCCGACTGGCGCGTGAACAGGGATTCACTGAGCCTGACCCGCGTGATGATCTTTCCGGCATTGATGTGGCGCGCAAGTTACTTATTCTGGCACGTGAAGCCGGTTATCCGATGGAGTTGAGCGACATTGACATTGAACCCGTTCTGCCAGCGGCATTCACTGAGATAGCAGATGTGGACACGTTTATGCAGCGCTTACCGGAACTGGATGACGCCTTTGCCGCCCGTGTGGCCAAAGCCCGTGATGAAGGTCGGGTATTGCGTTTTGTCGGCCTCATCGAAGAAGGCGGCAAGTGCAAAGTGAAGATTGATGCGGTAGACAGTAACGATCCTTTGTATAAAGTAAAAAATGGTGAGAATGCGCTGGCCTTCTATAGCCGCTATTATCAGCCGATTCCACTGGTTTTGCGTGGCTACGGCGCCGGTAATACGGTAACGGCCGCTGGTGTGTTTGCTGATTTGTTACGCACGCTGTCATGGAAGTTAGGAGTTTGATGATGGTAAAAATTTATGCGCCGGCCTCGATTGGCAACGTGAGTGTTGGTTTTGATGTGCTGGGCGCGGCCGTTTCGCCGGTGGATGGGAGTTTATTGGGGGATTGCGTTACGGTTGAAGCCGCACAACGCTTCAGTCTGGTCAATGAGGGGCGTTTTGTGAGTAAACTGCCAGCCTCACCCACCGAGAATATTGTTTATCAGTGCTGGACGCGCTTTTGTGAAGCGATTGGTAAAACTGTCCCGGTGGCGATGACCCTGGAAAAAAACATGCCTATTGGTTCCGGCCTCGGTTCGAGCGCCTGTTCCGTGGTTGCTGGTCTCATGGCGATGAATGCGTTTTGTGATAATCCATTAAACGATACCGAGCTCCTGAGTCTCATGGGCGAGCTGGAAGGGCGGATTTCCGGCAGTGTGCATTACGATAACGTAGCGCCTTGTTTTCTTGGCGGGTTGCAACTGATGCTGGAAGAAAACGGTATCATCAGCCAGAGCGTTCCCGGGTTTGATGACTGGCTATGGGTGATGGCGTATCCGGGGATCAAAGTTTCAACGGCAGAAGCGCGCGCGATTTTACCGGCACAGTACCGTAAAGAAGACTGCATCAGGCATGGGCGTTATCTGGCGGGTTTTATTCACGCCTGCCATACCCGGCAGCCTGCGCTGGCGGCGGCACTGATGTGCGATGTTATCGCGGAACCGTATCGAACCAAACTGTTGCCGGGGTTTGCGCAGGCGCGTCAGGCGGCTCAAGACATCGGCGCTCTGGCTTGTGGCATCTCCGGTTCCGGCCCAACACTCTTTGCTGTTTGTGATGACCGTGCAACCGCCGATCGCATGGCCAGTTGGCTCAGTCAGAACTACCTACAGAATGATGAAGGTTTTGTCCATATTTGCCGTTTGGATACGGCGGGCGCACGTAAACTGGGATAATCATGAAACTCTATAATCTTAAGGATCATAATCAGCAGGTTAGTTTCGCTCAGGCAGTGAAACAAGGGCTCGGTAATCAACAAGGGCTGTTTTTCCCGCTGGAATTACCTGAATTTGAACGGACAGCGATTGATGACTTGCTGGCACTGGATTTTGTCAGCCGCAGCAGCAAAATTCTTGCCGCGTTTATAGGTGATGAAATTGCGTTGCCTCCGTTGCAGGAGCGCGTTAAAGCCGCATTCACCTTTCCCGCGCCGGTGATAACGGTAACGGAAGACATTGCCTGCCTGGAACTGTTTCACGGTCCAACCCTGGCGTTTAAAGACTTCGGCGGACGTTTTATGGCGCAGATGCTCTCTTATATCAGCGCTGCGGATGAAAAAATCACTATTCTGACTGCCACATCAGGCGACACCGGCGCCGCAGTGGCGCATGCGTTTTACGGTATGGATAACGTCCGTGTTGTCATTCTTTATCCCCAGGGGAAAATCAGTCCGCTGCAGGAAAAACTGTTTTGTACGCTGGGCGGTAACATTCATACCATTGCTATTGATGGCGATTTTGACGCCTGCCAGTCCCTGGTCAAACAGGCATTTGATGATGAAGAACTGAAGCAGACGATTGGTCTGAATTCGGCTAATTCGATTAACATCAGTCGATTGCTGGCGCAGGTTTGTTATTATTTTGAAGCCGTGGCGCAATTGTCGCAAGAGCAACGTAACCAACTGGTGGTCTCGGTGCCAAGTGGTAATTTTGGCGATTTGACCGCAGGTTTGCTGGCAAAATCGCTCGGCTTACCGATAAAACGCTTCATCGCCGCGACCAATGCCAACGATACCGTACCGCGGTTTTTGGCGCATGGCGCATGGCAACCGAAGACAACAGTGGCCACATTGTCGAATGCCATGGATGTCAGCCAGCCGAACAATTGGCCGCGTGTGGAAGAGTTATTTCGGCGTAAAGCCTGGCATTTGAATGAACTGGGTTTTGGCGCGGTATCTGATGACACCACAAAAGCAACAATGCGCGAACTGGCCGATATGGGCTATATTTCTGAGCCGCATGCAGCCATCGCTTACCGTCTGTTACGTGATCAACTGCAACCGGGTGAGTATGGTTTGTTCCTCGGCACGGCACATCCGGCAAAATTCAAAGAGAGTGTAGAGGTGATCCTCGGGCAATCGTTAGCGCTGCCAGAGGCCCTGGCTGCACGTGCAGACCTGCCCCTGCTATCACATGCGATGCCGGCAGAGTTCGCTGATTTACGCAAGTTCCTCTTTAACGCTTAATGGCTTATCCTCGCCTGTTTCTGCGGCGGGGATGCATCGCTTTCCCTGCGATGGCGGGTCAGTTACCCGAAGCCACGGCGGCGCGCACTTTTGCATGTGCCTGATAGGTCTGATTAACCATTTTATAGGAGAGCCCGAAGGCCGCTGCGGCGACAATGTTGCCGAGTTGACCGGAGTCCTCGGAGAACTGGCCGCCAATTTTGCTGATGGCTTGCTGCACGCCCTGCGTGCTGCTGTTAGCAAAATTATTCCAGCTCAGTCGAGCAATCGAATGATCCAGTAATCGGCCATAATCGCGCATCGGCAGTGATGCGGAAAACGCCTGGCTATCATTCACCTGTTTGGTGTCGTAATGTTTACCGAGAAAAGCATCAACGCTTTCGATCGCCGAATTACATATTGCCCGTATCCCGGCAACCTTTATCGCCATTTGGTGTAGTTCATTACCCTGTAAACTTTTCCCGGAGGCATCACGTAACTCGGGTCCGGAAACTGAATAGCCTTTGGGTAACGCACTTTGGATCACGGCATCTTGCATTACACCCATTGCTAACGTCATTGCGGTATACCAGGCGCCGTTGATCGCCATATGTGCATCATTCACGCCAAATGTGGGGGTGCCCTGTGTTGCCCCGGTCATGCTGAGGGTGGCTTGTAAAGGTTCCCGTGTTGCGGCATACAGGATATTGCGGATTTGTGAGCTCAAAACGCGGGTTGTCAGCGCATGATTTCCTGTCGCTGCGCCCGCGACCGACATCACCGTATTGAGTATTTCCGCCACCAGTTGCATTGATGTCACCCATTCAGAGCCGTTTGCCTGGGCATTTTGCATCGCGTCTCTCTCGTCCTGAGGGAGATTTTCGAACTCTTCAGGGCTCAGGCCAAAGTAGCCACGTGGTGCAACGGAGTCATCCTGAGCGCGTTGCATACGGGGTTCGCGCATTTTATAGTGCGCCACTATGCTGAGCAAAGAAACCGCCACTTGCAGGCCGACGGTTACCCCGGGATATTTTTTTGTCAGATGTGGCAGTATCACGTTATAAGCCTCAATAAAGGCTTCTTCACGCAACAGTGTCGGCCCACCGCAGGTCACCATTTGTTGTAAAAGGTGTCCGGCCATCGCACCCCAGGCGCGGTTTTTTAGTGGCTCTGTGGCGAACATTTTCATTGAGTGTCCGGTCGTGGTGATGCCCTGACCGATCACATCGATGACACGCTCGCCAACATCTCTGCCCACATCGATGACACGCCCGCCAACATCTCTGCCCACACCGATGACGTGCTCGCCAACATCTCTGCCCACACCGATGACACGCCCGCCAACATCTCTGCCCACACCGATGATGCGCTCGCCAGCATCTCTGCCCATACCGATGACGCGCCCGCCAACATCTCTGCCGGTGCGGAGAGCATGACGCGTTCGTTCGTGTGGCCCAGTAATGTGAAGTTGATCTAATAGTTGGTTGATACGATTAGCGTTTTGTCTGGCGTTTACCTGATCGTTAACCTGATCGTGGAGACCCATTTCAAGATCGACAGCATGACCAGTCCCTGCTATTTCTAGAGGTATCGGTGGATAGATAGGGGGTTCCAGATGAATGTTGTTATTCATTTTTTATCTCCGGGGTAATAGGTTGAGTGGGTATTTCACATGCGGTAGCCAGCGTCATAAAATCAGCCAGCCAACTGGCGAAGTCACTTCCGTCGAGTCCGTAAGTATCCCAGCGAGCCAACAAGCTGGTGCCGCTTGATGACAGTGAGAATGAGCAGTGCGCCAGCGCCATCAGATTATTATTTGCCAGCAGGAGGTGGCGCGGTGTGTAACCGGGATGTGGAAACGACGTCATCGGCGTCGAGACCAGCAGATGGCGTTCATCGCCATCTGCGATCACGATAATTTTCCGTTCAGGAAAGCTGAGAACCGAAACGCAGCTTTCCTGGGGGCTTAAAGAGACTACCGAACCGAGGGTTTTACAGGCCGCCAGCATAAGTGGAATATGCCACTGTTTTTGTATTGCAGCGGCTGAGCGGAGATCGATCTCCTGGTGCAATAATAGAGACTGCCGGCGTTGGTCTGGTTCTGGCAAAGGCGCGGGGTCAGCGTTGTTCTCATCAGCATTGAGCGGCGAAGGTTGTCCCAGTGAGAGCAGTGAATCGATCAGACAGGATGCCAGTGTATTAGCGTCGTTCATACTGAGCGCCAGAGCGTCAACATCGTCAACGATATCAAAAGCCAGTGGTTTCATCAGAAAAGTATTGCCCTGTTCATCCAGTCCGAAACTACTGCCATTCATTGCCATGGCGATATCATTTGCTCGCAGTAAGGCCTCTTGCCATGCATCCGGATGAATTTCCCTCGGGGTGCGTAAATAGCCCATCATTATCCATAACGGAACCGGTTCTTCGCGCAGACAGAGCAGAACCACCGTTAGTGCATCGAGGGTGAGCATTCCCTGTTGTGCAAATGCGATGGCATCGGTACTGCTTGCATCGAATTGCAGTGCTGCATTATGTAGCCACGAATAAGCGTGCGATGGCAGGGAAGAAGGCGGCGGCGATGGCGCTTTCCCCCCGGCGAACGGATGAGCATAGCCTGACAACTGTGATGCCTGATGAATTCTCTGCTGGAGCGTTTTGTGGATTTCTAACTGATTCATTGCAACCTCGTCATTTTTTCATGGCATAGCGAAGTCTCTGTGTCAGCCAGCGGTGTACAGTTCTTATTTCACTGAAACTATAAGTTTTTTGTATACATGATCTCAGTATTGAACAGGGAAGTGCAGGTCAGATAAGGATCGGGGGCGCTCATTATCGGGAGAGCTTATGGTGACATGGTATGCCGCTATCAAGGTACAGCGGCATGTTATATCCGGGTCAGGCAAGTTCGTGGCGCTTAAACACCAGCGTTGTATCGGTACTGCTTTTCGCATCGAAAAAATATCCTTCCAGATTAAATTCTTTCAATTGTGACGGTTCCCGCAGACGGTGTTGAATCATATAACGGCACATCAGGCCACGCGCTTTTTTAGCATAAAAGCTGATCACCTTGAACTGCCCCTTTTTTTCATCCAAAAACACAGGCTTAATCAGACGTCCGTTAAGCTTTTTCGGCTGAATGGCGTTGAAATATTCTTCGGAAGCTAAATTGATCAACACGTCATCGCCTTGTTCTTCCAGTGCGTTGTTCAGCAGGGTAGTCAGGGTATCACCCCAAAAATGGTAGAGGTCCTTGCCCGCTGGATTCGCCAGCCTGATACCCATTTCAAGGCGATACGGCTGCATCAGATCGCGTGGGCGCAGCACGCCATATAAACCGGACAGGATCCGCAGATGCTGTTGGGCAAAATCGAAATCCGCTTCGCTGAATTGTTCCGCTTGTAGTCCGGTATACACATCGCCTTTGAAGGCGAGGAGCGCCTGACGGGCATTCTCGGGCGTAAACGGATGGTGCCAGTCATTAAAGCGTTCGGTATTCAGTAAGGCCAGTTTGTCACTGATGCTCATCAGCGAGCCGATTTGCGCCGGTGTCAGCGCACGCGCAATATCGATCAGCTGTTGTGATTTTTCTAACAATACGGGTTGGGTAAAGCGTGTGGTCGTCAGCGGGCTTTCATAGTCCAGCGTTTTGGCCGGAGAGATGACCAGTAACATGGTTGATTCCTTATGTTAACCCACAGGTTTATCATCTTTTTTGCCTTTTTCGTCGCCTGAGTTTAGCAAAAAAAATCTCAGGCCGGGCAAATCATTACTGATGGTCAGATGCGTTGAATTATCTCAGGCTGTTCTTGCGCACGCAGTTGCGCGTGATATTATCGCAACAGGTTTTCACACCCTGACAATCACACTTTAAGAGAAGCCACCATCATGACGGACAAACTTACTTCTTTACGTCAGCTGACCACGGTTGTTGCCGATACCGGCGATATCGCAGCGATGAAGCTGTATCAACCCCAGGATGCTACGACCAACCCTTCACTGATCCTTAATGCGGCAAAAATTCCTGAATACCGTAAATTGATCGATGAGGCGATTAGCTGGGCGCGTGGCCAGAGTAATGATAAGAATGCGCAAATCCAGTACACCTCTGACAAACTGGCGGTGAATATTGGTCTGGAAATACTGAAACTGATCCCTGGCCGTATTTCTACCGAGGTTGATGCCCGTCTTTCTTATGATACGGATGCGAGCATTGCGAAAGCACGTAGTTTGATCAAGCTATACAATGATGCTGGTATCAATAATGACCGTATTTTGATCAAGCTGGCCTCAACCTGGCAGGGTATTCGTGCCGCAGAGCAACTGGAAAAAGAAGGGATTAACTGTAACCTGACGTTGCTGTTTTCTTTTGCCCAGGCGCGTGCCTGCGCGGAAGCTGGCGCTTATCTGATCTCTCCGTTTGTCGGCCGTATTCTCGACTGGTACAAAACCAATACCGATAAGAAAGACTATGCGCCGGACGAAGATCCTGGCGTGGTTTCTGTGCGTGAAATCTACCAGTACTACAAACAGCATGGTTACAAAACGGTGGTGATGGGCGCCAGTTTCCGTAACGTGGGTGAAATTCTGGCACTGGCGGGTTGTGATCGCCTGACTATCTCCCCTGGCTTGCTGAAAGAGCTGGCAGAAAGTACCGGAAGTGTTGAGCGTAAGCTGCAATACACCGGAGAAGTGAAAGCACATCCGGCGAAGATGACCGAATCCGAATTCCTGTGGCAACATAACCAGGATCCGATGGCCGTTGACAAACTGGCTCAGGGTATTCGCAATTTTGCCATTGACCAGGGCAAACTTGAGAAGATGATTGCTGATTTACTGTAACCGCATTGGCCGTGGCCAGGTGACTGGTCACGGTGTTCATGTTGTGTGCATCGCGTGCTTCTCTGTATTATCCTTACTGTAAACATTCCTGAAAACACGCCGCTTCTGTGTTGCAATGCGGTGATTCGCAACGAAGAAAGAGCATGAACATACTCCATATAGGATTGATTTCCGTTTCCGATCGCGCCTCGAATGGCGTTTATCAGGATCAGGGCATTCCTGCTTTGCAGCAATGGTTAACACTGGCGTTGGCCACGCCGTTTGAAATAGAGACGCGGCTGGTCCCTGATGAGCAGTCAATGATTGAGCAGGCGATTTGTGAACTGGTTGATGAACGTTTCTGTCACCTGGTTCTGACTACCGGGGGAACCGGTCCGGCCCGGCGCGATGTCACGCCGGATGCCACGCTGGCTATTGCTGATCGCGAAATGCCGGGTTTTGGCGAACAGATGCGTCAGATCAGCCTCAATTTTGTTCCCACAGCCATCTTGTCGCGCCAGACTGGCGTGATCCGTAAACAGTCACTGGTGCTTAACTTGCCAGGGCAGCCCAGAGCCATTAAAGAAACCCTGGAAGGGTTGAAAGATGAACAGGGTAATACGCGTGTGCCGGGAATCTTTGCCAGTGTACCCTATTGCATCCAGTTGCTTGATGGTCCGTATGTGGAAACCCATTCGCAAGTTGTTGCCGCTTTTCGTCCGAAAAGCGCAGTGCGTCAATAACCACGACAATGCTTTTTTTTCCTGCCAGTTGCTTCAGTCTTGCTGATGTGAAGAGAAATTGACGGTATAGTAATCCTGGATTTACAAAGCCAGCTAATTCTATTTTCATCAGCCTCTGGAAATTTACGAAAAATCATGGATCAACTGAATGCGCGCCGCTTAAACCGGCAGGATTATAAAACACTGGCGTTGGCGGCATTAGGCGGCGCACTGGAATTTTACGATTTCATCATCTTTGTTTTTTTTGCTGCAGTGATTGGCGAACGCTTCTTTCCGGCGGATATTCCTGACTGGCTGCGACAGATGCAAACGTTTGCCATCTTTGCGGCCGGCTACCTGGCGCGTCCTTTGGGTGGCATTATCATGGCGCATTTTGGTGATAGTCGCGGGCGCAAAAAAATGTTCAGTCTGAGCATTTTGTTAATGGCATTGCCTACGCTGGCCATGGGGATGTTGCCGGTCTATAGCGACATTGGCATTGTAGCTCCGCTACTGTTGCTGCTGATGCGTATCCTGCAAGGTGCGGCGATTGGCGGTGAAGTCCCCGGGGCGTGGGTATTCGTCGCTGAGCATGTGCCGGAAAAACGGATCGGTTTTGCCTGCGGTACGCTAACTGCCGGATTAACGGCCGGTATTTTGTTGGGATCGATCATCGCCACCATCATTAATAGCACCTTGTCTGCCGCTGAGATTACGTCTTTTGGCTGGCGAATTCCGTTTTTTCTCGGCGGCATTTTTGGTTTGATTGCCATGTACTTACGTCGTTGGTTACAGGAAACTCCGGTTTTTCAACAGATGCAGGCGCGTAAGACGCTGGCCGAAAAATTACCGTTACAAACGGTCCTGCTAAACCATAAACGCGGGGTGCTGGTATCCATGCTGCTGACCTGGTTGCTTTCCGCTTGTATTGTGGTGGTGATCCTGATGGCTCCGGTGTTGCTGCAGAAACAGCATGGCATTCCGGCTGCACTGACGTTGCAGGCCAATAGTCTGGCGACGGTGATGTTGCTGGTCGGCTGCATCGTGTCCGGGGCTGCGGTTGATCGCGTGGGTGCGGCGAAGACATTAAGTACTGGATGCGTGTTGCTGGCGGCATGCAGTTGGTTTTTCTTCTACAGCGCCGCCATGGCGCCGCAGTACCTGTTCATCACTTACGCCATTGCGGGGTTGAGTGTCGGGGTTGTCGGGGTGGTGTCGTTCATCATGGTCCATGCTTTCCCGGCGGCGGTGCGTTTCAGTGGCATCTCCTTCTCCTACAATGTTTCTTACGCCATCTTCGGCGGGTTGACACCGATTTTTGTGACGTGGATGATGAAATTCACGCCGATGGCACCCGCCTATTATGTGTTGACGCTGGCCGGTATGGGGTTGCTGCTTGGCTTGTATCTTGGTAACCCTAAACGTAGCCACAACGTGTTGAGCCAGATGAATGTTTAACACGTCAGGGAAGATATTTTTTCGTTTAACCCTTGATGCTGTTCGAAACGGCCCCATCTACTTTTCATCCAGTGTTGTGGAGCGTCAAAAAAAAGCGCTCACTGGCGGGTTGAAAGCAAACAAACTCGCCCGCATAACAGGTTCACAACCCGATTGACAAAGAATTTAAGTGGGAGACGTTTAGATGGGTAAGATTATTGGCATTGACCTGGGTACAACCAACTCTTGTGTAGCTATCATGGATGGCGCCAAAGCGCGTGTACTGGAAAACGCGGAGGGTGATCGTACGACACCTTCTATTATTGCATACACTCAGGATGGTGAGATTCTGGTTGGTCAACCGGCTAAACGTCAGGCTGTGACCAATCCGCAAAACACGCTGTTTGCGATTAAACGCCTGATTGGCCGCCGTTTCCAGGACGAAGAAGTCCAGCGTGATCTCAAAATCATGCCATACAAAATCACGCAAGCTGATAACGGTGACGCCTGGCTGGATGTAAAAGGTCAGAAAATGGCACCGCCGCAAATTTCTGCGGAAGTGCTGAAAAAAATGAAGAAAACGGCGGAAGATTACCTGGGTGAACCCGTCACCGAAGCGGTGATTACCGTTCCGGCCTACTTTAATGATGCACAGCGTCAGGCTACCAAAGATGCGGGACGTATCGCGGGTCTGGATGTAAAACGTATTATTAACGAACCGACTGCCGCGGCGCTGGCATATGGTTTGGATAAAGGCCATGGCAATCGCACTATCGCGGTGTATGACCTTGGTGGTGGTACTTTTGATATCTCTATCATCGAAATCGACGAAGTCGATGGCGAAAAAACCTTTGAAGTGCTGGCAACCAATGGGGATACCCATCTGGGTGGGGAAGATTTCGACAGCCGTTTGATCAATTACCTGGTGTCTGAATTTAAGAAAGATCAGGGCATTGATTTGCATAACGATCCTCTGGCGATGCAGCGTCTGAAAGAAGCGGCAGAAAAAGCCAAAATTGAGCTATCTTCAGCGCAACAGACTGACGTGAACCTGCCATACATCACCGCAGATGCGACGGGTCCAAAACACCTGAATATCAAAGTGACCCGGGCGAAACTGGAATCACTGGTGGAAGACCTGGTGGGTCGCTCAATTGATCCATTAAAAGTGGCATTGCAGGATGCGGGCTTGTCCGTTTCTGATATCAATGATGTGATTCTGGTGGGTGGACAGACACGTATGCCGATGGTTCAGGCGAAAGTGGCTGAATTCTTTGGTAAAGAACCGCGTAAAGATGTGAACCCAGATGAAGCCGTAGCTGTCGGTGCGGCCGTGCAGGGTGGGGTGCTGGCTGGCGAGGTTAAAGATGTTCTGTTGCTGGACGTAACGCCGTTGTCGCTGGGTATCGAAACCATGGGCGGCGTGATGACGTCACTGATCGGCAAAAACACCACCATTCCGACCAAGCACAGTCAGGTGTTCTCAACGGCAGAAGACAATCAGTCAGCCGTTACCATCCATGTGCTGCAAGGTGAACGTAAACGTGCGGCGGATAACAAATCGCTTGGACAGTTCAACCTTGATGGTATTCAGCCATCACCACGCGGTATGCCACAGATTGAAGTGACTTTTGACATCGATGCTGACGGTATTTTGCATGTGTCGGCAAAAGACAAAAACAGCGGTAAAGAGCAGAAAATTACCATTAAGGCATCTTCTGGTCTGAATGAAGAAGAAATCGAAAAAATGGTGCGTGATGCGGAAGCGAATGCCGAGTCTGACCGTAAATTCGAAGAACTGATTCAGACGCGTAATCAGGGCGACCAGATTGTGCACAGTACCCGTAAACAGTTGGAAGAAGCCGGTGATAAACTCTCTGCCGATGATAAAACACCGATTGAATCGGCACTCAATGACCTGGATACGGCGCTAAAAGGCGAAGACAAAGCGGATATTGAAGCAAAAATTCAGGCACTGATGCAGGTTGCCGGTAAACTGACTGATCTGGCTCAGCAACAAGCGCAAGCAGGCGCAGCGGATGCTGCAAGTGACGCCTCAGCGAAAAAAGATGATGGCGCGGTTGATGCAGAGTTTGAAGAAGTCAAAGACAATAAAAAGTAATTGCCCCTGATCGGGCGCGACGGTTGCCAGGGCAACCGTCGGTAACCAGCACGGGCGCGGAGTTTCTCCTCGCCCGTGCACGCATGTTAAGGGCAGGATAACCATAATGGCGAAAAGAGACTATTACGAGATTTTAGGCGTTCCGAAGTCAGCGGAAGAGCGTGAAATCAAAAAGGCCTATAAACGCCTGGCGATGAAGTATCACCCTGATCGCAACCCGGATGATAAAGACGCTGAAGCCCGGTTTAAAGAAGTTAAGGAAGCCTACGAAATTCTGACCGATGAGCAGAAACGGGCGGCTTACGATCAATATGGCCATGCGGCGTTTGAACAAGGCGGCATGGGAGCAGGTGGTTTTGGCGGTGGTGGTGCAGATTTCAGCGATATCTTTGGCGACGTATTTGGCGATATCTTCGGTGGAGGCCGCCGTCAGCGTGGTGCCGCACGGGGTGCTGATTTACGCTACAACATGGAACTGACACTGGAAGAGGCCGTGCGCGGCGTGACCAAAGAGATCCGCATTCCGACATTGCAAGAGTGTGAGGTCTGTCATGGCAACGGTGCGAAGCCAGGCACACAACCGCAGATGTGCCCAACCTGTCATGGCGCAGGCCAGGTGCAGATGCGTCAGGGCTTTTTTACCGTACAGCAGGCATGTCCAACCTGTCATGGTCGTGGTTCGATAATCAAAGAGCCTTGCCAGGCTTGCCATGGTCATGGGCGCGTTGAGAAATCCAAAACGCTATCAGTAAAAATCCCGGCAGGTGTTGATACCGGTGACCGTATTCGTCTCAGCGGCGAAGGGGAAGCAGGTGAACATGGCGCTGTTGCGGGAGATCTCTATGTTCAGGTGGGGGTGAAAAAACACCCGATTTTTGAACGTGAAGATAACAACTTGTATTGTGAAGTACCGATTAACTTTATCATGGCGGCATTGGGGGGAGAAATAGAAGTTCCGACCCTGGATGGACGAGTAAAACTGCGGGTGCCTGCGGAAACGCAAACCGGCAAGTTGTTTCGTGTGCGTGGTAAAGGCGTAAAATCAGTGCGTGGCGGTAGTCAGGGTGACTTGTTATGTCGGGTGGTGTTGGAAACGCCGGTGAACCTTAATGACAAGCAAAAGAATCTGTTGCGTGAACTGGAAGAGAGTTTCGGCGGCCCGAGCGGTGAGAAAAACAGTCCGCGTTCGAAGAGCTTCTTCGATGGCGTGAAGAAATTCTTTGATGATTTGACCCGTTAAATTCCGGGTATGCCATGAAGTCGGGCCCGGTTACTCCCCGGGCGATACAGTATTGCACTGACCCTGTCGATGTTTCGCACCGGGTCAGTTCCTCAGTTATCTTTGGGTATAATCACGCCCTGTTTATCTCTGCGCGGATAACGCGCCTGTTTCCCTCATGAGTGTCGGTTGTTTGCCTGGCTAACCTTGCTCATGCGATTGACCACATCCTTATCCTCGCCTTACCGTTAGTTTTAAGGGGCGATAACGCGACGCACACCAGGATTAACCGTGCGTTGTTGAAATCTGAGAGAAGGATGCGGATCAACCAGCAGAGCGTGATAGGTGCCGGCAGTGAAGGAATATTTACGGTTTCTGGTTATGTCCGCGGCGCTCTTCGCCGTGATGCTCAGTGATTGCTGATTTTGCTCATAAAAAAACCGGCGTTAAGCCGGTTCTTATGAAACACCCATTAACAAAAAGGCCATTAAGCCAGTTTATTGATTTGTGCAGTCAGATTAGATTTATGACGGGCCGCTTTATTTTTGTGGATCAAGCCTTTAGCAGCCTGACGGTCCACAATCGGTTGCATTTCGTTAAATGCTTTCTGTGCAGTTTCTTTATCGCCAACAGCGATAGCCGCGTAGACTTTCTTAATGAAAGTACGCAACATGGAACGACGGCTTGCGTTATTTTTGCGACGTTTTTCAGATGTTACGGCGCGTTTCTTAGCTGATTTGATATTAGCCAAGGTCCAACTCCCAAATGTGTTCTATGAGGACAAATCAAAGGCCGGGGACTATGCCCTTTCAACCCTGGTTTGTCAATGAATTTGTGCAAATAAGCGCCATCAGAATAACAACGCTCGGTTACGTAATTGATGGTGCAGAATTCTACCAGCTTCGTGATGGCGAATACAGCTTTTCGCAACAAAAAATCACTGTTTATTGGCGGATAGTGTGCCTCCGGAAAGGAAATCACACGAAGAAACCGTTAAAGCCGCATTCCACGGGTTAACCTTGGCCGCGGTACAAGGTATAATCCGCCGATTTCCACCAATTTGGGTCAGCCATGAAGTTTATACGCGGCATACATAATATCAGGGAACAGCATCACGGCTGTGTGCTGACCATTGGCAACTTTGATGGCGTTCATCGTGGCCATCAGGCTTTGCTGGCCCGCTTGTGTGACGAAGGGCGACGGCGTCAGCTGCCGGTGGTGGTGATGCTGTTTGAACCACAGCCGCAGGAGTTGTTTGCTGCGGATAAAGCGCCGGCTCGTCTGACGCGGTTGCGTGAAAAAGTGAAATACCTTGCGCAGGCGGGGGTAGACACGGTGTTATGTGTGTGTTTTGACCGTCGTTTTGCTGCAATTACCGCACAGCGCTTCGTGACGGATTTGCTGGTGGATAAACTCGGCGTTAAATTTCTCGCCGTAGGTGATGATTTCCGCTTTGGTGCTGGTCGCCAGGGTGATTTCCTGCTATTACAACAAGCCGGTGCAGAGTATGGCTTCGACGTCATCAGCACCCAGACTTTTTGCGATGCGGGTAAACGTGTTAGCAGCACGGCAATTCGTCAGGCACTGGATGCGGACGATTTGGCTCTGGCGCAATCACTGTTGGGCCATCCGTTCACGATTTCTGGTCGTGTTGTGCATGGTGATGCGCTGGGGCGCACTATCGGCTTCCCCACCGCCAACCTCCCATTGCGTCGCTATGCGTCACCAGTCAAAGGGGTCTATGCGGTGGATGTGTATGGCTTGACGGAAAATCCGTTACATGGCGTGGCGAATATCGGCACGCGACCGACCGTCGCCGGACTCCGTCAGCAACTGGAAGTGCACCTGTTGGATGTCGCCATGGATCTGTACGGCCGCCACATTGAGGTGGTGCTCCGGCAAAAAATACGTAATGAGCAGCGGTTTGCTTCCTTAACTGCGCTGAAAGAACAAATTGCTAAAGATGTTGTGACCGCCCGAACGTTTTTCGGGCTGAAAACACCGGTTTAAGAACCGAAATACGGAATTGATAATCTGATGAGTGACTACAAATTTACCCTGAACTTGCCGGAAACGGGGTTCCCGATGCGTGGTGATCTGGCCAAACGCGAGCCGGGGATGCTGCAACGTTGGTATGATGACGATCTGTACGGCATCATCCGCGCGGCTAAAAAAGGGAAAAAAACCTTTATTCTGCACGATGGCCCTCCTTACGCGAACGGCAGTATTCATATTGGTCACTCAGTCAACAAAATTCTGAAAGACATTATTGTCAAATCCAAAGGGATGGCCGGTTTTGATTCTCCTTATGTGCCTGGATGGGACTGTCACGGTTTGCCGATTGAACACAAAGTCGAGCAGATGATTGGCAAACCCGGTGAGAAAGTCAGTGCGGCGGAGTTTCGCGCCGCCTGCCGTCGGTATGCGGCGGAACAAGTGGAAGGGCAGAAGAAAGATTTTATCCGTCTTGGGGTGCTGGGCGATTGGTCGCACCCTTACCTGACAATGGATTTTAACACTGAAGCCAACATTATCCGTGCCTTGGGCAAAGTCATCGGCAATGGCCATTTGCATAAAGGGTCTAAACCGGTGCACTGGTGTATCGATTGCCGCTCAGCGCTGGCCGAGGCTGAAGTGGAATATTATGACAAAACATCGCCCTCCATTGATGTGATGTTTAACGCCGTTGACAGCGAAACGGTGAAAACGGCTTTTGCGGTAGAAAATGTCGATGGCCCGATAGCGCTGGTGATCTGGACCACGACACCATGGACCCTGCCTGCCAATCGCGCGATTTCGCTGCATCCGGCATTCGAATATCAACTGGTGCAGGTAGAAGGCAAGGCACTGATTCTTGCTAAAGATTTGGTTGAAAGCGTGATGAAACGCGCTGGGATAAGCGCATGGCGTGTGTTGGCAAGTGCACCGGGTGCGGCACTTGAATTGCTGCGTTTCCAGCATCCATTCCTTGCCTTTGATGTCCCCGTCATTCTGGGTGAGCACGTGACGCTGGAAGCCGGTACCGGTGCGGTACACACCGCCCCTGGCCATGGCCCGGATGACTATGTAATCGGTCAGAAATACGGTCTGGAAATTGCTAATCCGGTGGGGCCGGATGGTTGCTTCCTGCCGGGAACCTATCCGACGCTGGATGGTGTCAATGTGTTCACGGCCAATGCGCTGGTGGTGGATTTATTGCGTGATAAAGGCGCGTTGTTGCACGTTGAAAATGTGCAACACAGCTATCCACATTGCTGGCGTCACAAAACACCGATCATCTTCCGGGCCACCCCGCAATGGTTCATCAGTATGGATCAGAAAGGGTTACGGGCGCAGTCACTGCAAGAGATTAAAGGTGTACAGTGGATCCCTGACTGGGGTCAGGCGCGCATCGAAGCCATGGTGGCGAATCGCCCTGACTGGTGTATCTCTCGTCAGCGTACCTGGGGTGTCCCAATGTCGCTGTTTGTGCATAAAGTGACCGAGCAACTGCATCCTGATACGCTGGAACTGATTGAAAAAGTGGCTCAGCGGGTGGAAGTTGATGGCATTCAGGCCTGGTGGGATCTGGATACGAAAGATCTGCTGGGAGCGGATGCTGACAACTATGTCAAAGTGCCGGATACCCTGGACGTCTGGTTTGATTCCGGTTCAACCCATGCTTCGGTGGTGGATGTGCGCCCTGAATTTCATGGGCACAGTGCGGATATGTATCTGGAAGGGTCTGATCAACATCGTGGCTGGTTCATGTCTTCATTGATGCTTTCTACCGCGATGAAAGGTAAAGCGCCGTATCGTCAGGTGTTAACCCATGGTTTCACCGTTGACGGTCAGGGCCGCAAGATGTCCAAATCGATTGGCAACACGGTCAGTCCACAGGAAGTGATGGACAAACTGGGCGCCGATATTCTGCGTCTGTGGGTGGCGTCTACCGATTACTCGGGGGAAATGGCGGTTTCTGATGAGATCCTGAAGCGTTCAGCGGATGCCTATCGTCGTATCCGTAACACGGCGCGTTTCCTGCTGGCGAACCTGAATGGTTTTAACCCGGAAACGGATCAGGTCAAACCGGAAGAGATGGTGCTACTGGATCGCTGGGCGGTAGGGCGTGCGCAAGCGGCGCAAAATGCCATTATTGCCTCTTACGCCAGTTATGACTTCCATGAAGTGATTCAGCGTCTGATGCAGTTCTGTTCGGTTGAAATGGGGTCATTCTATCTCGATATCATTAAGGATCGTCAGTACACTGCGCAAGTCGATAGCCGGGCGCGGCGTAGTTGCCAGACGGCGCTCTACTACATTGCGGAAGCGCTTGTTCGCTGGATGGCGCCGATCATGTCATTTACGGCGGATGAAATCTGGCGCGCCTTGCCCGGCACACGTGCCCCATATGTCTTCACCGAAGAGTGGTTTGACGGTTTGTTCGGGCTGGACGATGATGAACCGATGAATGACCTGTACTGGGCGGACTTGCTGAAAGTCCGTGGTGAAGTAAACAAAGTGATCGAACAAGCGCGCGCCGATAAACGCATTGGCGGTTCGCTGGCAGCGGCGGTCACGTTGTATACTGATGCCTCGCTGGCGGAAAAATTGCGCCGTCTGGGCAATGAACTGCGCTTTGTCTTGCTGACATCCAGCGCACAGGTGGCGGATTATGCCCTGGCGCCAGCCGATGCTCAGCAAAGCGACCTGATAAAAGGTCTGAAAATTGAGCTACAGATGGCCGAAGGCGAAAAATGCCCACGCTGCTGGCATTACACGACTGACATTGGTCAGAATGCGGAGCACCCAGATATCTGCGGTCGCTGTATCACTAACATAGCCGGTAACGGCGAAGAGCGTAAATTTGCCTGATGTGTAAGCGACTTTTTTCAACCGGACTACGCTGGTTATGGCTGGCGTTGGTGCTGATTGGTGTTGATTTCGCCAGTAAACAATGGATTATAAATCATCTGATGCTGCACGAAACAAGGCCAGTAATGCCTTTTTTCAATCTGTTTTATGCGCAAAATTACGGTGCGGCATTCAGTTTTCTTGCCGATAAAGGGGGATGGCAACGCTGGTTTTTTGCCGGTATCGCCATTGCCATTGTGGTGATATTGCTGGTGATGATGTACCGCTCGCTGGCCAGTCAAAAGCTGCATAATAGTGCTTATGCGCTGATCATCGGCGGTGCGCTGGGCAATCTTTTTGATCGCGCCTGGCACGGCTTTGTGGTCGATTTTATCGATTTCTATATTGGCGACTGGCATTTTGCCACCTTCAATATTGCTGACTGCGGCATCTGTATTGGTGCTGCGCTGATCGTGCTGGATGGCTTTTTCTCGCCTCCGGCGAAGCAGGCTAATCTGAAGGGTAAGGCATGACGGATTCTGTGCAGCGTAACAGTGCGGTGCTGGTGCACTTCACCCTGAAGTTGGAAGATGGCTCAACGGCCGAGTCTACGCGCAATAATGGTAAACCGGCATTATTTCGTCTTGGTGATGGCAGTTTATCTGACGGGCTGGAACAACAACTTCAGGGATTGAAAGTGCATGATAAGCATGTCTTTTCGCTGCCGCCGCAGGATGCTTTCGGTACAATCAATCCTGACTTGATTCAATTTTTCTCCCGCCGGGAATTTGCTCAGGCCGGCGAACCGGAAGTTGGCGCGATTATGCTGTTCACCGCGATGGACGGTAGTGAAATGCCGGGTGTGATCCGCGATATCTCCGGTGACTCCATCACCGTGGATTTCAACCATCCGCTGGCCGGGCAAACGGTCCATTTTGATATTGAAGTCCTGGAGATTGATCCGGCTCTGGAGGAGACGCATGCACATCCTGTTGGCTAATCCACGTGGTTTTTGTGCGGGTGTCGATCGCGCGATCAGTATTGTGGAACGCGCGCTGGAGATGTATGGCGCGCCTATCTATGTCCGCCATGAAGTCGTCCATAACCGCTATGTGGTGAACAGCTTGCGTGAGCGTGGGGCAATCTTTATCGAGGATATCGCAGAAGTGCCGGATGATTCGATTTTGATTTTCTCCGCGCACGGTGTTTCACAGGCGGTCCGCACAGAAGCACGGGCACGAAACCTGACCATGCTGTTTGACGCCACCTGTCCACTGGTGACCAAAGTACATATGGAAGTGGCGCGTGCCAGCCGTAAAGGCACCGAAGCCATTCTGATTGGCCATGCGGGACATCCGGAAGTGGAAGGGACCATGGGGCAATACAATAATCCCCAGGGGGGAATGTATCTGGTTGAATCGCCCGAAGATGTGTTTCAGTTACAGGTTAAGGATGAAAATAACCTGTGTTTTATGACCCAAACGACGTTATCTGTCGATGATGCCTCTGCGGTGATTGATGCCTTGCGGCAGCGTTTTCCTCATATCGTTGGCCCGCGTAAAGATGATATCTGTTACGCCACCACCAATCGTCAGGAAGCGGTTCGCCATTTGTCCAGAGATGCGGATGTCGTGCTGGTGGTGGGTTCAAAAAACTCGTCAAACTCCAATCGTCTGGCGGAGCTGGCGCAGCGTGCCGGCAAACTGGCGCGGTTAATTGATTCTGCGGATGATATTCAGGAAGAGTGGATCAAAGGCGTTAGCTGTGTTGGCGTCACTGCCGGCGCTTCAGCACCCGATATTCTGGTGCAGGACGTGATTAGCCGACTGTGCGAGCTTGGGGGCGAGTCCGCTGTCGAGTTGATTGGCCGCGAAGAAAGCATTGTGTTTGAGGTGCCGAAAGAATTACGTGTTGAAGTGCGCCAGGTGGAGTAAGCGCCGTGTTATTTTTGCTGCGGGAAAGGGGCATTATCACAACGTCGGGTTAGTTTAGATACGTTGCGAGTGAATCACCGTAGTGGTCCGGATTGACGCTTTTTCCCAGCACCGGGTCAAAATAAGCTATCGTGCCGTCTTCTTGTTGTAGCCGCAGAATAGTATGGGAAGCAAACGTCATCTGTTGGTTGGGTGCGGCGCCGGTAATTTCGGCTGGATCGCTCAATTGAAAGCTGAAAGGTCGGTCAAGGGAGTAGAGATCGAGCGGCCGTAAGTCACAGGCTTCAGCCAGGGCCATATACAGCTGGCAAAATGAAGTACAATCACCATTTTTGTCGGTTATCATCTCGAAGGGATCGCGTTTTTTACTGATGTTGTAACGAAATGTCATGGTTTCTTGATTCTGTATGGCGATCTTCTCCAGACTCTGCAGTGTGGTTTCTCCGTTTTTCTGTGTTGCTAACAAAGGCAGTAAGGTGGTGCGATAGTTATCTATCGCCCGGATATCTTGCCACATTTTGCTCCTGAGAGAGAGGGATTGTAGGACGACGGGATTATTTCTGTTTTTCAGTAGATTACGGCGCTTATTCGCCTGTTCATCCAGTCGTTTACTGATGCGTTCGGCCGGGGACAGTGTGCTATTAAGTATGGTGCGCATCGCCTGTGATGCGCTGGTTTTTTTCAACCCGGCGGGATCGTCTTCATTCAACAGGCGAATGCACGCTGGCGAGGTGTTTCCCATCTCTTTTAAAATAATATTGGTATATTCAATAATTGGGCCCCGGGCATGTCCGGCTTCTCTGACGGGTAACCTGGTTAATATCGGTAATAAAAGTGTCATGCCAGTTCGCTGGCGATCACTGATTTGCTGCCCTTTTTCTGACGGGTAAAAATGAGGATGATCTTCCGCGTTGATCGGTAGCTGTGTTGAATGTGGTTTGGTCGATGCCAGGGCGGGATCGATGTTCAGTGCGCAACGCTGTGCATCATCATTCAGTTGCTGTTTTGCCGCGAAATTAAACAGACGGCGAAAGGTGGGGCTTTTGTCATAGGCATCGCGCAACAGCGTAGCATAGCCCTCATATGAGGCAAGAAATGGCAAAGTCTGGTGGTTAATGCTGCACAGAGTATGTTGTGAAAAAAAATACTCAGTCAGTCGACCAGATTCGAGGATTTTCTCATGCTCAGGGGCATTTGCATCAAACTGATGACGAGCCAGACTGGGTTGTTGAAGTTGCAAGCGCAGATCCGGATATTGGGCTGCGAGTCTGGCATCCGTATGTTGATCATCAGGTAGTTCTGACCCCGCCAGTTCGGGTGGTGCCAGCGATGATTTTGCCGCTATCATTATACCGTTATACACATCATCTCCTGCTTCACTTGTATTTTACGCTGGTCACACTTCATGTTGCCGGTTTTGAGCCGGTGCTTTTCGCCAACATGAATGCGTTAAGCTATTGGTGTTGTGTGCCGCTTTTTTTTATCTGGTTCCCTCATGTTGAAAATACGTCATTGGTGGTTTGCGCGGATTTTGCGGGCCGATGAGGGGGCAAGCATGTTTCACGCCTTACGTTGACCCCCGGCCCGATGCAAAATAGGGATATCCAGGGTATTTTAATTGTGGCGCATAAGAAATCCGGCGGTTAATCGGTGTGCGCGGTGAATACACAGAACTCAATCAGGAATGAATAATTATGAAAAATACCCGCATTGCTATTGCTGGTGCCTCAGGACGTATGGGACGGCAACTTATTCAGGCGATACAACAGACGGACGGTGTGTGCCTTGGCGCGGCTCTGGTACGCCGGGGATCTTCGCTGGCGGGGTGTGATGCCGGAGAATTATCAGGTACGGGTCATAGTGGTGTTCAAATCAGCGATAATCTGTCTGCCGTGGTTGATGACTTCGATATCATTATCGATTTCACTCGCCCCGAATATACTCTGCCGCTGCTGGATTTTTGTCGCCAGCACCAGAAAAGTATGGTGATCGGCACTACCGGGTTTGATGAAGCAGGTAAAGCGGCTATTAGCAAGGCGGCGGAAGAGATCGGTATTGTGTTTGCCGCAAATTTTAGTGTCGGCGTGAATCTGGTGCTGAAGTTACTGGAGAAAGCGGCCACGGTTATGGGCGATTATGCCGATATTGAAATCATCGAAGCGCACCATCGTCATAAAGTGGATGCGCCCTCCGGGACGGCCCTGGCGATGGGCGAAGCCATTGCGGATACCCTGGGATGGACATTGAACGAACATGCGGTTTATGCCAGAGAGGGACACACCGGTGAACGTAAAGCGCAATCGATTGGTTTTGCCACGGTACGTGCGGGCGATATTGTGGGTGAACATACGGCGATGTTTGCTGATATTGGTGAACGTGTTGAGATAACACATAAGGCATCCAGCCGGATGACGTTTGCTGTTGGCGCTGTTCGTGCTTCAGTTTGGCTGAGTAAGCTAAAAAAAGGACTTTTTGATATGAGTGATGTGTTGGATCTGGATAAATTATGAGTTATTTACCATTCTTGTTATTTTTTATTAAATTGATTTAAAAGGTATTTTTGTTTTTAATCTTTTATTTTATTTGTTTTAATCTGCTTTAAATGTATTTTTGTGTGTAAGTGCCATAAGTTTTATTTTTTATCTCTTTATTTCGCGGGCCAGGACGAATTTTTACCATTTGGTCTGTTTTTTTCGCTTGCTTAGTGCTGTTTACTGTTTATGGTGTCAGGTAATCGATTTCCCAATCGGGAAATCGATGCTTTTTAGCGTGATTATGATAAAAGCTCGCTCAGTCTGCTAAAAAATCATGAATAACCGTCCGTCGGACTGGACAAGTGACAGGCTGATCATTAGAATGCGCGCAATTTGCCAAAAATCGGCCTGTCAGGCGTTTTTTGCATTGATTTGACCCTACAGGCTGAATTAATATGCAAATATTGTGATTGTTTATTCCCTGGAGGACGTTTTGATTAAGTCAGCGCTTTTGGTTCTGGAAGACGGAACCCAATTCCACGGTCGGGCCATCGGGGCAACGGGATCGGCAGTGGGGGAGGTTGTTTTCAACACGTCAATGACCGGTTATCAAGAAATCCTCACAGACCCTTCCTATTCCCGCCAAATCGTCACTCTCACTTATCCTCATATCGGCAATGTCGGCACTAACGCCGCTGATGAAGAAGCCGCACAGGTACATGCGCAGGGACTCGTGATTCGCGACTTGCCATTGATTGCCAGCAATTTCCGCAGTGAGGAGGGGCTCTCGGCATACCTGAAACGCCATAATATTGTGGCGATTGCCGATATTGATACCCGCAAACTGACGCGCCTGTTGCGTGAAAAAGGGGCGCAGAATGGCTGTATTATTGCGGGTTCAGCGCCAGATGCGACACTGGCGCTGAACAATGCGCGGGCCTGGAGCGGGCTGAAAGGCTTGGATCTGGCGAAAGAAGTGACCACGGCGCAACCCTATTCCTGGCAGCAAGGCAGTTGGACACTGGCGGCCGGGTTGCCAGAACAAAAGCCAGACACTGAGCTGCCGTTTCATGTCGTGGCTTATGATTACGGCGTTAAACGCAACATCTTGCGCATGCTGGTGGATCGCGGCTGTCGTCTGACGGTGGTGCCGGCACAAACTCCGGCGGAAACAGTGTTGAAACTCAATCCGGACGGTGTCTTCCTTTCTAATGGCCCCGGCGATCCAGAACCTTGTGATTACGCCATCACGGCGATTCAAACTCTGCTTGAGACGGATATCCCGCTGTTTGGCATTTGCCTTGGGCACCAGTTGCTGGCGCTGGCCAGTGGCGCCAAAACCATCAAAATGAAACTGGGTCATCACGGCGGCAATCATCCGGTAAATGATCTGGATAATCATCGCGTCATGATTACCGCACAAAATCATGGTTTTGCTGTTGATGAAGACACGCTGCCCGCTACGCTGCGGGTAACGCATAAATCGCTGTTTGACCACACCGTTCAGGGTATTCATCGTACCGATAAAGCGGCGTTCAGCTTCCAGGGGCATCCGGAAGCCAGCCCGGGTCCACATGATGCGGCACCGTTATTTGATCACTTTATCGACCTGATCGTCGCCCGGCGTGCAAAAACTCAGTCATCAGGAGCCTGAAAATGCCAAAACGTACAGATATATCATCCATCCTGATCCTTGGCGCTGGCCCAATAGTTATTGGCCAGGCCTGTGAATTTGACTACTCCGGCGCTCAGGCGTGTAAGGCACTGCGCGAAGAAGGCTATCGCGTCATTCTGGTGAACTCGAACCCGGCAACGATCATGACCGATCCGGATATGGCGGACGCGACCTACATCGAGCCGATTCACTGGGAAGTGGTGCGCAAAATTATTGAGAAAGAACGCCCGGATGCGGTGCTACCGACCATGGGTGGCCAGACGGCGCTGAACTGTGCGCTGGAGCTGGAACGTCAGGGTGTGCTGGCGGAATTTGGCGTCACCATGATTGGGGCGACGGCTGATGCCATCGATAAAGCCGAAGATCGCCAGCGCTTTGATAAAGCGATGAAGAAAATTGGCCTGGAAACGGCACGATCCGGGATCGCGCATACCATGGACGAGGCGCTGAATGTCGCTGAAGCCTTGGGGTTCCCTTGTATCATCCGTCCTTCATTTACCATGGGCGGCAGCGGCGGCGGTATTGCCTGGAATCGTGAAGAGTTTGAAGAAATCTGTGAACGAGGCCTTGATTTGTCCCCCACCAGTGAGCTGTTGATTGATGAATCACTGATTGGCTGGAAAGAGTATGAGATGGAGGTGGTGCGTGACAAAAATGATAACTGCATCATCGTCTGCTCCATTGAAAACCTTGACCCCATGGGCATTCACACCGGCGACTCTATTACGGTTGCGCCAGCGCAAACGTTGACAGATAAAGAGTACCAGATCATGCGTAACGCCTCGATGATGGTGTTGCGTGAAATTGGCGTCGAAACCGGAGGATCAAACGTTCAATTCGCGGTGAACCCGAAAAATGGCCGTCTGATTATCATCGAAATGAACCCGCGTGTATCGCGTTCATCAGCCCTGGCATCGAAAGCAACCGGTTTCCCGATAGCAAAAGTGGCGGCGAAGCTGGCCGTTGGCTATACCCTTGACGAACTGATGAATGAGATTACCGGTGGCCGTACACCGGCCTCGTTCGAGCCGTCGATCGACTATGTCGTGACCAAGATACCCCGCTTTAACTTTGAAAAATTTGCCGGCGCTAACGACCGCCTGACCACCCAAATGAAATCCGTGGGCGAGGTGATGGCGATTGGCCGTACGCTACAAGAGTCGCTGCAGAAAGCATTACGGGGTCTGGAAGTCGGCGTGTGCGGGTTTGAGCCGAAAGTAGACCTTGATGACGCCGACGCCCTGACACGAATTCGTCGTGAGCTGAAAGATGCCGGTTCGGATCGTATCTGGTATGTGGCGGATGCTTTCCGTGCCGGTTTGTCTGTCGATGGCGTTTTCAACTTAACGAACATTGATCGCTGGTTTCTGGTGCAAATTGAAGAACTGGTGCGGTTGGAAGAACAGGTCGCACAGATCGGCATCAATGGTCTGGATAAAGATTTCCTGCGTATTCTGAAACGTAAAGGGTTTGCCGATGCACGGCTGGCTCAGCTTGCCGGCGTGGAGGAAGCGGCGATACGCACATTGCGTCATCAGTTTGCGTTACACCCGGTCTATAAGCGCGTCGATACCTGTGCGGCGGAGTTTGCCACCGATACCGCCTATATGTACTCCACCTATGACGAGGAGTGCGAAGCGAATCCGAACCATGATCGTGAAAAGATCATGGTGCTGGGTGGTGGCCCCAACCGTATCGGCCAGGGGATTGAGTTTGATTACTGCTGTGTGCATGCAGCGTTAGCGCTTCATGAGGATGGTTACGAAACCATCATGGTCAACTGCAACCCGGAAACGGTGTCTACCGACTACGATACCTCTGATCGTCTCTATTTCGAGCCGGTGACGCTGGAAGATGTGCTGGAAATTGTCCGGATTGAGCAGCCTAAAGGGCTCATTGTGCAATACGGCGGGCAGACGCCACTGAAACTGGCGCGTGCGCTGGAAGCAGCCGGGGTGCCCGTGATTGGCACCAGTCCGGATGCGATTGACCGTGCGGAAGATCGTGAGCGTTTCCAGCAAGCGGTTGAGCGTCTGGGCCTCAAACAACCAGCAAATGCCACGGTCTCGACGCTGGATCAAGCGGTGGAGAAAGCGGTGAACATCGGCTATCCATTGGTGGTCCGTCCCTCTTACGTGCTGGGTGGTCGGGCGATGGAAATCGTCTACGATGAGCAAGATCTTAAACGCTACTTCAAGACGGCGGCGGCAGTTTCTAATGATGCGCCAGTGCTATTGGATCGCTTCCTTGATGATGCGGTTGAAGTTGATGTCGACGCCATTTGTGATGGTGAGCGCGTGTTGATCGGCGGCATCATGGAGCATATCGAACAGGCGGGCGTTCACTCTGGCGACTCGGCCTGCTCGTTGCCCGCGTACACGCTCAGCCAGGAGATCCAGAATGTCATGCGCCAGCAGGTGGAGAAACTGGCGTTTGAGCTTGGCGTGCGTGGTTTGATGAATGCGCAGTTCGCGGTAAAAGATAACGAAGTCTACCTGATCGAAGTGAACCCACGTGCGGCGCGCACGGTGCCGTTTGTTTCTAAAGCCACCGGTGTTGCACTGGCGAAAGACGCGGCCCGGGTGATGGTGGGGCAAACACTGGCACAGCAAGGGGTTACCGAAGAGGTGATTCCTCCGTATTACTCGGTGAAAGAAGTGGTGCTGCCGTTTAATAAGTTCCCGGGGGTTGACCCGATCCTTGGCCCTGAAATGCGCTCTACCGGAGAAGTAATGGGCGTCGGACGCACCTTTGCTGAAGCCTTTGCGAAAGCCATGCTGGGCGCGCAATCCAACATGAAGAAAACCGGGCGGGCATTGCTCTCCGTGCGTGAAGGCGACAAGAAACGGATTGTTGATCTGGCGGCCAAGTTGCAAAAATTCGGTTTCGAGCTGGATGCCACTCACGGCACGGCGGTGGTGTTGGGCGAAGCGGGCATTAATCCACGGTTGGTGAACAAAGTTCATGAAGGACGCCCGCACATTCAGGATCGCCTGAAAAACGGTGAGTATGCGTATATCGTCAATACCACCGCGGGTCGCCAGGCCATTGAAGACTCTCGTGCTATTCGCCGTAGTGCGCTGCAATACAAAGTGCATTATGACACGACACTGAACGGCGGTTTTGCCACCGCAATGGCGCTGAATGCCGACCCCACCGAAAAGGTAACGTCTGTGCAGGAAATGCATAAGCAAATGCATAAAAAATAGAGAAAAAGTGCTTTGGCCTTCACAGGGAGGCCATTATTACCAAAAGAAACATTTACTCATACTTTTCTCTTAAAAAAAATGAACAAATTACCTATTCCCACTTACGTACTGAAATAAATAAACGTTAATATTTGCTTCGATTCTTATCAGGGGATACACAATGAAAAAAACAATGAACGTCTTTGTAAAAATGCTTGGAGCAGGTGTCATAATCGGTTCAGCCTCTTTTGGCGCTAATGCCGAGATCACATTACTTAAGCAG
Source organism: Enterobacterales bacterium (assembly GCA_015655145.1). Lineage (GTDB taxonomy): Bacteria > Pseudomonadota > Gammaproteobacteria > Enterobacterales > Enterobacteriaceae > JAATFO01. The sequence continues at coordinate 741 of JAATFO010000078.1, read as the reverse complement.
GATCCACAACCTAACGATCCATTAAGTCGTCTTAATTTTACCGTCGGCGGCAGTATTCGTCCTCAATTCAATAACCAAACCGGGGGCAGCGATAACGGCTCCTATAAACGTAATGGTTTTGATGGCGGTACTCGTTTCCGCTTTGCGGCTGATTACTACCTGTTTGATGACATTAGTTGGATCAGCTACTACGAGTTGGGTGTCAATATTCCAGCGGTATTTGACTGGGATAATCACCATGCTGTCGGTGCAAACGACACCACGCGTCGTCAGTTGTATACCGGGCTGAAAAGTAAAACCTGGGGCCAGTTGACCTTTGGTCAGCAGAACAGCGTTTACTACGATGTGGTCGGAGCAAAAACCGATATCTGGGATTACGACATGGTCGGTCAGGCACCAGGTAATGGTATTAATGGTGACTATGATGGTTCTTACCGCTCACGCAAACAACTGAAATACAAGAACACCTTTGGGGCGCTGGATCTGTACGCCTCTTATCTGTTTGAAGATAATGAATACCTGCCGGGCAATGGCTTGCGGTATAAACGTAACGGCGGCGGTTCGCTGGGTGTAGATTATCATGTAACGTCTGACCTGACATGGGGCACGGCGTGGAACTATACCCGTGCTGAGATGCGTAACCCAGGCAACGGCGACAGCAAAGATTATGACCAGAACATTTTTGGTACAGCGCTGAGCTGGAAACCAGATAACTGGACATTCTCTGTCGGTGGCGGCTGG
>JAATFO010000013.1 GCA_015655145.1 Enterobacterales bacterium | reverse complement strand
CGGAATGTGTTTTGTGGTTGAATATTGAGCGTTTTGGGGTGATTTTGATCGCTTAAAAGTGTTTTTGCACAGTTATAACAATGCTGAACTGTACAAAAAACAGTTAAGGGACACACCCTAATATTCGTCGCCTTTCACCCGGCTACGGTAGCTCTCCCAGTCAAAGCTGATCCACAAACTGTTGCCGAGACGCATCCGATCCATCACGCGTTCACCCAGCAAGGTATTCATGCTGGCGTGATTCAGGTTCGACAGCATGCCGGTTGGGCGTTTTGATGATGAGCGACGGTCAACAATCTGATTGATAATCACCTTTTCGTAGCGTGACTCGGTCTGCATCCCGATCTCATCGATGACCAGTAAATCCACGCTACTGAGATCGTGTAACAAGCGTTCTTCGGTAAGATCGCTGGCGCCGCTGAATGTTCCTTTCATGTTGGACATTAAATCGGCAACCGTCACAATCAGTACGCTTTTCCCGCGTAAAATCAAATCATTGCCGATAGCTGCCGCCAGATGGTTTTTCCCTGTCCCCGGTTTGCCAGAAAACACAAAGCTGGCAATGCTACCATCAAACTCGGCCGCGTATTGCCGCGCCAGATCCAGCGCTTTACGTTGACCGTCATTCTCGACCCGGTAGTTATCAAACGAACAGTTTATATGGAGTTCACGAATACCGGAGCGACCCATGATCCGCTGCATCTTCATCGCCCGATTTTCACGCACAATCGAGGCTGAGCGCAGACGACCCTGCTCCTGGTTCCAGGCCAGTAGATCCGCGCCATTGGTGAATTTCGGTTTAACATTGGCGGGCATCATGCGTTGCAAACGCCTGAAGAGTTCAGTTTGGTTTTTCATCACGCCCCTCGAAATCCATCAGGAATTGATTGATCGGGTTCTGGAAGTTGGTTCATATCCCGTGGCGGATTGCCATGGGCGGCACGGCCCTGTTGCAGATTACGGGCCAGTTTTTGTTGCCATTGTACATGGTGGAACATACGGCCTTCCGCTTGCCAGTAAGTGACAAACGATGCCAGCTCAGCGGCGGTGACGGGCGAGTTCAACACCACTCCCCAGATAGCCGCCTGGCGCAGAAAATCGGCATCAGGCACCCAGCCAGCATACATGGCGAATTTCCCGGCAGGAACCGAAATTACCCCCTGATGAGGTGATTCATCCTCATAGAAATGCGCATCCAGTTCGACATCACTACGCGCCTGACGCGATGCGCTTTCCAGCGCCAGAAGCCGGGCAAGCCGTGCCGGTGTTACCACATACAACACCGGCGCATTGTTATCAAACACAGCCAGTGTGCCCTCTTCGGCTGAGGCCAGCGCGGTAACAGGGTCCTGACGAAAGGCGTCAAGGCCAATGGCAGTGGAGGTTAAGATTTTGACTGGCATGGTGAAATCTCAGGTTGTGGTTCAGGCAGCGCAATAACGATGGCGTGAATTCACGCCATCGTCAGAATGATTCTAACAAGTTTAGCGAGCAGGATCGCATAAATCAGCGATACCGCGTTGTCAATCGCCTCAAAAAGGAAGAAAAAAACGCGGGTCTTATTAGCGATGATCTCTTGGGGGAACGGCTCAGGCGGCTACTTTTCGCGGGTGAATATCCCGGAGATAACGCATGCTGGACAACCAGAAGAAACTGAACAGCTCGGTTCCCTCTTCAGCAAGGTTTTTTACCGTGCGGGGCGTGTTGCCTGGCAGTAAATGTTGCCACAACTGATGAGCGCCAAACCGGCGAGAGTATACCAGCACCGTCAGTAAACCGACCGCCATCATATTCCAGCAGGGATGTTGCAGGAAATTAACCAGACCAGATAATGTGTCCGCCGAATGTAATGCGGCGTAACTGAGACAACCCAGCGCTACGGTAGAGGTAATCAAAGAGAAAGTCCATTTCACGCACCAACATACAGGTAAAAAATCCGCTGATCAGCAACAGGCTGTATTTTAGTTTTCCTTGTCGTTTTGCACTCACAAAAAACCGTAACGCAATGGTGGCCAGCATTAACTCTTGGGATATTTCAGTGAAAGAGGTCTCATGTATCGTACTATTTACCCAGTACACATCAAGGTGAATCAGCCCTATCGTTAATGCCAAAAATGCCGCGCAGGCAAGCAATACATACAACGTATTGGTTATTTTTTTAAGTCATAAAGCATATGATTTCCATTGTCATGATTGGCGACATTATTCTATTTTTTCACGCTATAAAGGTTTTACAATTTATGCCCTTTACTACGGATTACGCTATCACATCGGGCTCTCCTCAATTATGCCACCACGGACATTCGCGTATTCTTTTTCGGCATGTTGCTTTGGTTAGGCCTCTTTTATGGCATCCAGTGCGGCTTAATACTCAAATATAACTGATTATATACGGCTCATCCGGTGTTGGTTTTATTGACGCCGGAGTAATGATACGTTACCTCAGGAGCTGTCCCGTTTGATAAATAAGGATGAGGTGTCATGCAACGATGTTGTTGGGTAACAAACGATCCGCTGTATCTGCAGTATCACGATAAGGAGTGGGGCATTCCACAAACGGATGGCCACGCCCTGTTTGAAATGTTGTGTCTGGAAGGACAGCAAGCGGGGTTATCGTGGATCACTGTGTTAAGAAAACGCGAAAATTACCGCCGTGCTTTCCATCACTTTGATCCGCACGCGGTGGCATTGATGGATGAGCAGGACATTGAACAGTTGCTGCAAGATAGCAGCATTATTCGCCATCGTGGCAAAATTTCGGCGATCATCGCTAACGCACAGGCCTACCTCTCTATGGAAGCGCAGGGTGAGAATTTTTCGCGCTTTATCTGGGGATTTGTCGATAATACCCCGCAGATTCACCATTTTGATGATTATCGCGCAGCACCTGTGCATTCAGCGGTTTCGGCGGCATTGTCAAAAGCGTTAAAAAAACGTGGTTTTAAATTCGTCGGGTTGACGACCTGTTACTCTTTTATGCAGGCGTGCGGCCTGATTAATGATCATATCACCGGGTGTTTTTGCCATCCGGACAATCACCAGCAGGCTGGTGTATGACTATCACGCTCTGGCTTGTGGGGAACGCGACACAAGGCGTGGCCGTTGGCCACTTCTTTAGCGCAAGCTGATTGGCGGCAGGCGCGTTGGGTTCAAAACTAGCCTGGTATTTTTCTATATAAACAAGGGGATAACTGAATGAAACCTGTCGTGGTGCTGTACAAGTCTTTACCCCATGATTTACGCCAGCGCCTTGAGGCGCATTGCAGCGTCATCGAAATCGATGGCCTGACAGCCGAAAATTTGCGGAAACATGCCACGGCTTTTCAGTCAGCCGAAGGTCTGCTCGGCTCGGGGGGGTTAGTGGACGACAGCTTACTGGCGATTGCGCCAAAATTGCGAGCTGTTTCCATGATCTCCGTCGGCTATGACAACGTGGATGTCGCCGCGCTCAACCGGTGTGGCGTTATCCTGATGCACACGCCCACGGTGCTGACGGAAACGGTGGCCGATCTCATGATGGCACTGGTCCTCACTACCGCACGTCGTATTGTTGATCTCGCCGGACGGGTTAAGGCCGGAGAATGGAAAAGTAGCATCGGGCCAGACTGGTACGGCATTGATGTACACCATAAAACGCTGGGTATTCTCGGTATGGGACGGATTGGTATGGCGCTGGCGCAACGGGCGTACGGTGGGTTTAGCATGCCGGTGCTGTATAACGCCCGCACTCATCATGCCGAGGCTGAGCAACGCTTTAATGCCCAATACTGTGATCTGGACAAACTATTGGCGGAGTCTGATTTTCTCTGTATTAGTCTGCCGCTGACCAAAGAGACCCACCACCTGATTGGTCGTGAGCAACTGGCTAAAATGAAGCCAGGAGCGGTATTGATTAATACCGGGCGTGGTGCGGTGGTTGATGAACCGGCATTGATTGATGCCTTGCAGACGGGTCATCTTTATGCCGCCGGTCTTGATGTTTTTACTCAGGAACCGTTAGCCGTTGATTCTGCTTTGTTGAAATTACCCAACGTGGTGGCACTTCCCCACATTGGTTCTGCAACGCATGCCACACGCTATGGCATGGCGCACGATGCGGTAGACAATCTGATCGCCGCGCTTAGCGGCAAGGTGACCCAAAATTGCGTTAATCCGCAGTTGCTGAAGTAACGTGAGTTTACGGGGCGAAAGGGCCGCCCCGCAGACGGTGCACCATTATTCGACCGCGATGGGTTTTTCAACCACACTGGTGGTGGTCTCACCCTGAATATCTTTTACCCGTTGTTCCACTTTTTGTACGGCCGCCGCATCTTTCAGCAAACTGTATGTCAGGGTAAATTCGGTGCTTTGGCCTGGTTGCAACTGCTTCACCCGACCTTGTTCTTTCTCGATAGTGACCGGATAAGCATAATTGGTCCCGGGTTCGATGCCGGTAACATAGCCTTGCTTTAGCGTATCGGTATTTTTCCACATGGTTAAGCGCGGTAATTGATGGGTATCAAACTCAATCGATGCGCCTTTATCACCTTTACTGTTCAGGACAGCGGCAATCGTTTTGCCGTTGCTGTCGGCGAGGGGCACAAGGTTAAACACCATTTCATCGAAATCTTTGGTGGGCGCGCTGTAGGTGGACCAATGCTCAAGCCCCTGTTTCGCATAATCATTAAACGGTGAAACTTCTTTTAATGGTGCAATGAAACGCGCGTTTTCTTCCAGAATGGGTGTACTAAAGTTGCTGTGATAAATGATCTGATAATCATGCGCGTAGTCAGACTGGTTCGTGAGCACATCATGAATGGTAAAACTATCACTGCCGGGGACATAACGCAGTTCAGTCCAGGTCTCCAGCTTCGCTTTCTTGAAGGTATTTTCTTTTAGCAGACCGCGAACGCGAATTTCATGTGGCGCTTTATCATCAACAATCACTTCAACTTTTGATGCCGGGGTATTTTCTGCCTTACCGTGCAGCGTATAGATCACGCCATCTTTGGTCACCGGGTGGCCGGTCCATTCAAAACCACAGCGCACCATCATTTCATTGAAACCTTCCAGCCAGCCCACGCCATTACGGCTTTCAAGGTTGATGTACGCCGGGTTCACTACTTCATCCACCGGGGAATCCCAGCCTAAACGAACACCATGGCCGTTAACATGCAGCAGGCCCATGCCGCGTGTTGGGCTTAGCGCAATTGTCAGACCATTTTTACTGGTAATGGTAATGACTTTTGAACCTTCCTGTTTCCCGCCATGCAACACTTTTTGTTCAATGCTGAAATTTTCTCCACCTGACTTCAGCTGTTCACTACTGATATGCCAGTTTCCTTGTTCTGTGGAGCTTTCAGCATCTGTCAGCAACCAGGTTTTTGCCGCAACCTGACCGGATAAAAATGCGGTAATCATTGTCGCCAATAGAATCTTTTTCATTGTTATTTACCTTTAGCTGAATTGATTTAGCTTAAATGCGCTTAAAGACTACAAATCCTCCAGATCTAAAAATGTGATTATTATCACCCGCTGAACTTTTTTACCTGGTTCAGCTAAATAACGTGAATAATCTCACGCTATTTATGAAAATAATTGAACTGTTTCGCACCATTCAGTGAAATGAAACAAATCAGGAAGCTGAGAAATTATCCGTTTCAGCTTTATTTCAGATAAAAGAATGAGAGGTTCAGCAACGGAAGATGAAAACCTCCTGATTGCATCACCCATTTACTGGCGTTAAGGTGAGCGCCTGGGCGCACAAAATAGGTGATCATTCCCCCATGACTTTTTCCGCATTTGGTGACAAATTCACGCGTCTTTCAGGGATCACCCGCTTGATGGAGGATATGGGCGCAGGGTTACGTACACCTGGCACGGTGATGCTGGGCGGCGGCAATCCGGCGCAAATTCCGGCGATGAATGACTATTTTCAGCAACTGTTACAGCAAATGCATGATGACGGTAAGTTGACGGAAGCGCTGTGTAACTATGATGGCCCGCAGGGGAAAACGGTCCTGCTTGATGCACTGGCAACCTTACTGCACGAGCAATTGGGCTGGCCAATCTCAGCGCGAAATATCGTGCTGACCAATGGCAGCCAGAGCGCGTTTTTCTATCTGTTTAACCTGTTTGCGGGGCGTTGTGCGGATGGCAGTAAAAAACACGTCCTGTTTCCTCTGGCGCCAGAATACCTTGGTTATGCAGATGCCGGCCTTGACGATGATCTGTTTGTCGCCGCCAAACCGATGATTGAATTGTTACCCGCGGGTCAGTTCAAATATCACGTTGATTTCACGCAGTTGCAGGTAACCGAAGAGACCGGGCTGATTTGCGTCTCGCGCCCCACCAACCCAACTGGCAATGTTATCACCGATGAGGAACTGGCGAAGCTGGATGCTCTGGCGCAACAGCACGGCATTCCTTTGCTGATCGATAACGCCTATGGCGTGCCTTTTCCGGGCATTATCTTTTGCGAGGCACGCCCTTTGTGGAATCAGAACACCATCCTGTGCATGAGTTTGTCAAAGTTGGGTCTGCCCGGATCGCGTTGCGGCATTATTATTGCGGCTGAGAAGGTGGTAACCGCCATCAGTAATATGAACGGCATTATTAGCCTGGCGCCAGGCAGTATTGGACCGGGGATCGCCACCGAGATGATTCAGCGTGGCGATTTACTCCGCTTATCCGAAACGGTGATCAGGCCCTTCTACCAACAGCGGGTCGCGGAGACGATGGCGGTCATTCGCCGCTATTTGCCGGAAGATCGTTGTCTGATCCATAAACCGGAAGGGGCCATTTTCCTCTGGTTATGGTTCCGGGATTTACCCATTACCACCGAAGAGCTTTATCAGCGTCTGAAACTACGGGGCGTACTGATGGTTCCGGGGCATTTCTTCTTTCCGGGGTTTGCCGACACCTGGCCGCATACGCAGCAGTGTATGCGGATGAATTATGTCCCGGATAGCGACCAAATCGCTCGCGGGGTACGGATCCTCGCCGCAGAGATCGACCGTGCGTATGCTGAGAATGAATAAGCACCACGTCTCCCGAAATACCGTTTACCCTGCAGCACAGGCGAATCTCGTTCCGTCCGCTGTCGATAAGCGGAAGCCGCTACGGTAATGATTGTTTACACCATTGTGCCAGCATCTTAATGGCCTGTTCGACATCGTCATTCCAGCCGAAACCGGCATTGAGGCGAAAACAGTGGTCGTAACGGTGATCGGTGGCGAAAATATGGCCGGGAGCGATACCAATACCGGCGTTGCGCGCCTGAATGAATAAGGTTCGAACATTGAGCGCCTGTCGCGGCATTTCGACCCATAAGACATAACCGCCTTGTGGATCGGAAACGCGCGTGCCGGGCGGAAAATGGCGTAACACGGCCTGACGGATCTGCCGGATTTGGCTGGCCAGTTCGCGGCGTAATTTACGCAGATGTGCGTCGTAACCGCCATTGCGTAATAATTCGGCAATCGCCGCCTGTGGCAATACGGCGGTCCCCATGGTGGAGGTGTACTTTAGCGAGGCGATCTTGCGCATGAAATTGGTACTGTGCACCCAGCCGATACGGATACCGGGCGCCACGGTTTTGGAAAAACCGCTGCATAAGATAGCATTCGGGCTAAACGCACGCATAGGAAAGGGGCGCCGTTCGCCAAATACCGTATCACCGAAAATATCATCCTCAATGATAATCACATCATGTTCATCCGCCTGGCGTGCAATATAAGCCTTATCCTCATTAGGGATACTTTTTCCTAAGGGATTGTTAATGTTTGCCAGTGTCACAAATGCTTTTACCACTTTACTTTGAAAGAGTGCGGTCAATTTTTCGATGTTGATATAACCTTCACTGCCAGCCTCGACTTCAATAACCCGCAAATTTAAATTATGCAGCATTTGCAATAAAACAAAGTAGCAAGGTGACTCTACGGCCACCACATCCCCTTGTTTCACGGTAGCGCGTAATGAAAGCGAAATAGCTTCAATACAGCCATTGGTGATCAATATGTCCTCGGGATTAATCGTACAGCCATACTCCACCGCCCGGCGGGCAATTTCTACTTTTAACGGGGCATAGCCGGTTCCTTTTACTGTATTACCCAATAAAAAAGGTTTGCTATAACTAAGCTGGCGCATGAGCAGCCCCATTTTTTTTATTGGATAGAGCGAGCGGGCGCCATTGGCTAAATCCAGCCGTACCCGGCAATCAGCCCCGACCATCGCCAGATGTAACTCGGTTTGCTCATCAAGGGGGGCAATCACCTTTGGCTGAGATACCCGCGAGGGGAAATGCGGTGATACCGGCTGGGAGGGGGCGACAAAAAAGCCCGATTTAGGTTTTGCCACCGCATAGTGCTCATCTTCCAGCGTACGTAGCGTTTTTAGTGCAGTAGTCAGACTGATATTGTATTGCGTAGCCAGCGTGCGTACGGAGGGTAAACGGCTTTCAGCCGGCAATGTGCCGGCGTCAATCGCCTGTTTTATCTGTTCCGCAATGTGACGATAGCGACTGCCCTGAGAAACTGACAGGTTATTTTTAGCGGACATCTGTTCCACCCCATATCGATCTGATCTGTGCATATTAAAAAGATTATCTTGATAGTAGTTTACCTTGGGCATGCTTAACAATAATAAGATCTTCACCATTTATTTTTAGCATCTTTGCAACTTTTTGTGCTGTAGCAACGGGCGCAGTTATTTGGGGTGTCTCTCGTCATCGTGAAAATTACACGATGTGTTGGTTGTGTTTATTTACCCCAGCCATTAATGCATTGAACGCACGGGTATCTGCACATTTGCCGTCTGACGGCAATGCGAAGTTCATTGGGCATATTTCTTTCTCAAAGGATAATGGTGAAAATGAATAATCTTTCAGTGATGATGAGAGAGATGGACGTTTGGCTTTCTCCGGCAATTATTGATTCAGCGAAACGTTGCGTCACGCGATTAATTTCCGCTTTCCCCGACAATCACACTATTTCCAATAATCGCGTATTACTGGCTTATGGTGGTGGTAAAGACAGTAGTTATATGGTGGCCTATGTTCGTTATATTCAAGGGCTGGTGTGGCAAGAAAAAGGCGATACTTTTCACCTGCGAATTAGTACCAACCGTCATGCAGGGATGAATGACTGTGTGATGGAAAATATTGATCGTGTTTATCACGCGCTGCATATTTATGGCGATGAGTCAGTTACCTGCTTAATGACCGATGGGCTATTGATTCGCCCTTTTGATCGGCACTTACCGCTGCCGGATACAGTGCGTCAGCAGAATCGTACTGATGTGCTGATGAGTGGTCACCGTTTTCAGGCGGATGCGCGTTCAACATTTTGTAATGCCTGTAATCTCAGTATGGTCAATTCATTCGGGCTTGCCGCGCACTATGATGGCGGGGTCGATATGATTATTACGGGTGATTCGCCACGCGAACAAACCGCTTACTTCGCCTGGGCTCGCCATCTTTCTCGCCTGTTTGATGCCGCCGAAGTGGAAAACCGCCGGGGTTTCTCCGGTTTCCTCGCCACCCTCGACGGTGTGGCAGAGCGCTACTTTGGCCATATTTATGGGGCTGAAAATGTGACGCCCGGCCATCGCATCACCTGTCAACTGCCACGCGACCCGCTATTTTTTAACATTTATCAGGATACTGCCTATGAGGCTGGTGCGCACTGGGCGTTGCTCAACGATTTTATGCACTTTCGTTTTGATGTCCTGATGTTCAGTTTTTCTGAATCGGACTGCGGCAATCCCACGTTGATGGCTCATATCCGTGGGCTGCGCGCGGAAACCCTGTTACAGCGCAACTACGCCGAAGGCATTCGTGAATATGTCCGTTTTGCGCTGGGTCTGATGGCGCAGAAAGATTTCCCGGCACATCTGATAGCCAATATGGCCGCTCGTTATCAGGATGATCGTGCCATCGCCGTTCAGCGTACGCGCGCTGCACAGTTTGCCTGGCAGGCTTTCGGACTAAACAGCCAGCAACTGGTGTGCATGATCTATTCGCCCTTTACCGAAGGCGGTAAAAATCTGGCGCAGTATCTGGCCCAGGAGTCGTTGCCGTTCTCCGCCAGCGAGATTCACGCACTGCTCAGTGACGACGAAAAACACAATCCCACATTGAGCGACCAGTTAATGCAGATCTCTGGTTTGACGCTGACGCAACTGCGGCAATGCTATCGCTGTACGCTGGTAACCTCGTTACTTGAGAAAAAACAACAGGATCCGTTGTCACGTATTCTGCGTTACGACCCGCATAAAGCCATTATCCAGGTGAATAACGGTGTCCTGCGGGACACGGTAAGTGAAGTCATTTCCGGACGCTAGTGAGCGAAGGTCAGATCATGAAAAAAATATTCCTGCAAATGGGTGCCACCCGTGATGGGCAGAACCCTTACTGTGACGTTGCTCAGCGTGAAAGTTATTTCACGGTGCTTGCGGAACGGGGAGATTTTGTTGATTACCAGTCACGCGGTCTCCATTTGCCCTTCGATATGATTCTGCGTATCGAACGGCCGGAAAACCCTTATGAGGTGATGCTGGCATATATGAATGCCGGGTTGCTCGAATCGCCACACGTGGTGCTGGCCGGGTTTGAGGTCTATAACCAGAGCGCGGGTCGCGTGCGGGAAATGCTGTCTGACCAGGCTGATCACCCAGGGTTTATTCCGCTGGATAAATATGCGCAACGGATGGCGCTGAAGAAGGTGCTTACCCCTGTTCCACAACCTGAATTTCGCTTTTTTGCCTCGGTGCTGAATATCAAAGAGGCGCGCGATATGCTGCTCTACCCTTGTGTCATCAAACCGGTCGATGGCGGCGGCGGGTTGGGCATCTGGCTGGTGAAAAGCGCACAGCAACTGGATAACGCCATTGATAAACTGGCGACGACGCTGAATTACGGCGGTCGATGTTTTTCCGGTTTTATTGTCGAATGCTGGATAGAGGGCGAAGAGTATTCACTGCAGGGCGTGGTATGTAACGGGGAGGCGCATGCGTTGACCTGTTGCCAGAAATTGATTGAACAAGTAGATAATGGCGACGGTATGATCAGCTTTTATGAGTCGGGCCATGTGGGGGTCGCCGCCCGCGATCTTCCGCCCGCCTTTAGCAACTTGATGCAGTTGTGTTGCACGACTTTCGATTATCGACAAGGCGCGTTTCACATTGATTTCATCGTGGTGGATGGCGTACCACACTTTCTTGAAATGGGATTTCGCCTCTCCGGGATGGGCGTGGTCAGCCTGGTGAAGGAGATCACCGGTCTGAACTGGGCGGAAATCACCTTTAATATTGAACAAGGTAAACCCTTTGCGGGCGTGAATTTTACCGCGTCCACGTCGGCTGTCGGTCAGCTACGGCTGCGCCAGCGCTCGCAACTGGTTGCGGCTGAACGATGGGTACTTCAGCACCAGCGCGGCAGCGTGCTGCCGCCGATGAGCCTGCCCCCTCTGGTTGTTTCACAAGATTCGTCGCTGTACGCCGATTTAACGCGTCATGCCGGCATCCTCGGTACGCTCTGCCTTACCGCGCACGATCATCACGAAATTATGGCGCTGTTCAATGCGGTAACCAACCGTCAGGGTATGCCGTCAAGGAGCAATATGCTATGTGCAGAATGATCATGGCGCAGGGTGTGTTTTCAGTCGCTGCGGTATTGGCAGCGGCCAAAGCCATGAGTTGTGGTGAAACCGCCCAACACGACGGCCCCATACGAGAACACCCTAATGGCTGGGGGTGCTTATGGCTGGAAGAGGGCAAGATCCGCACCTTACACGGCGCCGGGGCGTTTGCGGATGCGTTGCCCAGCCTGAATATCACCGGTATTCGCACTCAATTTCTGGCCGTACATGTCCGCCATGCCACCCTCGATAAAAATCGTGGAATACAATTTTCTCATCCGTTGCACCGCCAGAGTGGGGAAACGCAATGGTACTTGATGCATAACGGTTTTTTGCCCACGCTTTATCAACATCTGGGACTGGACGAATCCTGTTTTGATTCTGCGGAATACCTTGACTATATAGTCACGGGGATCACTCCGCCCGACTTCACCCGGCATTATCTGCTGGAAAAAATGGCTCAGGTTGCCCCGGGCGGCAGTTCAGGCAATGCCTTTTTTATCACCAGCGAAAAAGCCTGGGCGTGGCAATGGCAGCCGGAAGACACGCCTTTTCCCCGTTATTTCACCATGCACTTTTGTCAAAACGAACACAGTGTCGTTATTGCCTCAGAACAGATTCCTTCATTGGGCGTGCGCTGGCGTCCAATGAATAATCATGAACTGCATGAAATCACTTTTGCGGAGTAAATCATGGCCATTTTTAATCAAATTCGCGTTATTAATCCGACGATGTTTGTCGAGACCACCTGGCTCGATGATATTGTGACCGCGCGTGTTCCCTTGTTGGTTTTACGGCATTATCTGACTGCGGAGAAGCGTCAGTCGGTGGTCAATGATCTCGAACAGTGCCGGGAAAGAATCCGCGTTTCCCACTATTCTAATGGCGCGCTGACCACCCTTGGCCCATACCTTGCCAGACACACCTCGGCACCGGAAAACTATTTCACCGCGCTACGCGATATCCAGCCTGCATTGCCGCCCTCACTGACCGTACTGAAACAGGATGTTTATAGTTGGGTGAAAAAATCCCTCAAGCTGGAAAAACTGACCACCGCGACTGAGCCTGCTTTGGGTGACTATGCGGGTTCTATTGTTCGTTTTCATGCGGATGGGGTGGCTAATCCGCTGCATAACGATCTTATTGTGCGTGATGCCGCTGGCAGTGGTTTGGCAGTGACGAACATCCTTCATCAACTGAGCTGCGTGGTGTGTCTGCAGGAATGTAGCGAGGGCGGCGCATTGCGAATTTATAAGAAAAAATGGCACCCTGATGATGAGAAATACAAAGTTCCTGGGGAGCTCGGTTATCCGGGCTCAGTGGTTCAGGATTGTGAAACCTGCGAATTTCATCCGCATAGTGGCGATATTTATATCTTCAACCCGGCGTACTATCACGAAATCGATCGGGTCGCCGGGGATACCCGCATTACCATGGGCTTCTTCTTCGGTCTGACCGATAAAAAAATGAAGCACGCCATTGCCTGGAGTTAAGCTCTTTCCCCGTAAAATAAGGCGTTTTGTGATGACAACCTTTGATAAATTAGTGGCGTTGCTGGATGAACAGCAGGTGCGCTTTCGAATCATTGCACATCCGGCGGAAGGTCGCACGGAGGTGATCAGCGGCATACGCGGCAACGCTCTGGCGCAGGCAGCAAAAGCGATGGTACTTCAAGTGAGCGGCGGTGCAGAGAAGGTGCTCTATGTCCTGGCTATTGTTCCGGGAGACTGTAAAGTGAATTTCAATGGTGTCGCTCAGACATTGGGGGGTAAAAAGTCGCGTTTTGCACCGGTGGACGTCGCTCAGGAATTGACCCACTGCGTGATGGGCGCCGTGCCGCCTTTTAGCTTTAATGATCAACTGCGATTGCTGGTGGATGAGCGTATTCGCCACGTGGAAACACTGTTTTTCAATGCGGGCGAGTTGGATAAATCAATGGCAATCAGCGTGAGTGATTATTTTCGGGTAGTGGGTGAAGGTTGTACCAGCGACATTGCTACACCGGTTAGCGCCAATACCTGATAGGTGGCAGGGAGAAAAATATTATGTCAGTCAGAGATATGTTGTTGGCTCTCTGTGTCGTGGTGGCATGGGGCATCAATTTTGTCGTTATTAAAGTGGGTCTCTATGGTATGCCGCCATTTCTACTGGCCGGTTTACGCTTTACCCTCGTCGCTTTCCCGGCGATCTTCTTTATTAAACTGCCCAGGGTTCCTGTCCGTTGGCTGGTGGTTTATGGCATGACCATTAGCTTTGGTCAGTTTGCCTTCCTGTTTCTGGCGATCAAGCTGGGCATGCCGGCGGGACTGGCTTCATTGGTGTTACAGGCGCAGGCTTTTTTCACCATTCTGCTTGGCGCGCTGATGTTGTCAGAGAAACTGAAATGGAATCACATTGTCGGCATACTGGTAGCGATAATCGGCATGTTTATGTTGGCAACCTCAGGCGTGAAAGGCCATACCACAACAGGCATTACGCTGACTACCCTGATGTTGACGCTGGCCGCCGCGTTGTCCTGGGGGCTGGGGAATATCACCAATAAGGTGATTATGCGGAATACTGACGTTCCTATGATGTCGTTGGTTATATGGAGCGCATTGGTCCCGGTCATCCCCTTCTTCGCCTGTTCCTGGTGGTTTGAGGGCACGTCCGCAATTCTCTCCAGTCTGCTTCATATTCATCTGCAAACGATACTGGCATTAATCTATCTCGCGTTTATCGCCACCGTTTTTGGTTATGCTATTTGGGGTAACCTGCTCAGTCGTTATGAAACCTGGCGGGTCGCCCCGCTTTCGTTGTTGGTGCCGGTTGTTGGTATATTCAGTGCCGCACTGGTTCTGCATGAAACGCTCTCTACCCGTGAAATTATCGGCGCGGTGATTATCATTATTGGTTTACTGGTGAATATGTTTGGTGGGTTGGTCGTGCAAACGTGCATTGTACGGCAACAGCAACAATAGCGTGGCTTGCCATCATCGTTTATGTTGCTGATGCGCGTACCCGGCGCGGGAATACCCATCAGGGCCGGTCATTACACTGGCCCAGGGTTGCATTAAGCTGTAAAGTATTGATTTAACCAAGTATTTCAATACGACGTGGTTTCATCTCTTCCGGAACGATGCGTTCCAGCTCGATATACAGCAATCCGTTTTCTAACCGGGCGTCACGCACCACAATATGCTCAGCAAGCTGGAACTTGCGTTCAAAGTTACGTTCGGCAATACCCTGATAGAGATAGTGACGTTCGGTCTGCTCTTCGGGGTGAGCGCCGCGGACAATCAGCAGATTGTCATGGGCGGTAATATCGAGCTCACTCTGAGCGAAACCCGCGACGGCAATAGTAATTCGGTAGTGGTGTTCATCAACCAGTTCAACGTTATATGGCGGATAGCCGCCATTACTTTGTCCCTGGCCGGATTCCAGTAAGTTAATCAGGTGATCAAAACCGATAGCAGAACGATACAGTGGAGAGAGATCAAAATTACGCATAATAAAAACTCCTGAATATCAGCGAGAGTGTTGATTCACAACTTTCCTTTATAGACAAGTTGTCGAGCCACAAACCCGAACCCTGTCGGCGAATGTTTTTGTGACCGTAATTTAAAAATGGTGTCGCAACGGATGTTTTCAATGGAACTGGCGCAAATTTTTTAACTCAATGGCCCGGAATGTCATACACTCAGGGGAATAATATTGTCGTAGACCAGGCATGAGTCACCACAGAGTGACCAGAGACATCACTGGCTGGTGATGATACTCCGCCGTGTATTGCCTCATGACGGAAGGGATGATGAAGATGAAAGCAATCAGGACGTACCATTTGGCCGGATTACTGGCCTGTTGTTCGCTATCAAACACCGCGGGTTGTTCCAGCGTTATGTCTCATACCGGCGGCAGCCAGGGATATTACCCCGGTACGCGCGCCAGTGCCGCTATACTGACCGACGATCAAACCAGTTGGGCGCTCAAACCGCTGGCATTGATTGATCTCCCTTTTTCTGCCGTGCTGGATACCGTATTACTGCCCTGGGATTATGCCCGCGCGGACGATGATAAGAGCATTGATTCACCGCGCGAGCGGGTACTCAGAGCAGAAGGGCTATCCCATCCGCAGCAAGGGCGCGCAGACAGCACGCCGTAGCCATTACTTCACTGCAACCGTAAAGATTTGATGAAAGCTGGCAACTTGACGCATAAAGGCAATGTGTTGGCCATTGGGTGAGAATACCACGGCATCGCCGCTGGGTGTCTCATGGCTGCGTGGCGTCAGGCGGGTCATGGTGCCGGTTGTCATTTCGCAGACCATGACGCTGTTGTCACAGATAAATGCCATCTGTTTTCCCGCCGGATGCCAGCTAAAGGCCGACTGGATACTGTGTATACTTTGTGTCACCTGGCGCGGATCTCCGCCATTGGGTGAAATGGTCCATAACT
>JAATFO010000094.1 GCA_015655145.1 Enterobacterales bacterium | reverse complement strand
GGTCATGACCTTTAGTGTTCTGACCATGCCGGTAAACCTGGTCTGACTGACAACGGGGACAATGAACGTTAACGCTGGCCATGAGAAAACCTCAAAAACGGGTATTATACATCACATTCAACTAATTAGAGGCGCCACCCGCTATTCATTTAAATCATATGGTTACTAAACATAGCGATGCCGATTTTCACACAAGAGTAGTATTGCAGTTCCGGTGTACCTAACGTGTATTTCCCCGATAGTGATCGGGTCGATTTTGAGGGGATGTTAGCCGTTCATTGACTAAATAACGATGTTGAATACCAGACGCCGTGAGGAAGCCGAATACCACAAAGTATCGTTTTTTTTAATTAAAAAACGATACTTTGTGGTTACTGATTCACAATGATAACGAAAGAGATAATCACTTAGAGCCTACCCCAGTAGGTATTATTGTCGTAGTCAATTTGGACACAGACAGCGCGGTAAAACCGGAGCGTACACGTAGTACGTGAGGATTTCGAGTACTGCCGAGGGCCAAAGTGGCAAGTAAAATTGGCCTAATGGGATAGGCTCTTAATGTAAATATGTGCTCTCCAGTTTGGAACAGCCATTATTCTGGCAAAATGGCTCTGAGGCGACATCCGCCTGACGTTCAGTTGCCAGGACGCGTTTTTATTGCCACCCCGGTTCAAGACGTATTCTGGATCCCAGAAAAGAAATCAGCGGGTGTTATCCGGGAAGTAATCACAAATGAAGTTGACGAAGGCGCTTATTTTCGGGCTGACCAGGCGTCGTGAGGCGTGCAATACCCATACTTCGATGCCAGGTTCGGTCGACATACCCCAACTCACCAGGCGTCCGGCTTCAAGGTCATCCGCGACAATAGTTAATGGCACCAGTGCTGCGCCCGCGCCCGCATATACTGCATCGCGGATCGAAAGCGGCGATGACAACCGCAACACAGCTTGCGGATAATACAACCGTGGCTGTCCATCTTTCGGATCGCTAACCGACCACACCTCGTCATCAAAGGTTCCCGTCCTCATTATGGCAGGGAAAGTGCAAGCTGCTTCAATACCGGTTCCCTCCGCGGGTGGTGGCAACGTCGGTATCGCCACCAGAATCAACCGATTACGTAGAAAACACCGACCAACCAGATTGTCTTGCGGATGAGGGTTGGCGCGGATGACAACATCGTACTCATCCGCAAGCAGGTCAACAAACTTGTCGTCGGTGGTCACTTCCGGCACCACTTCCGGGTATGCTTTGATAAACGCGGCCACCAATGGGCCAAGTGTCAGGTTGGCAAACAGCAGTGGTACGCTGATGCGCAGACGCCCGCTCGGTCGTCCCAGACCGGCTTTTACATCCCGCAGCGCATCTGCGATCGCACCAAACTGTATGTCGGTACGCGCATGCAGCACAGCCCCTTCATCCGTCATACGCAGCGGACGCACGCCACGCTCGATAAGGCGAACACCTAAACTGTCTTCAAGTTCTCGAACACGTCGCGACAGGGATGCTTTCGACAGCCCTGTCGCGCGGCTTGCCGCGCCAAAACCACCATATTTGGCGACCAGATTAAAATTAAAAACGGCCGTCATGTTCATCACTGTTCCATTATTGAGACAATATGTCCTGATTTTATCACTATACAACAAAAATTGAATCAGTCAGGATTCAGTTAGCGGTACAGAACGCAGAGCTTGTAGCGCCAGGCCACAGAGATGAACATCACATGCTTGCGCGATTTGCTCACTCATATACCGCGTAACGTCTGACGTAACACAATAAATCACGCGGCAATGGCACTCAGCATGACGATTGCACGCCTTATTTGACGCGAGATGCCAGACATTTTGCATAGCGATAACATAAGGAACACACGATGAACGCATCACACACAGCGAAAAAAATATTGTTTGTTGGTCAACAGCCAGAGACGGTGAACTTTTCGGATCCTACATTGCCTGGCGGCTTTGATGCGGCCCGGATCCATGCGAGCATTGCTGTGGGAATGCAAAAAATGGCGGAACGCGGATGGAACGCCGACCTGTGTCTGCTACATCCAGACAACAACCCCACAGTTGTACTGGAAAATCATCTGGCCACCACCCATTACGACTGCGTGGTGATCGGTGGCGGCATACGTATTCCACCTGACAGCTTGCTACTGTTCGAAAAATTAATAAATGCTGTCCATCGAATGGCCCCTCACGCCGCCATAGCATTCAATACGACGCCGTTAGATACCGCCGACTCAGCAGGACGGTGGGTTGAGTCTGAATAAAATATGTCGTCGTCCCGGCGGAAAAATCTCATAACCAGTAGCCAATAAAATGCCCGCTATCAGGCAGAGCTCCATGAACATTTGCTCTGAAGATGTAACCCGCGCCAATGGTGGCTATCAGTACATAAATAGCAATCTTATCAGGAATAGCGAAATGAAAATCTTAGTCTCAGGCGCCACCGGCCCCACTGGTCAGCTCATTGTCAAGTACGCGATAGAGCAGAAGCATCAAGTTGTCGCGCTGGTACGTTCTGTTAGCCGGGCTCATGGTCTGGTCGGGGCGCAATTAGTTGAAGGCGATGCTCGTGACGAGGCGGTGCTTAACCATGCCATGACCGGCTGTGACGCAGTGATCAGCGCACTTGGCACATCAATGAGCCCATTTCGCGAAGTTACCCTGCTTTCGACAGCAACAAAAGCGCTGGTCAATGTTATGACACGACAGGGTGTCCAGAGACTGGTTTGTATCACCGGAATGGGTGCTGGCGACAGTCGGGGGCATGGCGGATTTTTTTTCGATCATCTCTTTCAACCGTTGATGTTAGGTCAGGTTTATAAGGACAAAGATCGTCAGGAGAGAATTATCAGCGCCAGCGCACTCGATTGGGTCATCATTCGTCCCAGTGTGCTTAACGACAAACCGGCTACTGGCAACGTTCGGGCACTTACTGATTTATCAGATTTTCACGGCGGCGCGATCAGCCGTGCGGACGTTGCCAGGTTCGCTGTCCAACAACTGACGCCGGCAAAATGGATTCACCAGTCTCCGCTGATCACCGGGTAAAGATGCAGAAATTTTTGAAAGGGCATCTCAGGAAAGGAACGCGGCATCAGGGGGAAGGTAGAAACTAACGCTAAAACGCGTGCCAGGTGGTTATCTCCGACACGCTCGGATATTAACGCTGCAAGGTGTTACTCAAAATGATGGATGTAATAATCCCGGTTGCGGCGGCAATCAACACATAATTCCCATCAATATATGCCCAGTTCTGGCCTGTTGGTGGTTCTCTTAAACCACGGTCACGCCAGTCTTTCACCCGATAATCGTCACCACGATATCGTTCAGGGGCGGCTCTCCCTTTCCTGAAATCATGTCCATTGGATGTGAAGTGATTACGTTCACTGCCGCCTGGGGATCCACCATTTTTCCGGCCTTGTTCTTTGCCGCCGCGGTTGTCGCGATTTGGTTGATTATCTCTGTTACCCTGCTTCTGGTTGTGTTCAGCGCCTTGCTGCCATTGCTTCCCACCCTGGTTATCAGGCCCTTGTGCATGTGAAAACGTGGAACAAAGACTGCCAACCGTAAAAATAGTCATTACAAGTGCCAGTGCCGTTTTCTTCATACTACTATTCCTTCCGTTCTTTTCTGCCTTCGGTAAGCAGAACTCCCGACAATATCGATTAACCTACATCCGTGTTAAATAATGAAACATCCTAAAATGTGCGATTTGAATTTTATTTACTCAATCCTTGCAAAATCTTAACGTATCTCTGAAAGATCAATAGTGTCTGACCCTGTTACTCACCTCGACACAAGTATGTGTAAACGCGCGCGCCAGCGCAGAAGATGAGGGTTATAATGTTTTTATCGCCAGTGAACAGCGTTATACCGCAGAAACGGCTGGGTTGTATAAATTTTCGTTTGTGCTGACAACTTCTGAGCTACGACGATGTCGAAGGGTATGTACCGCGATTGATTCACCTCTTTATGCGTTACACCCCACTCACGCATAATAGAGAGAATCATGAAATCCTCACCGGTGTTTTCCCGCGCCCTTTTACATCCCCGATATTGGCTAATGTGGCTAGGGTTAGGCCTGTTATTTCTGCTCGTTCAGCTTCCTTTTCCATTGCTGGAAAAACTGGGGACCTGGATGGGCCGTATGTCCATGCATTTCCTGCAACGCCGTATACGTATTACCCGACGAAATCTGGAACTTTGTTTTCCCGATTTACCCCGTGATGAATTAGAGCATCGTATCGTACATAACTTTGAATCATTAGGTATGGGCCTAATGGAAACGGGTATGGCGTGGTTCTGGTCAGATGAACGCGTTAAACGATGGGTAACGGTCAATGGTTTGCATAACCTGCAAAATGCACAAAAAAGTAACCGCGGTGCTCTGATCATCGGCGTGCATTTTATGTCGGTTGAGTTAGGGGGACGCGCGATGGGGCTGTGCCAACCGATGATGGCCATGTATCGGCCACACAATAATAAACTGATGGAGTGGGTGCAGACCAAAGGACGTACCCGCTCGAACAAGGCGATGATCGATCGTCGTGATTTACGTGGCATGGTAAAAGCCCTGAAGCAGGGTGAGGCCGTTTGGTTCGCCCCCGATCAAGATTATGGTCCTAAGGGCAGTGTCTTTGCGCCTTT
>JAATFO010000086.1 GCA_015655145.1 Enterobacterales bacterium | reverse complement strand
TGGGGCACGGCGTGGAACTATACCCGTGCTGAGATGCGTAACCCAGGCAACGGCGACAGCAAAGATTATGACCAGAACATTTTTGGTACAGCGCTGAGCTGGAAACCAGATAACTGGACATTCTCTGTCGGTGGCGGCTGGTATGAAAACTTCCTGACCTCGAAACAAATTAATGTAAATAATTATTTTGCCGGCGATGCGTGGGGGATTGAATACTTTGCAGGTTATACCTTCCCGATCAACCAGTTCGCAGTGAAAACTATCCAGCCTTACTTTATGGGTGATCGCATCGAATACGTGAACGATCGTAACTATCAGCGGATTGATAATGGTGTGGGTATCTCCTTCCAACTGGATTATGGTTTCCGTCTTGATTACGAACACGTCTTTACCTCCAGTACAGACAAACAGGGCGATATGAATCTGGTGCGTGTGCGCTACGATTTCTAACGTTCAATACTTCACGTTGCAGGAAAGTCAGTATATTGGCGCGTGAAGCATTATCAGTATCTTCCTCCCCCCTTCCGGGGGAGGAAAGTCCGCCAATAGCGCCACCCATAACCGTTTTTCTCAACGCCTCCTCTTGATTACGATAAATAAAACATCTTAGGTTATCTCGTTAATGCACTGTGCTGCACTGGCTCGATATTGTATCGGGGAACAGCAACAATGTGTCGGACGGGCGACATCGCTATCGACGAACGTGACGCCTTTTCGTATGATGACGCCAGTTTTTACTCTCAGTAGAGTTTCATATGATAATAAGTATGATTGCGGCACTGGCTAACGACCGTGTTATTGGCATGGAAAACGCCATGCCCTGGCAACTCCCGGCTGATTTAGCCTGGTTCAAACGAAATACCCTGAACAAACCCGTCATTATGGGGCGTTTAACCTGGGAATCAATCGGCCGCCCCTTACCGGGCAGACACAACATTGTGGTGAGCCGCCAAAAAGGCCATGCAACCGGTGTGACCTGGGTGAACTCACTGGATGACGCGATCAGCGCTGCTGGCGAGGTGGACGAAGTCATGGTGATAGGCGGTGGGCGCTTGTATGCGCAAATGCTGCAGCGTGCTGATCGCCTCTATCTGACGCACATTGACGCTGACGTCGCGGGAGATACCCACTTTCCGGATTACGAGCCAAACGAATGGCAGTCAACATTCAGTGAATTCCACGATGCGGATGAACAGAATTCGCACAGTTACTGTTTTGAGATTCTGGACCGGCGTTAAACACCAGGGCCGGCTGGTGCGGCCCTGGTTACCGCTGTTAATGCTCCGGGGTGCGCTTGTGGTTTGATGGCTGAACAAATAGCTGACGATCTTCCCAACGCAACAGGGTTAATGTTCCGCCCCAGCAACACCCGGTATCCAGTCCAATAATGCCCGCAGGGGTTCCTTTGCCGGCAAGTGAAGCCCAGTGGCCGAATATAATGGTGTAATCGCGGGCAACCGGGCCGCTAATGGTAAACCATGGCTTTAATGGCGCCGGGGCCGATTCAGGCGTATCTTTGCAAACCATATCCAACTGGCCATTCGGGAAACAGTAGCGCATGCGTGTCAGGGCATTGCTGCTGAAACGTAAACGGGCTAACCCACTCAGCGCGGGCGACCAGTTGTTGGGCATATCCCCATACATGGCGTCGAGAAATAGCGGATAACTGTCGCTGGATAGCATCGCTTCAACTTCATGGGCGCATGTTTTCGCTGTGGCGATGTCCCATTGAGGCGTGATGCCTGCATGCGCCATTACCAGCTTTTTATCTTCATCCACTTGCAGCAATGGCTGGCGACGCAACCAGTTAATCAACGTATCAACGTCTGCGGCTTCCAGTAATGGCGTGAGGCGGTCTTTCGGTTTGTTACGGCTGATGCCAGCATAAACTGCCAGTAGATGCAGATCGTGATTACCTAATACCAGGCGTACACAATCACCCAGTGAGCGCACATAGCGTAGAACTGCCAGCGAATTCGGGCCGCGGGCGACCAGATCACCCGTTAGCCATAAGGTATCTTGCCCGGGATCAAAAGAGACCTGTGCCAGTAACCCTTGCAATTCATCATAGCAACCGTGAATGTCGCCAATCAAATATGTACTCATTACAATTATGACCTGGTGGAAAAGCAATAAGCCCGGTTAGTCGCCGGATTTACCATTAATGGATATGTGTCTGGATTGCAAGACGGAAAACCGGAATATCGACATGGAAGGTTTTACCGTTGTCATCAGTCATCACATAGTGGCCTTGCATGGTTCCCATCGGGGTTTCAAGAACCGCGCCACTGGTGTATTGAAACTCATTTCCCGGTGCGATAAGGGGGTGTTCGCCGACAACACCCTCGCCCTGAACCTCCGTTTCTCGTCCGTTGCCATTGGTAATGAGCCAATAGCGTCCCTGTAGTTGTACCGGATCGTGTCCCAAATTGCGGATGGTAATGGTATACGCAAAAACATAGCGCTCTTCTTCGGGTGCGGATTGCGATGCTACGTAAGCACTTTGTACTTGTATGCAAATCCGGGACGATTCAATCATCTGTTACATCTCCTGTGGCTCAGGATGTGTCGCCAGCCAGTTTGCCAACTGACAATATTGGGCGACAGCGATATTTTCTGCACGCCATGTCGGGTCAATACCCAGAGCATTGAGCACATCGAGTGTGAACAGGTGCCCCAGACTGTTGCGCAAAGTTTTACGGCGTTTGCCAAAGGCTTCAGTGGTAATCCGGCTCAAAACACGAATATCGCTGACGGGATAGGGGTGCGTGGCATGTGGCACAAGGCGAACAACGGCCGAATCTACTTTGGGCGCCGGAGTGAATGATTCTGGCGGCACTTCCAACACCGGGATCACCTGACAATAATATTGCGCCATTACACTAAGACGTCCGTAAGCTTTGCTGCCAGGCCCCGCAACCAGACGATTGACCACCTCTTTTTGCAGCATAAAATGCATGTCTTTAATGGCATGAGTATAGCTGAAAAGATGGAACATCAAGGGAGTGGAAATATTGTAAGGCAGATTGCCGAATACGCGTAATGGCTGACCTTTTTGCGCCGCCAGTTCAGCAAAGTCGAAGGTCATTGCGTCTTGCTGGAAAATGGTCAATTTAGGGCCAAGAAAGGGATGCGTTTGCAAACGGGCGGCCAGGTCGCGGTCAAGCTCAATCACGGTTAACGTATCAAGGCGTTCAGCCACCGGTTCGGTTAATGCGCCAAGTCCGGGACCAATTTCCACCACGGCTTGCTCCGGCAGGGGATGAATGGCTGACACTATGTGATCGATGATGTACGGATCGTTGAGGAAATTTTGTCCAAAACGTTTGCGGGCGAGATGGCCCTGGTGGACACGACGATTATTCATTACTGCTCTTGATCATGGTAATGGCGAGATTAAGCGCCGTGATAAAGCTGCCCGCATCAGCATTGCCCTGACCCGCGAGTTCAAGTGCGGTGCCGTGGTCAACAGAGGTACGGATAAATGGCAAGCCGAGCGTGATATTCACCGCACGACCAAACCCCTGATATTTTAATACCGGAAGTCCCTGATCATGATACATCGCCAGCACCGCATCGGCTTGTTGTAAATACTTCGGCTGGAATAGGGTATCCGCCGGTAACGGACCGGTAAGCCGGATGCCTTGCTGACGTAACGCATCGAGGGTGGGGATAATAGTATCGATTTCTTCGCGCCCCATATGTCCGCCTTCGCCAGCATGTGGATTAAGGCCGCAAACAAAGATATGCGGATTGGCAATACCGAACTTACGCCGTAAATCCTGGTGCAAAATAGAAATAACTTCATGCAGGCTTTGGCGAGTGATGGCGTCCGAGACATGTTTTAATGGCAAGTGGGTTGTCGCCAGCGCCACCCGCAAGCTTTCAGTGGCCAGCATCATCACTACACGCGCACATCCCGCGCGGTCAGCAAAAAACTCCGTATGGCCGCTGAAAGGGATACCGGCATCATTGATTACGCCTTTATGGACCGGGCCAGTAATCAGGGCGGAAAACTCGCCATTCAGACACCCCTCACAGGCGCGTGCCAGCGTTGCCAGAACATACTGGCTGTTCTCGATACACAACTCTCCGGCTTTGATCGGTTGCCTTGTTTCCACCGGCAAAATAGTGAGTGTTCCGGCTGTTTGTGGCTGTGCCGTCGTCCCTGGTTGATATGTGCGTAAGGTTAGTGGTAAGCCAAACCGGCTGGCGCGTTCACACAGCAGCGCAGGGGAGGCGCAAACCACCAGTTCAACCGGCCAGTCACGCTGAGCCAGTTGAACTATCAGGTCCGGACCAATCCCGGCCGGTTCGCCGGGTGTGATGACTACACGGACATTACTTGGCATCGGCATCCAGAATTTTTACGTACGCGTTGGCTCGCTGTTCCTGCATCCATGTTTGAGCTTCTTCCGCGAACTTACGGTTAAATAATAAGCGCCATGCGCGCTCTTTTTGGGCAGCATCTGTCTTATCCACCTGGCGGGTATCCAGCAACTGAATCAGGTGCCAGCCAAACGAGGAATGAACCGGTTGGCTTATTTCGCCTTTATGCAGGTGCATGAGTGCATCACGGAAGGCAGGATCAAAGGCGTCAGGTGATGTCCAGCCGAGATCGCCGCCCTGGTTCGCTGAACCGGGATCATCGGAAAGCTGTTTTGCCGCGGCGGCGAAAGCCGTTTTGCCGCTTTTGATCTCCGTAGCGACTTGCGACAGTTGCTGATGCGCTTGTTCATCGGTCAAAATCGGTGAAGGTTTCAGCAGAATATGACGTGCATGCACTTCGGTTACGGAAATATTCTGGTTCTCGCCACGCAAATCATTCACTTTCAGAATATGAAAACCCACGCCAGAACGAATGGGGCCGATAACATCGCCTTTTTTGGCGGTGCTTAGCGCTTGTGCAAACAAGGTCGGCAACTCTTCAATTTTTCCCCAGCCCATATTACCGCCTTTCAGCGCTTGCTGGTCGGCAGAATACGTGACTGCCAGCTTGCCAAAGTCTGCCCCGTTGTTGATTTCACTCACGAGCTGTTTGGCCAGTGTCTCCTGATCATCCACTTGTTGCTGTGTTGGATTTTCAGGCAATGGCAACAGAATGTGGCTTAGATTCAGTTCGGTGCCTTGCGAATTTTGTGCGGCAAGTTGCTGCGCCAGTGCATCCACTTCCTGCGGAAGAACGGTTACCCGGCGACGCACCTCATTATTGCGGACTTCGGCGATCTGCATTTCCTTGCGGATCTGCTCGCGATAGGTGGCATAGTTGACATTATCCTCCGCCAGACGACGACGCATCTGCTCAGCGGTCATATGGTTTTGCGCCGCGATATTACTGATCGCCTGATCAAGTTGCTGATCATTGATTTGCATTCCCATTTGTTTGCCCATCTGCAGAATCATGTTATCCATGATCAGACGTTCAACAATCTGGTGACGCAAGGTCTGGTCATCAGGTAATTGCTGTCCAGCTTGCTGAGCCTGTGCTTTGACCGATTGCAGCATACTCTCGACATCACTTTCCAACACCACGCCGTTATTCACGATAGCGGCTACTTTATCAACAACTTGCGGGGCTGCGAACGCGGTATTGGCCACCAGGGCCATACCCAGTACCAGCATTCTCCAGTTCTTCATACTTTTTCCATTATTCTTTCCGCTCTGCGGGTTTGCATGCTAAACATTACAACATCAGAAAGCGCGCTGATAAGGCAGAATGCCATCACGCAGCATTTGATTGGTGCCCAGACCATAGTTTGGACTCAGGCCACGCAACTCAATGTTGAACGAGATTTGGTTGTCATATTTACTGCTACTGTTTTCCCAACCGCTTATTTTGCGTTGATAACCCACACGGATGGCATAACAGCACGAACTGTATTGCAAGCCCAGCAACTGCTCGGCTGGCTGTTGGGCTTTGGTGTCGTAATAATACGCGCCCACCACGGCCCACGAGTCGACCAGCGGCCAACTGGCGGTTATCCCTACCTGAGAAATACCATTTTCGTAAATCGGGTTGTTGGAAATATTCTGATTTAATGCACTGGCAACATACTCAGGGCTGCTGTAACGGTAGTTCAACTGCACCATGCGGTCTGCATCACGACGATATTCCAACACCGCATTGCCCTGTGACACGTTATCCAGGCGAGTATCATATTGAATACCGCCACGCGCTCCCCAACGATCACTGATCTTCCACCAGGTGTCACCGGCCCAAATCAGGCTACCGGTATCATCTTCGTCATCGATATTATTAATACCAGTGCGTGCTGGAGTAAACGAGTAGATTTGACCTACGGAAACGTTAAAACGTTCAACCAGATTCTCATCATAAATGCGAGAAGTGACCCCGGTGGCCACCTGATTTGCTGAAGCGATGCGATCGAGGCCGCTGTATGAGCGATCCCGGAACAAACCGGTGTAGTCGGTTTGCAGTAGTGTTGAGTCATAAGCCTGGATATGGCTTTGGTCGCGATACGGCAGATACAGATACTGCACGCGCGGTTCCAGTGTCTGGGTATAACCTGGTAGCCAGTTCATATTACGATCGAACACCATTTTGCCATCGATCTTGAATTGCGGCATAACGCGGTTAACGGATTCTTTCAGTTGATTATCGACATTACCGGACTGCGAATTATAGTATTCGATATCACTCTGTTGGTAGTGCGTGGCCAGTATTTTTGCTTCGGTATTAATGCTGCCCCAGTCGTTGGCCAGCGGCAAATTGAGCGTAGGCTCGAAATGCAAACGCACCGCATCAGGTAAATCATCGTTGACGTTAGTAAACTGCACCGCTTGCGCATAAAGGTGCATGTCAAAGGGGCCGACATCATTTTGGTAGTAGTTAACGTCAAATTGCGGTTGCGCGCGATAAATATTTCTTGAGCTACTGGTATCGAAAACCTGGAAATCTTTGCTGGAAAGTGTGGCGTCCCAGTTGGTGTCGGC
>JAATFO010000075.1 GCA_015655145.1 Enterobacterales bacterium | reverse complement strand
CCGCACATAACCTTAATTCTACCTGCGTTAACTTCCCCAGTCGGGTAAACTATCGCCAGATAAATTTGTTAAGGTCCGCACCATGTCCAGCCAGTACCCTTCGCTGAAACATAAATAGCGTCGCAATTTCAGGCAGGGGACACACAAAGGCCGCTACACGGCCTCGGGTGAAAAAACAGAAAGGGCTTACCAGAAAAAATCAGAGAATACGGCTAACCACTTAAATATAAGGTTACTGCCAACGCTATTCTCGCGGGCGATATTTTCCCTCGACCGGGACGTTCATCCGACCATATGCAGTTTGAATCCATTGGAATAGACGCTACGGGATCTGTTACGCCAGTTGGTGGTTTTTCCCCCACAAATAAGCTCTTTCTGAATGAGACCATGCTCTGAGCTACCTGTCGAGGAATATAGATAACAGACGACACAGGCTTTACGCTTACACATTTAGCCTTCCTTGCGTTTTATGTTGAAACATTTTCAACTACCACCTGAATTCTCGACATTTATAGTCACTCAGGTTATCTTTAGGCATCTGGATGTCTAAACGTATAAGTGTATGTAGTGAGGAAAACCGGTCATGCCAATCAGGATCCCCGATGAATTACCTGCGGTGAATTTTCTGCATAATGAGAATGTCTTTGTCATGACAACTTCTCGTGCCAGTATGCAGGAGATTCGCCCGCTTAAGGTGTTGATACTGAATCTGATGCCGAAAAAAATTGAGACAGAAAATCAGTTTTTGCGTCTGCTCTCTAACTCGCCGCTACAAATCGATGTTCAGTTACTACGCATTGACAGTCGTGAATCACGCAATACGCCAATGGAACACCTTAATAATTTTTACTGTAACTTTGATGATATTCAGCATGAAAATTTTGATGGTTTGATCGTTACAGGTGCGCCCCTTGGACTGGTAGATTTCTGCGATGTGGCTTACTGGCCACAAATTCAGCGGGTACTGTATTGGGCAAAGGAGCACGTTACCTCAACACTGTTTGTCTGTTGGGCCGTACAGGCCGCGTTGAATATTCTTTATGGCATTCCAAAGCAAACACGTGAGCACAAACTGACGGGTGTGTATGAACATCATATTTTGCACCCACATGCATTGCTAACGCGTGGTTTTGACGATACGTTTCTTGCGCCGCATTCACGGTATGCTGATTTTCCCACGCAGTTGATTCGCGATTATACTGATCTGGAGATTTTTGCTGAATCGGAGCAAACCGGGGCTTACTTACTTGCCAGCAAAGACAAAAGACTGGCATTTGTGACGGGGCATCCTGAGTATGATGCGCTCACGCTGGCTGCGGAATATCGCCGTGATGTGGAGGCGGGCCTTAACCCTGTCATCCCGCACCACTATTTCCCGCAGGATAATCCTGAGTTGCCACCACATGCCAGTTGGCGCAGTCATGGTAATCTGTTGTTCTCTAACTGGTTAAACTATTATGTTTATCAAATTACCCCGTATGACCTACGACATATGAATCCTACCCTGGATTAAATATTTTCACGGGCTGAATGCATTCGGCCCTCATAGTTAACCAGGGATGGGTTCTCTGCTCTCCATATTTTCGCTTTCCCTTGTTCTTCTCCCCGATAGATTTACCTGTCCCGATAAAACAGATCACATAAAAAAATAAAGAAAATTGATTTCTAAAAAAAATAATATAAATATATTTATATTATTCAATATGTTAATAGTT
The DNA here is from genome assembly GCA_015655145.1 of Enterobacterales bacterium. GTDB lineage: Bacteria > Pseudomonadota > Gammaproteobacteria > Enterobacterales > Enterobacteriaceae > JAATFO01. The sequence goes on along the minus strand of JAATFO010000075.1, from coordinate 53,562 downwards.
ATTTAAGTTAAAAATGGAAATTGTTTTTGATTTTAAATAAATAGTGATTATGCTTTAACCCTGCAGGTCAATAAACACCCAACCAACAGATCCTTGGCGTGATCCAAATAATGATGTGGAATCAGACAGGAGAGGGCGGTCATGACAGAGCAAACAATCAACGCAGAGTTGGCATTTAGTCAGCATTTCGGCAAAACAGAGCAGCAGATATTAACCAATGGCGCGATCGATTTCCTGACAGAGCTGGTTATTCGTTTTATGCCACAGCGTGATGCATTACTGGCAGCACGTGCGGTGTTTCAGCAAAAAATTGATGCGGGCACCTTGCCTGACTTTATTTCAGAAACTATTTCCATTCGTGAAAATGACTGGGGAATCCGTGGAATACCACCGGATTTACGAAATCGTCGGGTGGAAATCACCGGTCCGGTCGAGCGTAAAATGGTGATTAATGCGCTCAATGCCAATGTGAATGTGTTTATGGCGGATTTTGAAGATTCGCTCTCTCCTTGCTGGGAAAAAGTGATTACAGGTCAGATCAATTTACGTGATGCGATCAACGGCACTATCAGCTACAGCAATGAAGCCGGCAAAATTTATCAGTTGAATCCCCATCCGGCGGTATTGATCTGCCGTTTGCGCGGGCTGCATTTACCGGAAAAACATGTGACATGGCAGGGGGAAGCGATTCCTGGCAGCCTGTTCGACTTTGCCCTCTACTTTTTTCATAACGTGGAGAACTTGTTGAAAAAAGGCAGCGGGCCTTATTTCTATATACCGAAGACACAATCCTGGCAGGAGGCGGCCTGGTGGAGCCAGCTATTCTGCTATGCCGAAGATTATTTCGACCTGCCGCGGGGCACGATCAAAGTCACCTTGTTGATCGAAACTCTGCCGGCGGTCTTTCAAATGGATGAGATCCTTTTTCATCTGCGCGATCACATCGTTGGCTTGAATTGCGGGCGTTGGGATTACATTTTCAGCTACATCAAAACGCTAAAAAATTATCCGGATCGGGTTCTGCCTGATCGACAGTCAGTCACAATGGATCAGGATTTTCTTGACGCCTGGTCCCGCTTGCTGATCAAAACTTGCCACCGGCGTGGGGCCTTTGCCATGGGGGGCATGGCGGCTTTTATCCCCAGCAAAGATCATGAACATAACAACTGGGTACTGAATAAAGTAAAAGCAGACAAAGAACGCGAAGCGGCTAATGGGCACGATGGCACATGGATTGCCCATCCTGGTTTAGCGGATACGGTGATGTCAGTCTTTGATAAGGCTCTGGGGGACCGGCTCAATCAACTTGATGTTATGCGTGAACAGGATGCACCAATTAGCGCAACCCAGCTACTTGAACCCTGTAGCGGAAAACGAACGGAAGCTGGCATGCGCGCCAATATCCGGGTCGCAGTACAGTACATTGAGTCCTGGATCTCCGGTAATGGTTGTGTGCCGATCTACGGATTGATGGAAGACGCCGCTACTGCGGAAATTTCCCGCACTTCCATCTGGCAATGGATTCGCCATCAAAAAACGCTGGAAGAGGGGCAAAAAGTGACCCAGGCGTTATTTCGCCAGATGCTGGCCGAGGAGATGCAGGTGATTCAGCAAGAGCTGGGCGCTACGCGATTCCGCCAGGGCCGATTTGATGATGCTGCGCAGCTGATGGAACAGATTACCACTGAACCTGAACTGGTGGAGTTTTTAACGCTGCCAGGCTATCGCTTGATCCCCTGAGAAAAGGAGTCTACGCCATGACCTCACGTACCGAACAGATTCAGCAGACTGAACAATCCTGGCGTGATGCGCGCTGGGAAGGCATTACCCGTCCATACAGCGCCGCCGAGGTGATAAAACTGCGCGGTTCTGTTAACCCGGCGTGTACCCTGGCACAGCGAGGAGCAGAAAAATTGTGGGCATTGCTCCATGGCGGCGCGAAAAAAGGCTATATCAATAGCCTGGGGGCCTTGACGGGCGGCCAGGCGTTGCAGCAGGCGAAAGCCGGCATTGAGGCGATTTACCTGTCAGGCTGGCAGGTGGCGGCGGACGCTAACCTGGGCGCCACGATGTATCCGGATCAATCACTCTATCCGGTTAATTCAGTGCCTTCTGTGGTCGAGCGCATCAATAACACTTTTCGGCGCGCGGATCAGATTCAGTGGGCCAACGATATTGACCCTGACGATACACGTTATATCGATTATTTTCTGCCGGTTATCGCTGATGCTGAAGCCGGTTTTGGTGGCGTACTGAATGCTTTCGAATTGATGAAAGCAATGATCCAGGCTGGTGCGGCTGGCGTGCATTTTGAAGATCAACTCGCTGCGGTGAAAAAGTGTGGTCATATGGGGGGGAAAGTGTTGGTGCCAACCCAGGAAGCGATTCATAAGTTGGTGGCAGCGCGTCTTGCTGCCGATGTCATGGCGGTACCGACAGTGCTGATCGCCCGCACGGATGCCGATGCGGCGGATTTACTGACCTCTGATTGTGATGACTATGATCACCCCTTTATCACTGGTGAGCGTACGCCGGAAGGCTTTTTCCGGACAAACCCCGGGGTTGAACAAGCTATCAGTCGTGGCCTGGCCTATGCCCCTTACGCCGATATATTGTGGTGTGAAACCTCAACGCCGGATCTGCAACTGGCGAAACGCTTTTCTGAGGCGATTCATGCCCGTTTCCCGGGCAAGTTGCTGGCGTACAATTGTTCACCTTCGTTTAACTGGAAGAAGAATCTTGATGACCATACTATCGCCGCTTTCCAGCAAGAACTGGCGGCGATGGGATATAAATATCAGTTTATTACGCTGGCGGGGATCCACAGCATGTGGTTTAACATGTTCGATTTGGCGCAGGCTTATGCGCAAGGCGAAGGGATGAAACATTATGTGGAAAAGGTACAGCAGCCTGAATTCGCAGCCATCAAACAAGGTTACACTTTCTCTTCACACCAACAGGAAGTCGGCACTGGTTATTTTGATCAGGTGACCACGGTCATTCAGGGAGGCGTTTCATCCGTCACGGCGCTGACGGGATCCACCGAAGAACAGCAGTTTTAATAAACCACAGGCTCACAAAATCATTCGGGACGGGTAGAACTCGTCCCGCGGATGGGGCAGGCCAGCGCATATACCCACATTTATAAACTCTTTTTTGAGCGAATGAGGCGCAACATGCCAAAACTGGAAATGCTGGTCGCCCAAACTATCCTGCAAGGTTTTGATGCCCAATATGGTCGTTTTCTGGAGATCACTGCCGGTGCTCAGCAGCGTTTCGAACACGCAGACTGGCTGGCGGTTCAACAGGCAATGAAATCGCGGATTCAACTCTATGATCAACATGTGGGCCTGGTGGTAGAACAGTTGCGTTGTATCACCGGCGCCCCCCATTTTGATGATGCTTTTCTGGCGCGAGTGAAAGCGCTCTACACCGACCTGCTACCCGATTACCCACGTTTTGAAATTGCTGAAAGCTTTTTTAATTCGGTTTATTGCCGGTTATTTGAACACCGCACATTGACACCGGAGCGGTTATTTATTTTTAGTTCACAGCCGGCACGTCGTTTTCGCGCTATCCCGCGTCCACTGGCGCGTGACTACAGTGCGGCAAACGGCTGGCATACACTATTGCAGCATGTATTGAGTGATTTGCCGTTACGGCTGCCGTGGCAGAACCTGGCGCGCGATATTGGCTGGGTCATGGCGCATTTAAGCGAAAATTTTGCCATAGATGAACTGATGTCAGCCACTTTGCAGGTGGCAAACGAGTTGTTTTATCGCAATAAGGCGGCCTGGTTGGTGGCAAAACTACGCCTTCCATCAGGGATTTACGCTTTTTTACTGCCGATTCACCGCAGCGATGAAGGTGAACTGTTTATCGACACTTGCCTCACGCGTAAGCGTGAAGCCAGTATTGTGTTTGGTTTCGCTCGTTCTTACTTCATGGTGTATGCCCCGTTGCCGGGCGCTTTGGTGGCGTGGCTAGGCGAAATTTTGCCGGGTAAAACGACGGCGGAGCTTTATATGGCGATAGGCTGCCAGAAACACGGTAAAACCGAAAGTTATCGTGAGTATCTTGATTACATGGCACAGACGGATGAGTCGTTTGTCATTGCGCCTGGCGTGCGGGGTCTGGTGATGCTGGTATTCACTTTGCCGGGTTTTGATCGTGTCTTCAAAGTGATTAAGGATCGCTTTGCACCACAAAAAGAGGTGTCAGCACAACGGGTACGTCAGTGCTATCAACTGGTTAAAGAACATGATCGTGTTGGCCGAATGGCGGATACACAGGAATTTGAGAATTTCACTATCGAAAAAGCACGCATCAGCGCCGCATTGCTGGCGGAATTACGTCATGAAGTGCCGGAAAAACTGGAAGAATGCGGTGATAACGTGATTATCCGACATCTGTACATGGAACGGCGTATGACGCCGTTGAATATCTGGCTGGCGCAGGCGACGCCATTGCAACGGCGTGAAGCCATTGAGGAGTATGGTAATGCAGTCAGACAACTGGCGGCCGCCAATATTTTTCCGGGCGATATGTTGTTCAAAAATTTTGGTATAACGCGTCACGGACGCGTGGTGTTCTATGATTATGACGAAATAAGTTATATGACTGAGATTAATTTCCGTGACATTCCGCCGCCGCGCTATCCTGAAGATGAATTAAGCCAGGAACCCTGGTACAGCGTGGCGCCGGATGATGTTTTCCCCGCTGAGTTTCGTCACTATCTCTGCACTGATCCGGCGATTGCCACGCTGTTTAATGACATGCACAGTGAACTTTTTTGTGCCGATTTCTGGCGTGGCGTACAACAGCGTATTCGTGATGGTCATATTGAAGATGTTTTCGCTTATCGCCGCCGGCAGCGTTTTTGCCAGCGCTACCTGGCACCGACATGACCGTAAGAATTCAGTCATGTCACGGTCATTCTCGGGTGAAAAATATCAGGGATTAATGATGCCCGCCGTATTCATGAGTGATCGCTTTTGCTGCTTTAATCACCAGTGCGCCCAGCTCGGTGACGCGGTCATCCGTTACGCGTGAAATCGGACCCGAAATGGACAGAGCGGCAAAAGGGTGATCATGTTCATCATAAATACAGGCTGCAACGCAACGCAGGCCGAGGGCATGTTCTTCATCATCAAAGGCATAGCCCATTTTGCGCACCTGCGCCAGGTTAGCTTTCAGGCTATGGGGCGAGGTCAGCGTTTTCGGCGTATAGTTGTTCAGGCCTTTACGATGTAGCAGTTCTGTCACTTGTTTATCGTTCAGGTTAGCAAGAAAGGCTTTCCCCGCGCCGGAGGCGTGCATGGGTAACTTACCTCCTATGGGGGCCGACATCCGCATCAGTTGCGTACATTGCACCTGGTCAATAATGACCGCCTGATGATCACTTAAATCGAGTACGGCCAGATTGACGGTTTCGCCGGAGGTATCCATAAGCTTACGTAACTCGGGATGCACCAGCGCCAGTAGATTGCGGCTTTGCAGAAAACTGCTGGCAACGATAAAAGCATGCGCGCCGATAGTCCAGTAACCGAGATCGCCAACCTGACGCACGAAACCGAGTTGTTGCATTGTTGTCAGTAAACGGTGAGTCGTTGAGTTGGGTAAACCAGCTTGTTGCGCCAGTTCGGTTAATGCCACACTGCCGTGAGATTCCGCAATTGATTCAAGTAACTTCAGCCCGCGGGTCAGTGACTGAACCTGGCCAACCGGTTGTGCAGTTTGTATCGCCGTGCTGCGTGGTTTTTTTCCGCGTTTCACGGCAACGGGGGTGACCATACCTGACTCCTCATTTTTCACTATGTGGAAATCATTTTCGTTTTATTAATTATTATTGCAATGAATGTCGATCTGGTCTGACCAGGTGACTCAGCTTGAGCAATGCTGAAAATGTCTCACCCATCGTTGCTTTTACCCGTTCAAAAGTTGTGCCAGACTGTTTCGTTGGCATATCGGCCAATCTGATGACGTGAATGAGGCCAGAGTGAGCAACAGAACAGAAGCACTGCAACAGCAGCTCGCACGACGGATTATGGTGCTGGATGGCGGGATGGGCACCATGATCCAAAGCTATAAGCTGGAAGAACATGATTTTCGTGGTGACCGTTTCTCCGCCTGGCCGAGTGACCTGAAAGGCAATAACGATCTGCTGGTGCTGAGCAAACCCGAGGTGATAAACGCAATTCATCATGCTTACCTTGCGGCTGGCGCTGATATTCTGGAAACCAATACCTTCAACGCCACCGCTGTCGCGATGGCCGATTACCAGATGGAATCATTATCGGCGGAAATCAATTTCACTGCGGCACAACTGGCGCGTGCCTGTGCGGATGAGTGGACGGCAAAAACGCCCCATCGCCCGCGCTATGTGGCTGGCGTACTTGGCCCAACCAACCGTACCTGTTCGATTTCTCCCGATGTTAACGATCCCGCTTTTCGTAATATTACGTTTGATCGTCTGGTGGATGCCTACCGTGAATCTACACGCGCATTAATCGAGGGCGGCGTCGATCTAATCATGATCGAAACCGTATTCGATACCCTTAACGCCAAAGCAGCGATCTTCGCGGTACAAAGTGAGTTTGAGGCACTGGGCGTAACATTGCCATTGATGATATCCGGAACCATTACCGATGCTTCCGGGCGTACGCTCTCTGGTCAAACTACGGAAGCATTTTATAACTCGTTACGCCATGCCTGCCCGCTATCATTTGGCCTGAATTGCGCTCTGGGACCAGACGAATTGCGCCAGTATGTGGGGGAGCTTGCGCGCATTGCAGAATGCTATGTCAGTGCGCATCCCAATGCGGGATTACCTAATGCGTTTGGCGAATATGATCTGGATGCCGGGGCAATGGCGGAGCAAATCGGCGAATGGGCGCGTGCCGGTTTCCTGAACATCGTCGGGGGCTGTTGCGGCACAACGCCTGACCACATCGCGGCGATTGTCCGCGTTATCGAAGGTGTCGCCCCACGCGCGTTGCCCAAGCTACCAGTCGCTTGCCGTTTGTCCGGACTGGAACCGCTTAATATTGGGGCGGAATCATTGTTTGTTAACATCGGCGAACGCACCAATGTTACCGGCTCAGCTAAATTCAAACGGCTGATTAAGGAAGAAAAATATAACGAAGCGCTGGATGTCGCACGCCAGCAGGTAGAAAGCGGCGCGCAGATTATTGATATCAACATGGACGAAGGCATGCTTGATGCGGAAGGAGCGATGGTGCGCTTTCTCAATCTGATCGCCGGTGAGCCGGATATTGCGCGTGTGCCGATCATGATTGACTCATCAAAATGGCAGGTTATTGAACAAGGACTGAAATGCATTCAGGGTAAGGGGATTGTTAACTCCGTTTCGATGAAAGAAGGGGTGGAGGCATTCATTCATCATGCGCGTTTAGTGCGCCGCTATGGTGCTGCAATGGTGGTGATGGCGTTTGACGAAGTGGGGCAGGCGGACACGCGTGAGCGGAAACTCGACATCTGTCGGCGCGCCTACCAGATCCTGACGAAAGACGTTGGTTTTCCGGCTGAAGATATCATTTTCGACCCCAATATCTTTGCTGTCGCGACGGGCATTGAAGAACACAATAATTATGCGCTGGACTTCATCAATGCCTGCGCCGACATCAAACGCGAATTGCCGTATGCGATGATCTCCGGCGGAGTGTCTAATGTCTCGTTCTCCTTTCGCGGTAACGATCCGGTACGAGAAGCGATTCATGCGGTCTTTCTTTATTATGCGATTCGCAACGGCATGGATATGGGAATCGTTAATGCCGGGCAACTGGCCATTTATGACGACCTGCCCGCTGAATTACGTGATGCGGTGGAAGATGTGGTGCTCAATCGTCGTGATGACAGCACTGATCGATTGCTCTCGCTGGCGGAAACATACCGTGGCAGCAAGAGCGATGATGAAAGTCATAAGCAGCAGGCGGAATGGCGCAGTTGGGTGGTGGAGAAACGGCTTGAATATTCGCTGGTCAAAGGGATCACCGAGTTTATTGAAGGCGATACGGAAGCCGCACGACAGAATGTTACGCGGCCGATTGAAGTGATTGAAGGGCCGTTGATGGCAGGGATGAACGTGGTTGGGGACCTGTTCAGCGAAGGCAAGATGTTTTTGCCTCAGGTGGTGAAATCCGCCCGCGTGATGAAACAGGCAGTAGCCTATCTTGAACCCTTTATTCAGGCGAGCAAAGAACAGGGGAGAACCAACGGTAAAATCGTGCTGGCAACGGTAAAAGGCGATGTTCATGATATCGGCAAGAACATTGTCGGCGTGGTCTTGCAGTGTAATAACTACGAGATTATCGACCTTGGCGTGATGGTGCCTGGTGAGAAAATCCTCAAAACGGCGCGTGATGAACATGCGGATATCATTGGGCTTTCCGGTCTGATTACCCCGTCACTGGATGAAATGGTCAATGTGGCGAAAGAGATGGAACGGCAGGGGTTTACCATCCCCTTATTGATTGGCGGTGCGACAACCTCAAAGGCACATACGGCAGTCAAGATTGAACAGCATTACCGTGGGCCCACGGTGTATGTACAGAATGCGTCACGTACTGTGGGCGTGGTGTCATCACTGCTTTCTTCTGCCCTCTATGCTGATTTTGTGGCGCGTACCCGTAAAGAGTATGAAACGGTGCGGCTGCAACATGCCCGCAAAAAACCGCGGACTCCGCCAGTCACATTACAGGTGGCGCGTGATAACGATTTAGCGTTTGACTGGGAAAGTTATACGCCGCCCGTTCCGCATCGGCTGGGTGTTAAATCGGTGGAGGCGAGCATTGAAACGCTGCGTAACTACATCGACTGGACACCGTTCTTTATGACCTGGTCGCTGGCGGGGAAATATCCACGTATCTTTGATGATGAGGTGGTGGGTGTTGAGGCGCAACGTCTGTTTGCGGATGCCAATGCGATGCTGGATACCTTGAGTCGCGAAGGGACATTAACCCCACAAGGGGTTGTGGGCATTTTTCCGGCAAACCGGGTCGATGATGATATTGAAATTTATCAGGACGAATCGCGTTCGCAGATATTGCAAGTAAGTCATCACTTACGCCAACAGACTGAAAAATCCGGGTTTGCTAACTATTGCCTCGCGGATTTCGTCGCGCCGAAAGCGAGTGGAAAAGCCGATTATCTTGGCGCTTTTGCGGTGACCGGCGGGCTGGAAGAAGATGCCCTGGCGCAGGCTTTCGATCAACAACACGATGATTACAATAAAATCATGGTGAAATCCATTGCTGATCGCCTGGCGGAAGCACTGGCGGAATATCTGCATGAACGGGTTCGTAAAGTCATTTGGGGTTATGATGCTAATGAAAATCTCAGTAGTGAGGAATTGATCCGTGAAAATTATCAGGGCATTCGGCCGGCACCGGGTTATCCCGCTTGTCCTGAACATACCGAAAAAGCCACGATCTGGTCATTGCTGGAGGTGGAAAGCCACACAGGAATGAAACTGACTGACTCGTTCGCCATGTGGCCAGGGGCGTCAGTCTCTGGCTGGTATTTCAGTCATCCGGACAGCAAATATTTCGCCGTGGCGCAGATACAGCGTGACCAGGTTGAAGATTATGCCGCGCGTAAAGGGATGTCGGTCAGTGAGGTTGAGCGCTGGCTGGCGCCAAACCTGGGCTATGATGCTGATTGAATGTCGGTATGCGCATCGCAATATCAGGGTTGTTTTAGCGTATATCGTCGGTCGGGTGGACACGGAGATACCCCGCATTCTGGTCTACACTCAGGTATGACGATGTCGCACTAAATCGGATGAAAAATAAGCAAAAATCAGTCTGATTTGCCACGAGTGTGGTCATTGGGTCTCTTTATTTGTTGCTGTTATACGTCAGACAGGCAGCAAATGGTGGTGTGGTCTGACGTGAAGGAAGTACATATCGGTGTTAACGCTGCTTAATTTATTGTCTGCCGTTGCATTGCTGGTGTGGGGAACACACATTGTTCGCTCGGGCATCATGCGTGTTTATGGCGCGGACTTACGACGTGTATTGAGCCGTAGTGTTGAAAAGAAGCCGTTGGCATTTCTTGCCGGTATTGGCGTTACCGCGTTAGTGCAGAGTAGTAACGCGACAACATTGCTGGTTACCTCGTTTGTGGCGCAAAATATGATGGGCCTGACACCCGCGCTGGTCGTGATCCTCGGTGCAGATGTCGGGACCGCGCTAATGGCGCGGATTCTGACATTTGATCTCTCCTGGCTTTCACCATTATTTATTTTCTTCGGGGTAATTTTCTTTCTTGGCCGCAAACAGACGCGAGCCGGACAAATCGGGCGAGCCAGTATCGGACTGGGACTCATTTTGCTGGCATTGCAACTGATTGTTGCAGCGGCAAGACCGATCACCCAGGCATCAGGCGTTCAGGTTATTTTCTCTTCACTGACCGGCGATATTATGCTGGATGCTTTGATTGGCGCCGTGTTTGCCATCATCAGTTATTCCAGCCTGGCCGCAGTGCTTATCACCGCGACGCTGACCGCCACCAGTGTGATTTCGTTTCAGGTGGCGTTATGTCTGGTGATTGGCGCTAATCTGGGCAGTGGTTTGCTGGCTATGTTGAATAACAGCACCGCCAATGCTGCGGGTAAACGAGTGGCACTCGGTAGCTTATTATTTAAGTTCATTGGTTGTCTGGTTATTTTGCCATTGGTCCCGATGCTGGCGACATGGCTTAGCCGTTTGCCGATCAATAATGAAGAATTGGTGATCTTTTTCCACGTTTTCTACAACCTGATCCGCTGCCTGGTGATGGTGCCCTTTGCTGAACTGATGGCCCGTCTCTGCCAGCGGCTGATTCATGACGATCAGGAAACCGATCTCCGACTGAAACCAAAGCACCTTGATAGCAGCGCGCTGGACACACCGGCGCTGGCGCTGGCGAATGCGGCGCGCGAAACATTGCGCATGGGGGATGTGCTGGAACAGATGCTTACAGCTTTCAGTAAAGTGGTGCATGGTGAACCGCGCGAAGAGCGTGAAGTACGGCGGCTGGATGATGATGTCGATGTGCTTTACACCGCGATAAAACTTTATCTGGCGCGGATGCCGAAAGAGGATCTGCCAGAAGACGATTCGCGTCGCTGGGCGGAAATCATTGAGATGGCGCTTAATCTGGAACAGGCTGGCGATATCATCGAGCGGATGAGCGGCGATGTAGCCGGTAAATCGCTGGCGACCCACCGCGCCTTCTCAGCAGAAGGACTGACCGAACTGGACGGTTTGTTGGATCTGTTGCTGAATAATTTGCGCTTAGGGTTATCGGTGTTTTTGTCGCGGGATGTCACCAGCGCCAGGCGTTTGCGCCGAACTAAACACCGTTTCCGTCTTACTGAACGACGGTTCTCTCATGCCCATGTTGACCGGCTGCATCAGCAGAACTTCCAGAGTATCGAAACCAGCTCACTGCATTTAGGCTTGCTGGGTGATATGAAGCGTCTGAATTCGCTGTTTTGCTCTGTGGCGTACAATGTGCTGGAGCAGCCGGAGGATGAACGTGAAGAGCTGTGACCCGGCGTTAACGGGCGGCATGACGCCGCCCGTCAGACTAATCAATACGGGTATCGTTAACCGGTTTTGTTTTAACTGGCTTGCCAGACCAATAACCCGCCAGCAGTGAGCCAGACAAGTTGTGCCATACCGAGAACAGCGCACCGGGTAGGGCGGCCAGCGGGCTAAAGTAGATTTTGCCCAGTGTTGCCGCCAGGCCTGAGTTTTGCATCCCCACTTCCAGCGCCAGCGTCCGACAGGTTGATTCATCGAAGCCAAACAGTTTACCGCCCCAGTAGCCGCCGAGTAATCCGATCGCATTATGCAGAATCACCGCCATAATCACGACCAGACCTACTGAGCCAATGAATTTCTGGCTTCCGGCGACCACCGCGCTGATAATCAGCAGAATACACAGCATGGAAAATGCCGGTAGCCAGGGCTCAATGCGCTTCACCACACGGTTCATGGAGTGGTGAATAATCAGGCCAAGGCCAATAGGAAACACCACGATTTGCACGATACTCAGTAGCATGCCGATCACATCGACCTGAATATGCGTATCCACGTACATGCGGGTCAGCAATGGTGTGGCGAATACGCCCACCAGAGCGGAAACTGATGAGATGGTCACAGACAAGGCTACATCGCCTTTCGCCAGATAGATCATGACGTTAGATGCGGTACCGCTGGCCACGCTGCCCACCAGGATCATCCCGGTGGAGAGTTCCGGTGACATATGAAATAACCGTGCCAGTCCCCAGGCCGCGAGCGGCATCACCAGGTAATGTAAAAAAGTGCCCGCAATCACTGGTGCCGGGCGTACCAGCACGCGTTTAAAATCATCAATGTTTAGCGTTACGCCCATGCCAAACATAATCAACATCAACAGGTAGGTAACCCAGGGGCCGATACCGAGAAAGATGTGCGGAGAATACCAGGCGGCGACAGAAAGCAGAACTGCCCACAGAGGAAACAGTCGGGTGATTGTGGCGAGCATAGCCGGATTTCCTTATAAGGATATTGTGATTTTTCAATTTTGCCCAAAGACAAGCAACGCCATGCGCATAGCGGCTAGCGTAACCACGTACTATATCATTAAAAAATGGCAGGAAAAGCAGCGTCAATCAGGCGGAGAATAAATAAAAGCCCTGTGATGAACAGGGCTTGTGGGGGCAACAAACCGTCAGGCTTTTTCTTCCAGCAAGAAACGGTAGATAGCGCCGCCGATAATGGCGCCAATTGCGGGCATCAGCCAGAACAGCCAAAGCTGTTGCAGGGCCCATGTTCCCTGGAATACAGCCACAGCGGTACTGCGCGCCGGGTTTACAGAGGTATTGGTGACCGGAATACTGATTAAATGGATAAGGGTCAACGCCAGGCCGATACTGAGCGGCGCAAATCCGGCAGGGGCACGTTTATCCGTGGCGCCATGGATAACAATAAGAAAGAACGCCGTCAGCACGACTTCAATCAGTGCGGCAGAAAGTAGCGGGTAACCACCGGGCGAGTGTTCGCCGTAGCCATTAGAAGCAAAGCCCGCAGTAACATCAAAACCGGCTTTACCACTGGCGATAACATACAACACCGCGCCTGCGGCGATACCGCCAATGACTTGTGCGATAATATAAGGGATAACGTGGCTGAACTGAATACGTCCGCCAACCCACAGTCCGAGGGTGACCGCCGGATTGAAATGCCCCCCCGATATGTGCCCCACGGCATAGGCCATTGTGAGCACGGTCAGACCGAAAGCAAGTGCAACGCCAGCAAAGCCGATGCCCAGTTCCGGGAATGCGGCGGCTAATACTGCGCTGCCACAACCGCCGAAGACCAACACAAACGTACCAAACAGTTCAGCCAGGAGTTTCCTTTGCATTGAGTTACCTAATATAACGTTAATCATTGTGTAAAATGATTATCGGTAATAAATGGAAAACGAGTCAAATCGTGGTGTGGGGTTTGCTGATAAAAACAGCATAAAATAGCTTTTTCAGGATTATTCCGGGGTAGAATTGGGAACAGTCTGATTAAGAATAGTAATGAAAATAACAGGGTCTTTTGACAGACCCGTATCATTTTTATTCAAACAGATGTTGATGCAACGTTTGTATCACCTGCTCGGCATGGTGGCCAGGCACCAGAAAACAGAGGCTATAACTGCTGGCGCCATAGCAGATGAGTCGCAGGTTGAACGGTTCCAGCACACCAAACACCTCTTTACCCATTCCGCGCGCCTGAGACAACTTATTACCAATCAGCGCGACCAACGCCAGGTTCTCTTCCACTTCTACCCGGCAGAGTGAGGACAGTTCCGTCAATAATGCTTGTGTTAACAGGCTATCGCCGGTTGAGGTCGAGCCCGTGGTATCCAGCGTTAGTGCAACGTTAACTTCTGAGGTGGTTATCAGATCAACGGAAATATTATGGCGTGCCAGAATGGCGAACACTTCAGCAAGGAAACCACGGGCATGCAGCATGTTAAGACTGTGCAGTGTCAGTAAGGTTTGTTTACGGCGCAGCGCCAGCGCCCGGAACAATGGCGGGTTTTGTGTTTGATTACATACCTGAGTTCCCCCGGCGGCGGGATCTTTGCTGGAGCCGACAAACACCGGAATATCGCTACGCACTGCGGGCAACAGGGTTGCCGGGTGGAGTACTTTGGCGCCAAAGGTCGCCATTTCAGCGGCTTCTTCGAAGGTGATTTCATCGATGCGCTGGGCGGTGGGGACAATGCGCGGGTCGGTGGTGTAAATACCTGGGACATCGGTCCAGACATCGATCCGTTGGGCATGCAGCGCTTCCCCCAGTAAAGCAGCGGTATAATCGCTGCCGCCACGGCCTAATGTGGTGGTGCGGCCTTTCTCTTCGCTGCCGATAAAACCCTGAGTAATGACCAGCGATGTGGCCAGACGCGGTTGCAACAACTGAATGACCAGTTCAGATAACCGGGTCACATCGGGTTCAGCGCGACCAAAGCGATCACTGGTGCGCATCACTTTGCGCACATCGAACCATTCTGCAACCACATCGCGTTCACGCAGAATTTCGACAAACAGTAAGGTGGACATCAGTTCGCCGTGGCTGACCAGTTCGTCAGTGAGTGCGGTTGAGGTCGCCAGTGCAGCGGCTTCCGAAAGCATGGTAATGTTTTCAATGATGCGATCGATCTCCTCACGGATGACATGAGGGTGTTGCAGACGATCAATAATCGCATATTGAATGCGGCGAATTTGATCCAGCAGATAAGCGCGTTGCCCTTGTTCCTGACCTTCTGCCAGCGCCACCAGAAGATTGGTCACCCCGGCGGAGGCGGAAAGCACCACCAGACGCACACTGGCATTGGCCAGAATCACATCAGCGCTGCGGTTCATGGCATCGAAATCGGCAACGCTGGTACCACCGAATTTTGCGACGATCAGATTAGATTGAGACATATAAAATACCCCGTGTCAGGTTTTATTCCATCAGCCTTGGCACAAGGGAAGAGCAGAAACGGGGCAGACGTAGAGAAGAGCAACTACGATACACCCAGAAGCGCCCCACCTTGCGGAGCGTCCGACTGCCGAACGATCCTGGTGACAACCCAGAGGATTCAGCCCCTGTAGCCGACAGTGAATACGCCGTGTATTAACTGCCTCGGCGTCGCACCCCCTGGTGTGTTTTCGATGGATACGGCTCCTCCAACACACTGCCTGGGCGACGCGCCTCTTCTGGCTTGCGCACGCATACGCAAGTAGCAGCTTACAAATATCGGCTTATTGCCTCGCTGTCAACGATGCTGTTAGCGGATTTTTCACTTTTTCTCCTTATTGAGCGTTATGTGTTTCCCCTGGCGCATACGCATTAGGCTGCGTTCTCAGGTCGCTTTATAGCATCCTGTTCCACGATAAAACTTTTCCTTTCGGCAGCAAGAATCGTCATACTGAAGTTCGATGCGAAGAGTATCTTTACCATCTGAATGATCATTAGCTGCGGGCAGATAGTGGCGGTAGTTGCCACGATTACATTCTTATCGTGTTGAATCAAAACGAATTGTTTTAGTTGGCAACAGGTAAGGTAGTGTCCGATCAGCATTACGGTTCTTAAATAAAAAAGAGTGTTGCTATGAAAAATATCAATCCGACACACACTGCTGCCTGGCAGGCGCTGCAGCAGCATTTTGAACAGATGAAAGACGTAAAAATTGCTGAACTGTTTGTCAACGATAGCGATCGTTTTGCGAAATTCTCCGCCACGTTTGACGATCAGATCCTGATCGATTTCTCAAAAAACCGCATCACCAGCGAAACCCTGACTAAGTTACAGGCACTGGCAAAAGAAACGGGGCTGACGGAGGCGATCAGTGCGATGTTTTCCGGCAGTAAGATTAACCGCACTGAAGATCGCGCAGTACTGCATGTGGCGCTACGTAACCGGAGCAACACACCGATTCTGGTCGATGGCAAAGATGTGATGCCGGAAGTGAATGCGGTGCTGGAAAAAATGAAAACGTTCTCCACTCGTATCATCAGTGGCGAATGGAAAGGTTACACCGGCAAACCGATTACTGATGTGATTAACATCGGCATCGGCGGATCTGACCTTGGTCCGTTCATGGTGACTGAAGCGCTACGGCCATACAAAAATCACCTTAACATGCATTTTGTCTCCAATGTGGATGGTACGCACATTGCTGAAACCCTGAAAAAAGTCAGCCCGGAAACCACGCTTTTCCTGGTGGCATCAAAAACCTTTACCACACAGGAAACCATGACTAACGCCCACAGCGCGCGGGATTGGTTCCTGAAGGCGGCGGGTGATCAACAGCATGTGGCAAAACATTTCGCCGCACTGTCAACCAACAGTAAAGCGGTGGGTGATTTCGGGATCGACACGAACAACATGTTCGAATTCTGGGATTGGGTGGGCGGTCGCTACTCATTGTGGTCAGCCATTGGCCTGTCAATCATGCTGTCCATCGGTTTTGACAACTTTGAGAAACTGTTGAGTGGCGCACACGCGATGGATAAACACTTCGCGACAACGCCGGCGGAAAAAAATCTGCCGATACTGCTGGCGTTGATTGGTATCTGGTACAACAACTTCTTTGGTGCGGAAACCGAAGCGATTCTGCCTTATGATCAGTATATGCATCGCTTTGCGGCTTATTTCCAGCAAGGCAATATGGAATCTAACGGCAAGTATGTTGATCGCAATGGGGTACCGGTTTCTTATCAAACTGGGCCGATTATCTGGGGTGAGCCGGGTACTAACGGGCAACATGCGTTCTATCAACTGATTCATCAGGGAACAAAACTGATCCCCTGTGACTTTATCGCCCCGGCGATCACTCATAACAAACTGGGGGATCACCACGCTAAATTGCTCTCCAACTTTTTTGCCCAGGCCGAAGCGCTGGCATTCGGTAAATCACGTGAAGCCGTGGAAGAAGAGTTTGCTGAGGCGGGGAAAGAGGCTAAATCGGTTGAACATGTGGTGCCGTTCAAGGTTTTCCAGGGCAATCGTCCGACTAACTCCATCCTGTTGCGTGAAATTACCCCCTATAGTCTGGGCGCGCTGATTGCACTGTACGAGCATAAAATCTTTACTCAGGGGATCATTCTGAACATTTTCTCGTTTTATCAATGGGGTGTGGAGCTCGGTAAACAACTGGCTAACCGTATTTTGCCTGAGCTTGCTGGCAACGCGCCGGTAAGTAGCCATGACAGTTCAACCAATGGCTTGATTAATCGTTATAAAAGCTGGCGGTAGTCGAACCGTGTGGCGGGGCGTTCGTTTCCCGCCACACCTTCGTTATACATTCAGAGGAACATCACGTTGTCTCTGGTGGGATTGCTGGCCATATTTTTCACCTTGATGGTGTCGCTTCACCTGAATTTCCGATTAACATAAGCGGATCAGGATTTGCTTATCACGGTGTTACCACACAAAAGTTCTCTTTAACCGCACCCGTTATTACCAAAATACAGCGAATATATTGCACATTCTCATTGAAAATGCCTTGCGGAATGGACTTCTGACACAAGATTAATCTGAATTGATGTTCATCTGGAATGAGGTTATTTACAGGAAGTGATGTGATTATTTATTTGATTTATAATGACTTTGTGAGTTTTTTTCTAATTAAGAACTCTCCTAAACAAATCAGAGACTCTGGTAATATATTCAGTGTTTTATTCTTAATATTTGTAATTTTTTGAAATTTATTATGGAGTAAATGTTGTTATCAATATAATTATATTAGTTATTGCTTTTTTATTAGCCATTTTTACCCTATGCCCTGCCTTGTCGCCATTCCAAACCGGGTTCTAACTTCTGGCATCTCGCTGCCTTATACTGGACAAGCCTGATCTTATTCTGGCAGGTAATCCATTCATTTGATGAAGGGAAAGTAAGTATGAAGAAAGTCCTGTGTGTGACTGCCGCCATCCTCTACTTCGCCACTGCCTCCAGCGTGTTTGCTGCGTCTGGGGATACGGGTGATGCAGCCGGTTCTGGCGCATTTACGCTGTCTGATGGCACGTCGCAGGCGGTAGGTGTTGGTGCGTTAGGTGCGTTGCTGGGTATTGCCCTGGCTACCGCCGGTGGCGGAGATGGTTCTAATACCGGAACCACCACCACCACCACCACAAGCACTACGCGTTAAGTTGACTTAAGTACTCATAACCACACAGTCGTGTGGTTATTTTTTCATTCTGGCAAAACTTATACAGGGATACTCCGGTGCGCCATATACCACTGCTGCTTCTTTGCCTGCTGCTACAAGCATGCACACAAACTCAGGAAAGCTTTGGTGAGACTTTGCAACTGGCGGTTATGGGGCCGGACGATGTCACCATCAGCGATGAAAAGATCCAGGTGTTGCCTTATGCCAGCATGTATCTACGGGTCAACGAAGGACCGCGTATTTTTGTGGTGCTGGGTTACAACGAACAAGGTGAACAGAAATGGGTGACGCAGGATCAGGCGATGCTGGTTACGCAACATGGACGGGTGGTGAGAACGTATGGCCTCACTGATAATCTGCAGCAAGTCAATAACATATCTCAAGATCCACTGGCTAATGCCTTACAGATTGTCGATGGCGCCAGTTGGACGCGAACCTTAAGCTGGACCGAGCACGGTCAGCTCAGGCAAGGGACCGCGATTTCCCGCTTTAGCCGCGATAAAGATACCGTGCTTGAGTTGGCCGGCGTGAATGTCGCCTGTCGGGTTTATCACGAGGTGGTCACCCTCGATGCGCTGGGGAAATCATGGGAAAACACCTTCTGGATTGATACGACGACCGGTCTGGTGCGCCAGAGTAAACAGATGTTAAGTGCGGACGATTTCTCCGTTGATATCACCCTTTTAAAGCCCGCGAAATCATGAAAAAAATAACCGTACTGCTTGCAGGGGTTGCGGCCAGTTGGTCACTCAGCGTTTTCGCTGATAGCCAGGTGACCGTGTACTATCCGGGAACGACCGAAACCGCACAGGTCAGCCATGCGCAAAATTTGGCACAATTGCTTGCCAGCCCGGCGCTCAACAATCGCTCCTGGTGGCCGGGCACGGTGATTGCGGAAAAACAGGCAACCGCAGTGGCCGAACAACAGTATCAACAAACGCTGACACGCCTCAAAGCATGGGCGGCAGAGGAAGAGGGCGACCAGGCTGCGGCGATTAATCAGGTCATACGACAGTTGACAGCGCTGAATGTCACCGGGCGGCAGTTCACCTCGCTCGATCCTGACTGGGTACGTTTGCGCCCGCAAGCTAATCGTCGGCTGGAAGGGGAATACCGCGTCTATACAGTACAACAGCCTTCGACAGTGACAGTGATGGGCGCCATTGCAGGCGCGGGGAAAACGAGCTGGCAACCGGGACGCGATACGCGTGATTATCTTGACGGGCATCAGCGTCTTGCCGGGGCCGAGCGTAACATTGCCGTCGTGATTGCCCCCGATGGTGACGTGAAGGAGGCGCCAGTGGCGTACTGGAATCATCGTCATACTGAGGCGGCGCCGGGAAGTATCCTCTACATTGGCTTCTCTGCCTGGGCATTGCCGGAGCAGTATGAAGACCTCAATCAACAGATCATTTCTGTTTTGACTCACCGGATCCCTGACTGATGAAAAAATGCTATCTGCTCAGCCTGTTATCTGTCTCCGTGGCGTGTGCCTGCCAGGTGCAAGCAGCGACTTACCCTGAGCCGGTTGGGCCATCACAGTCAGATTTTGGTGGTGTTGGCTTGATGCAGGTCCCCACGGCGCGTATTGCGAAAGAAGGCGAGTTTAGCCTCAATTATCGCGACAATGACCAATATCGTTACTATTCCGCCTCCATTGCACTGCTCCCCTGGCTGGAGACCACGGTCCGTTACACTGATGTCCGTACCCGATTATACAGCAATGTTGACAGTTTCAGTGGGAACCAGACCTATAAAGACAAAGCCTTCGACCTGAAAGTTCGGCTGTGGCAGGAGGGATACTGGTTACCTGATATTGCCCTGGGCGCGCGCGACCTGGGCGGAACGGGGCTGTTTGACAGTGAATATTTGGTGGCCAGCAAGGCATGGGGGCCGCTTGATTTTACGTTGGGCATCGGCTGGGGTTACCTCGGTAATAGTGGCAATATCAAGAATCCGTTCTGCGAATATGATGATAAATTTTGCCACCGTAGCGGGAGCTCATCGGCTGGATCGATCAACGGCGATCAGTTATTTCGTGGTCCGGCGTCCCTCTTTGGCGGGGTTGAGTATCAGACGCCCTGGCAGCCATTACGGCTGAAGCTCGAATATGAAGGTAACGATTACCAGGGCGATTTTGCCGGCAAACTGGAGCAAAGCAGTAAAGTTAATGTTGGCGCTATTTTCAGGGTGACTGACTGGGCGGATATCAATGCCAGTTACGAGCGCGGTAATACCTTCATGTTCGGCTTTACGTTGCGTACCAACTTCAACGACTTTAATACGCACCATATTGACAGCAACAAAGTGGCCTATCATCCCCAGCCACAGTCAGAAATTCTGCAACACACGGTGGTGGCGGATCAACTTACCGACCTGAAATATAATGCCGGTCTGGACGCGCCAGATCTCCAGGTGAAAGGCCATACACTGTCGGTAAAGGGCGAGCAGTACAAATATCGTGACACCCAGGAAGGGGTTGATCGCGCTAATGCAATCCTGATGAATAGCCTGCCGGACAATATCGATACGCTGCAGATCACCCAAACACGTTACAACATGCCGCAGGTGACGACTGAAACTCAGGTCGCCAGTTTGCGTCAACAGATGGAAGGTTATCCGCTCGGCCATGAAAAACCGCTCGTGCAAAAACGCGTTAATCCGATCGACCCAGGGACAACAGAACAGGGCTATTACATTGAGAAGGACAGCCTGAATTACAGTCTGTCGCCAGTGCTTAATCAGTCAGTGGGCGGCCCGGAAAGTTTCTATATGTACCAGGTTGGCGTGATGGGGAATGCCGACTACTGGCTGACTGATCATCTGGTGGTGGCAGGTGGGTTGTTTGCCAATATCGCGAATAATTATAATAAATTTAATTATGATGGCCGACCCGGTGATTCCTCATTACCACGAGTGCGTACCCACATTCGTGATTATGTTGATAACGACGTTTATATCAATAATTTGCAGGCTAACTATCTACAGTATTTCGGTAATGGCATTTATGGGCAGGTTTATGGCGGGTATTTAGAAACCATGTATGGCGGTGCCGGTGCTGAAGTGTTGTATCGTCCGCTGGACGCCAACTGGGCGCTTGGTCTTGATGCTAACTATGTTAAACAACGAGACTGGGACAACATGATGAAATTCACCAATTACAAGGCGGCGACCGGTCATCTCACGGCTTACTGGCAACCGTTGTTCCTTGATGATGTGCTGGTGAAAATGAGCGTGGGCCAGTATCTGGCGAAAGATAAGGGTGGCACGCTGGATGTGTCTAAACGCTTTGATAGCGGCGTGGTGGTCGGGGCTTATGCCACACTAACGAACGTTTCGGCGGATGAATACGGTGAGGGTGATTTTACTAAAGGATTCTATGTTTCGCTGCCGCTGGATTTGTTCACTGTGACGCCGAATCGTGATCGGGCACAAATCAACTGGACTCCGTTAACCCGTGATGGTGGCCAGATGCTGGGACGTAAATACTCACTGTATGGCATGACCTCGGATCGCGATATCCACTATCGCTGATTTGTCGGTCACCGGGTGACATTTCTTGTTTAAGGCGCCAGTGATGGCGCCTTAATTGAATGGTCATCGTTTCTGACTTGTGATCGTCATCAGGCTCATGTTAGATCATGCTAACAAACTGTCCGCAGCATAACCGCGATTTGAGGGATGACATGATCACTGGCACACAGATTGCTACCGTATTGCAATGGATACTCAATATCGGGTTGCTGGTTCTGGGCCTTATTCTCATCGTCTTTCTGGGCAAAGAGACGGTATATCTTGCCAGAGTGTTACTGCATACAGGTGAACAATCATCATCTTATTCACTGGTCGAAGGGATTGTCATTTATTTCCTGTATTTCGAATTTATTGCGCTGATCGTTAAATATTTCCAGTCAGGTTACCACTTTCCGCTGCGTTATTTCGTCTACATTGGCATTACCGCTATCATCAGACTGATTATTGTTGATCATAAAAATCCCATGGATACGCTTTGTTACTCGGCCGCTATCTTGATCCTGGTCATCGCTCTGTGGCTGGCGAACAGTAACCGCCTTAAACGGGAGTAAAAAATGGCTTGCAGGTTGCCAGAATCCGGAAAACTGCGATAAACGTATTGGTGCTGGTGCTGGTGCTGGTGCTGGTGAAGCAGACGCAAAGCGGCGCTTATCAGCGGAACATGCCAATCAGATATTGAGTGTAAGTATTTACTTACTTTGCTGATTGACGCGTAATGACAGGTAAACCAACCGGCGGTTATGGCGGGCATCATGGTGTGAGTTTGGCTTGTGGTTTAGCAGGGAATTTCAATACGGTGAACCGCCTGATTATTGATACAGAGGGTGTGAACCGGGTCATGATCACTGCGCCAATCTTAACTGTAAGTGATTACTCACTTATTTTCAAAGCTGGCGCAGTGATCATGAAGCCAGACGTTCGGCCGTCGGCATCATCCGCACGACATCTGGCGATAGTATAGCCGGTCAGGGAGCATCACATTCCCCGGTGATTTATTTGGCTGGACGATGAGTGTGCCATGGGCGCACTTTTTTTGTTTCAACGCTGAGCGATTTCCATCGCATCGCGTGTTCTGTGCGAGGCTCTGCGTTACACTAGAGCACCTGATTTGCTACCCGGAGATGCTGTATGTTGGATAACGCGCTGATGCTTTTGCGCGCGATCACATGGCTTCCTGTTTCGTCGCCGGAACTGTCGCCTTTGCTGCTAGACTGGCTACTGGAAGAAAATTCCATGACAAAACGTTTTGAATGTCATTGCCAGAAAGTGACGGTGGCACCGCAGCGAGAAGCCTATATTTCGGCGGCAGATATAGGTGACGAGGGGCGGTTGTTGCCGCAGGAGAGCCGCTACTGGTTACGTGAGGTTGTCTTATTGGGCGATGGTATTCCCTGGCTGGCGGCACGGACCATCGTACCGCAATCGACTCTGGCGGGACCCGAAATCGCGTTACGCGAATTGGGAACGCGCCCGTTGGGGAGTTATTTATTTTCTTCCGCCGAATTAACGCGTGATTTTATCGAACCGGGTACCCTGGCACCGTTATGGGGGCGTCGTTCACGATTGCGCTTATCCGGGAAACCATTGCTTCTTACGGAACTCTTTTTACCTGCCGCACCGCTTTATCTAAACTTGTCGTCTGAAGGAACCGATTAACGTGGAAAGAAGTCTGCCAATAGCAAAATTTCAGGCATATAGCCGCCTGATGCGTATTGATAAACCCATTGGCTCCCTGTTATTGCTGTGGCCTACGTTATGGGCGCTCTGGCTTTCCGGTATGGCCATACCTTCGCTGAAAATTTTACTGGTGTTTGTGTTTGGGGTGTTTTTCATGCGTGCTGCGGGGTGCGTAGTAAATGATTTTGCCGATCGCAAAATTGACGGACACGTAAAGCGCACGCGCACGCGGCCGTTACCGAGTGGTACGGTTAGCGAAAAAGAAGCTAAGCTGCTGTTTATCGCGCTGGTGTTAGTTTCGTTTGGACTGGTATTAACAATGAATACCATGACGATCTGGCTCTCGTTTGTCGGTTTGGCGCTGGCGTGGATGTATCCCTTTATGAAGCGTTACACCCATTTGCCGCAAGTGGTTTTGGGTGCGGCGTTTGGCTGGTCAATTCCCATGGCATGGGCAGCGGTAAGCGAAACTGTTCCTCTGACCTGCTGGCTACTCTTTGCCGCGAATATTTGCTGGACTGTGGCCTACGACACGCTGTACGCCATGGTGGATCGTGATGACGACATCAGGATTGGGGTAAAATCGACGGCCATTCTGTTTGGACGTTTCGACAAGCTGATTATTGCTCTGCTACAACTGGCAACCCTGGCGCTGTTAGCGCTGATGGGCTGGATGATGCACCTGAATGGACTGTTTTACGTCGCATTATTACTGGCTGCCGCGTTGTTCGTTTATCAACAAAGATTGATCACTGATCGTCAACGCGAACGCTGTTTCCAGGCTTTCCTCAATAACAACGTGGTCGGACTGGTGTTGTTTGTGGGGGTGGTGTTGAGTACATCGGTGTGAAATACCCGTCATCTTTCACGCTGGCGGCACATATTCACCCGCATCACTTACCGGTGTAAGCTCAGCGGGATTCCTCTGCTTGCCGCCTTGCGCCTGCGCTATTAATGGCGGTGATTAGCGCGCGAAAACGAGGTCAGTACGCAATGATTACCCGCGATTGAGTTCACATTGCGTACGTGTTTAGTCATGCGTGGCGGCGCTTTCAATAGTGAGCCGGACATCATAGGTCATCAGGTCGGCCAGCAAATGATACACCCGCTGAGTTTCTTCCAGTTGTGCATCACCGCTATCGCTAATATAGCCTTCATCACGTAACGTCAGAACCAGTGAGGAGAACACGGCTTTATCAAAGAATTCAGGAGAATTGATGCCATGCAACACCGAAAGGCGCTGAGCCATGGTCCGGCTCTCTTTTTCCAGTGAACTGCGGTTTATTGCCGGGTTCGCACTGAGTATTGAAAAGGTGATCGCATAGCGTTGTAACGTTTCCCGGACTCCGGCGGCGAGCAGTTGCAGGGAACGTAAACGTCCAGGGTTGAGACACACCTTATTTTCATCCGCGGTAATCAACGCCTGGCGTGCCATCTCAGTGGTTAAATCGTGTAACACATGGGGCAATTGCTCCCGATCCCAGCGCAGAAACAGTTCGCTTTTTAGCATCGGATAAAGCGTATCAACCTGACGTAACAATTCCGCCGGTGACATCTCGCGATGCTGCTGCACAATAGCGGCAATCAGTGAGGGAAGTACCAGCATATGATGCACGTTATTGCGGTAGTAAGTCATCAACACTGCCTGTTCACGCGGCAGGATAATGATCTCTCCGATATTGTCTTGCTCGATTTCAAACTTATTCATGCCAAGCGCGTGATCAAGCAACGCTTCTGCCGTCATGGCGGGTACGGTGGCATCGACAGAATAGGGAACATTGCGCAACAACTGTAGATAGCAATCAAGCTGCTCAATTAATTGTTCGCGGGTCAGTGAACGCTGACGCGAGGCCAGTAGTGCGGTAACACACAGGTTCATCGCATTAGCTGCCCCGGCATTATTGATGCGTACCATAATGCGTTGGGCAATATCATTCACCGCCGGGGTTAGCCAGTTGGGGCGCTGTACTTCAATTGGATCGATGTCATCACGCCATTCCGGCACCTGTTTGTTCAGGTAACTCACCAGCGGCAGCGGCTCGCCGAAGTTCACATAGCCCTGACCGAGATTACGCAGTTTACGCAAACCCCGCACCATCTGGAGGAATCCCTCTTTCTCTTTTACCGCACCACGTAATTCCTTGGCGTAAGTACCCACTTCCATCACATGTTCATAGCCAATGTAAATCGGCACCAGCGTAATCGGACGATTGCCGCCGCGCAGCATGGCCTGAATGGTCATTGATAGCGTACCGGTTTTCGGTTCAAGCAGGCGCCCGGTGCGGGAACGTCCCCCTTCTACAAAATATTCGATTGAGTAGCCACGGGTGAATAACTCACCGAGATACTCACGGAACACCATGGAATAAAGCTTATTTCCCTTAAACGTACGGCGGATAAAGAATGCGCCCAGTCGCCGGAAAAGTGGCCCGGCGGGCCAGAAGTTAAGATTGATGCCAGCGGCAATGTGAGGCGGCACCAGTCCCTGATGATAAAGCACATAGGAGAGCAGCAAATAATCCATGTGGCTGCGATGGCAAGGTACGTAGACAATTTCGTGGCCATCCTGCGCCAACTGACGGACGCGTTCACCGCCGTGGACATTGATACCCTGATAAAGCTTGTGCCATGTCCAGCCCAGGACGCGATCCATCAGGCGGATCGCTTCATAAGAAAAGTTGGCGGCGATTTCTTCCATCAACGCAATGGCGTTTTGTTGTGCTTTTTCATGAGAAATTTTCTTGCTGCGCGCTTCATCTTCTACTGCTTTGGCGATGGCCTTCGATTGCAGTAATTTATTGAACAAATCCTGGCGTGCGGGCAACCGTGGTCCTACCGCAACCAGGCGTTGACGAGCGAAATGCATGCGTGCGACGCGGGCCAGTTTTTGCGCGATAGTTTTATCGGTACCGTGTTCGGTCGCCATACGGCGTAATGATAACGTGGGGGAAAACCGCACAAAACTGTCACGGCCAAGCCATAACACGGCAAAGAATTTCTGTACCCCATTCAGTACCCGTAAATGCGGGGTTTGTTCGCCCTGAACTTCACGACCCGGCGCCCGACCAAACATCACCGAGACGGGCACCATCTGTACATCCAGCGCCGGGTTGCTGCGATGTAAATCAAGATAGTCGTGAAACAACTTCACCGACTGTAAATTGGGCATAAAATAGGGAAAAACCCGTGGTCCGTCATGAATAAAAACATGGCGGGGCAACACCGTGCCATCGATTTCCAGCGGATCCAGCGGATCCGGCAGGCCACGGTTGCGGCACTGCGCACGCAGAGCAAGGAGATCGGCCTTTGAATCATAAGGCAATACATACATAATAGGACGCGATGTATCCAGCCCCAGTTCAGCGACAGGATCTGATGGAATAGCCTTACTTCTTACCAGGAATGTAAGGGGTAAACTCAGTAACTTATAATAAAGATTACGCCAACCTGACATAGACAATATGAAGCCTCTCGTTAGCAAAGCGCCGCAAGCATATCAGAAAGCGCCTTGAAGATCTGTGGTGTGACATTACGTGTACCACCCTCACATTGACGTTAAACATCTCAAAGGGTTCCCTGACTATGGTAAATAACGTAACAGGCCTGACGCGTATCATAAAAGCGGCGGGCTATTCATGGAAAGGATTACGCGCCGCATGGCAAAATGAAGCGGCTTTCCGGCAGGAGTCCGTTGCGGTGATCGTGGCAACCGGCGTGGCGATCTGGCTGGATGTCGATGCCATTACGCGTGTCTTGCTGATCGGTTCCGTTTTTTTGATCCTCATTATTGAAATCTTGAACAGTGCCATTGAAGCGGTGGTTGATCGTATTGGCGAGGAAATCCACCCGCTGGCCGGACGTGCGAAAGATATGGGTTCTTTTGCTGTGATGCTGAGTATCATACTCGCCATTTTTGTCTGGGTAACGCTGCTTTGGTGATCGCTAATACGATAGCGAGTGAGGATAATCCGCTGTTTTTTACACAAGTTTAGGTTTTCAAGCGCAGAATACCTGTATATACTCACAGCAACTGTATAAACAATCAGGGGGCGGGATGAAAGCGTTAACAGCAAGGCAGCAGCAGGTTTATGACCTGATTCGTGATCATATCAATCAGACCGGTATGCCGCCAACGCGTGCCGAAATTGCGACGCAATTAGGTTTTCGTTCCCCAAATGCGGCAGAAGAGCATTTGAAAGCACTGGCGCGCAAAGGTGTGATTGAAATTGTCTCCGGGGCGTCACGCGGCATTCGCCTGATGGCGGAAGAAGAAGAAGGGTTGCCATTAGTGGGGCGCGTTGCAGCGGGGGAACCGTTGTTGGCGCAGGAGCACATTGAAGGGCATTTCAAGGTGGATCCAACACTGTTTCGGCCTAATGCCGACTTCTTATTGCGGGTTAGCGGTATGTCGATGAAAGATATCGGCATTATCGACGGTGATTTACTCGCCGTGCATAAAACCCAGGAGGTGCGTAATGGTCAGATTGTGGTGGCGCGCATTGATGATGAAGTGACTGTCAAACGACTGAAAAAACAGGGTAATATTGTGCAGTTATTACCAGAAAATAATGAGTTTAAACCTATCGTGGTGGATCTGCGTCAGCAAAGTCTGACAATAGAAGGTCTGGCGGTAGGAGTGATTCGCAATGGTGACTGGTTGTAATTTCCCTTACGCAGCGCGCTGGGGCAGGTTAAACTGACGCCGTTGAAGCGGCTCTTTTTCTGTCATATTGCCGTGGCGAACATTTTGTTTTACTGGCTGTTCGCCGTCGCTGTCATTAACACCAGCACCACGGGTAGGGTTATACCCTGGGGTAGTGGGCAATTCAGCCAGCGTGGTTTAACGCCCTCGTTTTTTAGCTACAATACTGTGATCGTGGTCACATATTTCAGGGCGCTGACACGCTTCTGTGCTGATGCATTCGCGGCATAAACCATGGGCTTCCACCACACTGTGGCGTAATGAAAATCCAGCCTGGGATGCCAGCGTTTGCAGTATCTCCTCCACACCTTGCGCATGTTTTTCATTCACTGACCCGCAGCGATCGCAGATTAGCATGGCCGATGTATGTTGTGGTTCATCAAAATGAAGGCACATCACATAGCTGTTATTCGATTCAACGCGATGAATAAACCCCTGCTCCAGCAAAAAATCCAGGGCGCGGTAAATCGTTGGTGGTTTTGCGCGCGGTTCGGCGGTACGTAACAGATCCAATAAATCATAAGCACTGATTGCACCGTTTTGTTCTGTCAACAGACGTAGCACTTCAAGGCGTTGTGGCGTTAACCGCACATTGCGCTGCTGGCAGAGTTTTTCTGCTTGTGACAGGATCTGTTCAGATGGGGTGCTCATGATGGATCTCCTTGCAGTAATCTACGGTTATATTATCACATAATGCTAAAAACGCCGAACGCTCAGGCAATGGCGAAAGGATGAATCGCGCTGCATGCTGGCAGGCGCCATTAACCGTCACCGAAACAGGCCGACAGCGTTACCTGTGACAGAACAACCCCGTTTGCCCGGTGCATCGCGCGCCAGTTCACGTTCAGCCAGCAACGTTGATTCCAGAACCACGCCTAAATTATCGACGGCAGCGGCAATTGCGATAAAACAACCGCCAACACGGAAACTATATTGCCGTGACGCCGTCAGCACACTGGCCTCAAACCCGCCTTTCCATTGATAGCGTTGGAGATCACGCTGGTGTTCCTGCTACACAGACTTCACTGAGGAAACAGCGTCCGTGCTGCGGTAAGATGAAGGCGAACGGAAAATCTACCGTGTTCAACCGGTATCGCCCCGTATTTTTGATCAGTTTTCTACGCCTGGATGTGGATTGCATGCCATATAAGCGGTTATCTCCGCCAGTGTTGATGTCCCTTCCATTGGCCCGCGCCGGGAAATTGCCAGTGAACCACTGGCATTCGCGTATTCAAGCGCCTGTTCGGGCGGGTAACCGGAAAGAAACAAGCTGACAAAGGTAGCGCCAAAGCAATCGCCGGCACCAGTCGGATCAACCACCTTAGCTTCATAGGCCGGTGCATGATAACTGGATTGCTGGTTGTAATAACTTGCGCCAAGCGGGCCGCGTTTAATCACGACATGTTTAATTCCCCGAGACAGCAGGCGCTCAATCATCAGCGGTTCATCGCGGGATTTCGCCAAACCAAAATACTCAAGTTCACTGTCGCTGGGTAAAAATATATCTGTGTAATCAAGAATGTACTCAAAAGCTTGTAACATCACCGGGATATTGAGCATTTCTTTGCGAATGTTAGGATCGAACGACACGGTGCCATTGCGCGATTTCACATTCTCGATGGCTTTGCGCATTGCGTCGATCATTCGAAACGAAAATAATGATGACCCCATAATATGAAAATGCTGACAGTTACTGAGTAACTGTTCGTCAACATTGTCGGCAGTGAGCAAACCACAGGCGCTATTGGCCATATTAAAAATAAAATCGCGTTGCGTCTGGTTGCGATAACTGACAAAGGCACTGCCTGTGGTTGTATTCGGCAGTACCGAAATACCCTCAATGCAGACACCGTCTCTGGCCAGGCGGGCCATGTTCATTTCGCCAAAAGCATCGTTGCCGATACAGCTAAATAAAACCGAGCCAAGTCCAAGTTTTGCGACCTGATCGGCAAAAATAGCGGGTGCTCCGCTGGGGAAAGGACCCCAAAACTCGCCTGGTGAGGAGAATCCCTGATTTTCTTTCTTGGCAAGAAATTCAACCAGCAGCTCACCAATGGTACAAATGGTCAGTTTCATTATTTATCCTTCACTTTGGGTCTTGCTGGCAGGGTTGAGCCAGGTCAGGCATTCATTATTGGTATAACTGTTTATAAAGCCTGCGGCCTGGAAGCTGGCGTGGAATTCCGCTGCAACCACTTGTGGCGTAACAATGGCATGCAAACGGGAAAGCTGACCAACCGTATAGCGCTTCTCGCCTAAGACCGGACGTCGGGAGACGACGGCGACCGACCGATTGCTTATTTTTAGCGCTTCGCTTAACAAATGAGCCATACCACTTTGGGTCACGCTGAGCGTGCCATCTTCAGCAATATGATCGACCAAAAACAGCGCACGTGATAGTTTGTAGCGCCGTAAAAACTCGATTGAAAGTTCGCCTTCCAGTACGTGTCCTTGCGCGCTCAGTACCCCGCCTAACAACACAGTTTCGCCATTGATATAATCACGCATCAGGGGCGTGTGCTCCAGATCATTGAACACAAAATACATATCGCTGTAGTTGGCCAGGAAGGGGATAGATTTACGCAACAAGCTTCCTGGTCCAAGAAAAACGGTTTCACGATCTTCGACCAAGGCCGCTAACTGATGTGCAATTTCAATTTCCAACAACTTATCCAGTTGCTGTTTGGCTGGGCGATCGGCAACCGCGGCGGCGGTATGCTGGGAGATATAGATAGCCCCGCCAAATGAACGTTTAAGGTAACCTTGCTGCTCGAGATAATTCAGATCGCTACGGATCGTTACTCCGGAAACAGAGAGTATTTGAGTAAGATCTTCTACAGTGATTTCGCCTTTTTTTCGCACAATTTCGGCGATATCTAAGCGTCTTTTCAACAGGTTGGTGGATGATTTTGCCACATTGTTAACCTTTATTGTCTTTATGGGCTACGCACCCGACATCGGTTTTCATTCTTAAATCTATCACCAATAATGTCAATGTCCTTACGCGATGAAAGTTAAGGGGAATAACGAAAATAACAATTAATAACAATATGTTAAGTGTAAGATTGCTGTTTTTGTGGCTTTCAAAATTATAGTTTATAATGTATTTTTTCTTTTATTTAGAAAGAGTCATAAGAGTTGTGTGATGACCATCACAGAAATAATCACTTTCTTACCTTATTTTAATCAAAATAAAAGCATAAATATGATTTTTGGTTAAATATCGAAAATCAAAGGAATCACAATGTTCACTATTTTAAGTAAAAATAGCCAGTTTGAAGCCCAACACCAGGGGCCTTTTATTTCTACCGTCAACATTCACCATCCAGAAACCATGTTCATGGCTGGCGCAGAAATGTGCACAATGCCCAGCCTGAGGGAGGAAACACGGTGATTTACACCCTGACATTAAATGCCGCGATTGATATGAATATCTTTAGCGATCAGATTAAACCCCGGGTGGTTAACCGCACCCACCATACTGAATACTGCCCCAATGGCAAAGGTGTCAATGTGGCGCTGGTGCTGGATCACTTTGCGCAGCCGGCGCATATTTTGGGTATTTTTGGCGGTTTTACCGGGCGCTATATCGTTGATGAGCTGGTGAAAAAAAATATCGCTGTTACCCCTGCCTGGGTCGATGAACCTACCCGAATAAACATTTTTATCAATGATGGCGAACAGGAATACAAACTGGTTAACCCGGGTACCCAGGTCAATGAGGCGTGTAAACAGCAGGTCATCGCCAATCTACACGCCTTACAGGCCGGAGATTACCTGGTGATCAGTGGTAGTTTGCCGCCGGGCATTGCGGGTGATTTTTACGGTGACATTCTCGCCTTGTGCAAGGAAAAAGGGTGTGAAGTCATTCTTGACATCAGCCATCCGATACTTCGTGAATTACTGGCGTCACAACCTTTGCTTATCAAGCCTAATGACGATGAACTGGCTGAAGTTTTTGGACTCAGTGCCGCCAGCGAGAGCGATGTAACGTCGTCAATGGCTGAATTACACCGGCTTGGTGTGAAAAACGTCTTGCTCACCGTCGGTTCCCGCGGGATGTATTTTTCTGATGGCGTACATTGTTGGTTCTGTAATGCACCCGAAATTACATTGGTCAGTTCAGCGTGTGCCGGTGACGCGGCGCTGGCGGCGTTCCTCAGTCGCTGGTTAATCGCCAGGAGTGACGTTGAAAATGCAATGAAGCTTGCCAGTGCTACTGGCGCGGATGTCGCGGGGTCAGCGGGTCTTGGGCAATTAGCTGCCATTAAGACACTGCTTTCTCAGGTACAGGTAGTTAAATTATTCTAAAAGGTTCGATCATGAAAAAGATCATCGCCGTTACCGGATGTCCTACAGGTGTTGCTCATACTTATATGGCTGAAGAGGCCTTAAAAACCGCAGCTAAAAAATTAAACATCGAAATAAAAGTTGAAACCAATGGCGCCGCAGGGGTTGATAACGCCATTACCCCGGAAGATTTGAAGGATATCGCCGGCGTGATTATCGCCGCAGATAAAGATGTTAATCCGGATCGTTTTAATGGCTTGCCGGTCATTGAAGTTCCGGTCAATGAAGCAATACGTCATCCGGTAGATTTAATTAATAAAGTACTGGCCGGGCAAGCGCCAATCCGTGGAGGAGTACGGACCAGCGACGCCAGTGCCGCTAATGCAACCCAGGAATCATTTGGGCGTCAAATTTATAAGCATCTGATGAGTTGCGTATCAAATATGCTCCCTTTCGTTGTCGCGGGAGGGATATTGATTGCCGTATCGTTTTTATGGGGCATTTACTCATCCGATCCAAAATCAGCGGAATATAATGCGATCGCCGCGATGCTGATGAAAGTAGGGCAGCAGGCGTTCTCTATTATGGTGCCGGTCTTTACCGCTTATATCGCCTATTCCATTTCCGGCCGACCGGGTATGGTCGCGGGTTTTGTCGGCGGGTTACTGGCCAATGTGTCCGGCGCCGGATTTCTGGGGGGGATTATCGCCGGTTTTGCGGCCGGTTACTTCATGTTATGGGTAAAACATTTGCTTAATGGTTTGCCGCGTCAGTATGAAGGACTGAAATCAATTTTTATCATGCCATTAATTGGCGTGCTGGTGATTGGCGTGCTAATGGTTCAACTCAGCCAACCGGTGGCGGCAATTAACAATGGCATGATGGCCTGGCTCAGTTCGCTTCAGGAAGCTAATCCGATACTGCTTGGTATTGTTGTCGGCGCCATGTGTTCTTTCGATTTCGGCGGCCCGGTGAACAAAGCCGCGTATGTTACCGGCACGATGTTGCTTGGTCAGGGGAATTACTTTTTCATGGCCGGGGTCTCCGCCGCATGTATCACGCCACCTCTGGTTATCGCGCTCGCTACGACTTTCTTTCCGAAAGGATTTAGTCAGGAAGAGCGTGCGGCCGGCATGGTGAACTACATTCTTGGCTGCACGCATATTACCGAAGGGGCCATTCCTTTTGCGGCAAAAGATCCGCTGCGGGTTATCCCGATGATGATGATCGCCTCTTCAATATCGGCGGTACTGAGTTATAGCCTGCATATCCAGGTACCGGCTCCTCATGGAGGATTCCTGATCCTCCCGCTGGTAAGCAAGCCGTTGGCATGGGTATTGAGCATACTTGCCGGGTCAATTTGTGGTGCCATTATGCTCGGAAGCTGGCGCTTATGGCAAAAACGCCATCTTGACAGTGTAGTAAGCGGTCCTGCCGCATAATAAGGGAGTTAATCATGGAGTTGTCCGTCACAGATATTATTTTTAATCACCAGATTACGGGAAAAAATGAAGCAATAGCACTGGTTGCCGGTGAGCTGGAAAAAACAGGCTTTACCGGTGCCGGGTATCTTCAGGGCATGATGTCGCGCGAAGCGCAAATCAGCACTTATCTGGGTAACGGCATTGCGATTCCTCACGGGACGCCGGAGACGCGCAGCGAAGTAAAAAAAACCGGGGTAAAAGTGGGGGTCTTTCCCCAGGGGGTTGACTGGGGTGACGGCAATACCGCTTATCTGGTGATGGGAATTGCTGCACAGGGCAATGAGCATCTCAGCATTTTGCGGCAGTTAACCCATGCCCTGTCTAATGACAGTGTTCCGGCGGCATTAGCAAGCGCCACCTGTGCGCAAGACATTCTTACTATTTTGCATGGTGAAGCGACACCCGATCCGGAAGTGGTTTCCCGACCGGCGAACGCGGACAATGAAGCGACATTTATTGTGAACAATCCGCATGGATTGCATGCTCGTCCCAGCGCAGTGTTGGTAAAAACCGTTAAACAGTGGCAATCCGCGATTCAGGTTGAAAATCTGAATGGCGATACCGGCGCCGTGGACGCGAAGAATTTGATGCGTGTGGTTTCTCTCGGGGCTAAGCAAGGACACCGCCTGCGGTTTACGGCGAGTGGACCAGATGCCAGCGCTGCGCTTGCCTCGATTGGCGCGGCTTTTGCTGCGGGGTTGGGTGAGATTGCCGCACAACCCAATCATTCCGTAGCAGAGTCGTTATCGCCAGCGGAAGAAAAGCCAAAGCGTAGCTGGCTGGCGCGGTTATTTAGTTAATCGGGTTATTGAGCATAAAGCCGCGATAAGGTTCATCTTCGATATTAAAGGGATGCCAGGCGGGTACGCTTACCGGAGCGTGAGCCAGCATCCCTTACCGTCGATGGCCAGTCGAGGGGAAAAGTCCATCATCGCCCAACGATTATTACCAATAGCGCGTGGCAGAGCCAACCAGCGTTGGGGCTGACATACCCACTCAGGGTTATCTGACTCATCGCGTAGGTTTCATTTTTTGTTATGACATCATCTGTCTTTACTTGAAATATGTGCATGAAGTCAAAAAAAGGAAATGAAAATAACGAAACGAAAGGATTTGAAAATGGTCAATAGGCTTTCTGGTTGTTTTTTATTGTTTCGCTAGTATAGTATAAGCAGGAGAAATCACGTAATACAGGTGAGAAAAATGATACTTACGGTCACAATGAATCCCTCAGTTGATATTTCTTATCCATTAGAAATACTAAAGATAGATTCAGTTAATCGGGTTGCTAATGTCAGAAAAGTAGCGGGAGGAAAGGGGCTTAATGTAACAAAAGTGATAAAACTGGCAAACGAAGAGGTGATAGCCACTGGACTGTTGGGCGGAAATTTAGGGAATTTTATTATCAACCAACTGGATAGCATGGATATAAAACACCAGTTTTACACGATACCGCAGGAATCGAGAAACTGTATTGCCATCTTACATGAAGGCTACCAAACTGAAATTCTTGAATCAGGGCCAACAATTTCTTCAGCCGATCAGACGCATTTTATTCAACATTTCTCAAACCTGCTTGACCGCGCGAAGACCATCACCTTATCTGGCAGTCTGCCATCAGGCATCAACAACGATTATTATCAAAAATTAATTAATCTGGCGAATAAAAAAAATAAAAAAGTCTTGCTGGATTGTTCTGGCGATTGTCTTAAAGTAACCATAACGGGTGCTGAAATTCCATATTTAATCAAGCCGAATAAAGAAGAAATAGAACAACTTACCGGCAGTGAATTAGACAGTAACTCGATAAAAAGTTTTGTTGATATTATCGAAAAACATAAATTCTTAAATGATATTCCATGGGTTATCGTTTCATTAGGTAAAGATGGCGCCTTTGCAAAAATTGATGACTGCTATTATACGGTTGCTATCCCTGAAATTAAGGTGGTTAACCCGGTGGGCTCTGGTGATGCCACGATTGCCGGTCTGGCCATTGGTATCAGCACGATGGATACACATGAAAATACTTTAAAGAGAGCGATGGCATTTGGTATGCTGAATGCGATGGAAGCTCAAACGGGCTGTATCAATATGACTGATTATGAACATTTTTTTAATCAGGTGAAAGTATATCCTTACTACGCTGTATGACGAGTTATTATTTAATGGTTTTTTAAGCTAAGAGGTATCGTAAACATGACCAGACTAACTGAACAAAAAAAACAAGCTATGCTAAGATTGTCAAATCAATCAGGGGTTATTGCGGCCTTAGCGATAGACCAGCGAGGAGCATTAAAAAAAATGATCACCGCATTTAAACCTCAGGGTGCGGAAGATAACGATATTATTGATTTTAAAACGTTAGTCTCAAAAGAACTTACCTCCTATTCTTCCGCGATCCTCCTTGACCCTGAGTACGGACTACCCGCTGCTGGCGCAAGAAACAGCAATGCCGGGTTACTGCTGGCATATGAAAAAACAGGTTATGATGCCAGTAAAAAGGGCCGTCTTCCTGATTTATTAAATATTTGGTCTGCAAAGCGTTTAAAAGAAGCGGGTGCTGATGCTGTCAAATTTTTATTATATTATGATATTGATGAAGACCAGAATATTAATGATCAAAAGCATGCTTTTATTGAACGATTAGGTTCTGAGTGTACTGCGGAAGACATCCCTTTTTATCTTGAGTTGGTTTCATATGATGCCGAGAATTCAGATTCAGGCACTAAAGAATATGCGAAGACGAAACCGCATAAAGTTAACTCAATGATGAAAGAGTTTTCGAAACCACGCTATGGGGTTGATGTATTAAAAGTTGAAGTTCCGGTCAATATGAAGTTTGTTGAAGGCTTCGCGGCAAACAATGAATTTGTGCATACCAAAGCCGAGGCAGCACAATACTTTAAAGAACAATCCGAATCAACGTCATTACCTTTCATTTTCTTAAGCGCCGGTGTCAGTGCTGAGCTTTTCCAGGAAACACTGCGGTTTGCAAAAGCGGCGGGTTCAACATTTAACGGTGTATTATGTGGACGCGCAACCTGGGCTAATGCAGTTGAACCGTTCATTACCAGTGGCGAACAGGCCGCCAAAGAATGGTTACAGACACAAGGCAAGAAGAATATTAATGAGCTTAATGAAGTTTTAAAAGATACTGCTTCCTCCTGGTTTGATAAAGTCTGACATTCTTAATTATATACATCAATTCAATGGCCTTTAATAATATGTTAAAGGCCTATTTTTTTTATAAATAATAATTTTTTTACGACAAGAAGGCGGCAAGCGGAGGGGATACAATGCATTTAACCCATAAGTTATTAGGTAATGCCTTCAATCGATAGAACTTTCTGGTAATATTCCGGTATTTGAGGTTTTTCTTTAGCTACCGTTACTGTTCATTGTCCTCGCTGCCATTCAGACGAAGTTTATCGCCATGGTCGTAGCTCTTCCCAACACGAACGCTTTCGTTGTCGGTCATGTGCCCGCGTTTTCCAGTTGTCCTATACCTATGAAGCCCGAAAACCCGGTGTTAAGGAGCAGATCGTTGAGATGTCCTTCAACGGGGCGGGCGTCCGTGATACCGCAAGGACACTGAAAGTAGGTATCAACACCGTCTCCGGGCCTTAAAAAACGCGCACCAAAACAGGTGACATCTTCGCCAGTCGCCCATGCCGATGTTGCCCTTATCTGCGAACTGGATGAACAATGGAGCTTTGTTGGTAGCAAGGCCCGGCAACACTGGCTCTGGTACGCATACAATACGAAAACCGGAGGCGTTCTGGCCTACACTTTTGGCACGTACCGATGAAACCTGCCGTGAACTGCTTGCGTTGCTCGCCCTTTTTAACATCGGCATGATAACCAGCGACAACTGGGGCAGTTATGCCAGAGAAGTCCCGAAGGATAACCATCTGACCGGCAAGATTTTTACTCAGCGTATTGAGCGTAACAATCTGACACTGAGGGCCCGAATCAAAAGACTGGCCCGCAAAACCATCTGCTTCTCACGCTTTGTTGAGCTTCATGAAAAAGTCATCGGAGCATTTATCGAAAAATACATGTTCTACTGATTGGAGGCACCACCAGTTATTTATCTCACTGCGTGCCGCCTATAGCATGGCAATCTTAGAGCCTGCCCCACTTATTTGCCATTTTGGCTCCCGGCAGTGCGTGAAATCCTCACGTACGATGTATATGCTCCGGTTCCTGTGTGCTCGTCTCCAAACCAACGTGTGCCCGGTGGGCCAGACTCTTAAATCCGGACTGTGATGATACTGCAAGTTTTATGACATTTACGCTGATTATCGATTACCTTCATGCCTGATAAAAACGAGAAATAATAAACATTAAATTAGCAGCCTGGTTATTATTAGTGCGTTTCATTATCAGAGAAATCAAGCATGATTTTTCCGTTCATTGGTTTACCGTCAAGAGCCGTGACTGCATTGGCATAGACCTGCGGTTCTCCCTGTACCGCTATCAGGGCGGAGAGATTGATTTTCCCTGCGGTGAACAACCGCGTAGCGGTATCCCATTCAACGCCTGGCCATTGCCCGGAATAATTCATCCAACTGCCTAATATTTTCAATTCCTTGCGTAAAATTAAGCCAAATGTTTGAGCATTTAATGATAAATCGTTATGAAGTGTGCCAATTAATCCAATTTGCGCCTGTGGGCCTGCAATCTTTATTGCCAGTTCCACTGTTTGTGGACTTCCTGCTGTTTCAAGGATTAACTGGTCAAATCGACGTTCATCCAGTTCCCTGCTAATGTCATCAGCACTCATTTCTGCACTGTTATAAGTATATTTTGCACCGAGAGTACGAGAAAGCTCAAGACGTGTCGGATTAATATCAATAGCAGTGACTGATTTTGCCCCTAACGCTGCAGCACATTGCATTGCCAATAAACCAATGGTGCCAGCACCAATAATAATAACGTCTTTATCTTTACAGCCGCCAGCAAGCACCATGGTATGCAGGCTGACCGTCATTGGTTCAAAAAAGGCGCCTTCTGTCGGGGTTGTTCCCTCAGGCAGCCGAAAAAGATTGTTTCGTGGCACGGTAATGTATTCACTGTTGCCGCCATGGCTGCGAGAGCCAATAAAATGGTAATTTTTGCATTGAGACCACAATTGGCGATTACATTCGGGGCAATTAAAACAGGGTTGCAGTGGCACGCAGGAAACCAGGTCGCCTGCTTTCAAATCAGTAACACCGCTCCCGGTTTGGGTCACAATGCCACTAAATTCATGGCCCAGCGTGATGGGATAAAAATGTGCGCCTTCGTGGAATATTCGAGGAATATCGGAACCGCAGAGACCCGAACAATATACTTTTACCAAAACGTCATCAGCGGACTTAATGTGAGGCAGTGGTTTATCTTCAACCAAAACGCGGCCTCCCGCATGGACTACGACAGATTTCATGTTCATTCTCCTTAACGCGATGGGGGGAGGGCTCCCCCCTGATATTTGTTATGACTTTGATGAGTTTTCTGGCAAGTTTGTTTCTGAAAAGGCCTCAGGTGCACGGGCTCTACGCCATGTCAGGAATATCCCCAGAACATAGATGAAACCAATCACGAAAAATGCGACCGCGTTTTGCCAGGTGAGTAACTGAATTAATAAATACGTTATCGGTGATCCTCCCTGGTCCATTGAGGCGACCATGCCTCCCCCGACTTTCAGCGCGCCGGCATTTGCAGCAAGTTGTGTGTGCAGATCGATGGTTTGTGTGGCGATCCACAAGGTCATGGCGAGGATAATGCTGCCAGAAATCAACGTTCTGAAAAGATTTCCCTGGTGTATCGCAACCGCCATCGCGACAAAAAAGCCGATCGTTGCCAGGTCGCCAAAAGGAAGAACCTTATTGCCCGGCAAAATAACGGCGATCAATATCGACAACGGAATGAATATCAGGCTCGCTGAGACTACCGAGGTATGTCCAAGCAATAATGCAGGGTCTAAACCTATCAGGAAATCCTGACCACCAAATTTGGCCTGAAGCCTTTTTCTGGCTTGTTTGGCAATAGGGGTTAATCCATCCATGATCGGTTTAATAACCCGGGGCATCAGTAACATCACCGCCGCGGTTTTTACTGCTAACTGAAGGGTGCCTTTCACATCATATGAGGCGAGAAATCCGATAATAATCCCCATAATGAAACCAACAGTTACTGGTTCACCAAATGCGCCAAACCGTTTCTGAACATCATCAGCACTAAAATGAATACGGCGAAGTCCGGGTATTTTCTCAATGATGAAATCAACCAGAACGGCAATCGGTCCCATATACGCTGAGGTGCCATGCGGGATGGCAATGCCGTCAAGGCCGAAAAAGTCTCTGGTATCCCTGGCAAACCAGTCTCCCAGTTTGTAGACGAAGGCGGCGTGAATAATCACACCCAGAATACCCAACCAGTATGATCCTGTAGCCAAATGAATTAAGGCACCGGTAAACGTCATGTGCCAAATATTCCAGATATCAACATTGACTACCCGGGTCATTTTAGTGACCAACATGACAATGTTTACCGCAATAGCAACCGGAATGGCGATAATTGCAATTTGTGATGCCCATGTCATGGGGGCTGAACCTGGCCAGCCAACATCGACCACTTCCAGGCCGATCTGGAAATGTTCGGCCATCGCTTTAGCCGCAGGACCGATTGAATCAAGCATCAGGCCAATAACAAGGCCGATACCAACAAAACCAATACCGATATGCAGGCCTGACTTCAGTGCATCGCCGATTTTCATTCCCAGACAGATTGAGAAAATGATGATCACGATGGGCAACATCACTGTTGGACCCAAATCGAGGATATAACGCACGATTTCAGTAAACATGCTCACCCCCGAAGAATAGTCAGAATTTTTTGCCTTAATGCATCAATGCCAACGCCAGAAATAAACGGCATACCATGCACAACAGGAATATCACCGAACTTACGATCAACCCGGGCAGTGGTACAAATCAAATCTGCGTCATCCATATAGGTTTCAATTTCATTGACACGGCATTGAACCAAATCAACCGTGATGCCATTTTCTTCACATAACTCTTTAATTTCTTCCGCCGCCATAGTGGAGGTTGCCACGGCCCCCCCACACGCGACAATAATTTTACGTTTCATCATTTTTCCTTTTTAGTGGGTACCGAAATTAGTGTCAAATTGCAGGTGATAAAATCCGACTTTTGAAAAAATCAACGATTTGTTTCTCGGGGATCTCCAATAAAGCTTCAATAAAATCAGCTTGTTGAAGTTGTCTGAATAATGCCTTAAGCAACTGAAGTTGCTCCTGGGGATGGGTAACTATCAAGGCAATAATTAATTCGGCGGGAATATGACCGTCATCATCAGCCTGTGCAAAAAGAACCGGCTCGGCGGGACGGATCACGTAGATTGCCGGTTTAATGGCGTGAACCGCTTCACAGTGCGGGATCGCGACAGCATGTCCATCCAGCGCTATTCCGGTGGGAAAACTGGATTCACGAGCTAATAATGCTGCCGGCCAGGAGTCTTTAACTACACCTTCAGACACCATTTTGGCACCAATATGATGCAATGCTTCAGTTGACCCATTAAATTTCAGACCTGATGATACAAAAAGATGATAATTATGCATTTTAACCTCGCTGGACGGCAGAGAATTCTGGCTTATAACCAGAAATAGAGTCGCGCAGGCCATCCTTAATTTTTTTGATAATTAACAATGCTTCTAATACGCCGGTGAAGACACGTTTCGCTTGTTTCGACAGATACTGATGGAGTACTCCAGATTTAACATAAATATTGTTAATGTTATTCCGCGTTTTATTTAACACAGTACCCGTCGCTCCGCGCTGCCAGCATGGTGATGCGACAGCGGCAGAATGACTCAGGGGATGATGAACCCGAACAGATTTCAGAAACAAACCCGTTACAACATCATCCGTTTCACCATAACCGCCATAATCAGCGTGCTATCACAATCGTAATTTTTCGCTGATTATACAAATCCTTTCTTTTTGTTATGTGATAAAGATCATAAATATTTTCATATCTTTCTTTTTCTTTCATTTTAAGCGATTTTTTACTGTTGATGGAAAGCTGATCCGGAAGGAACTATTCTGTTTTGGCTATTAAATATTATTTAATTGTTAAAAAACATGCAATTATATTGACTCATGCCATTTTATCATCTGGGCTATGCTGCCGGCATTGTTTATGGTCGTCGGAGATGGGATTTCTGTCGTTGTAAACAGAGGGCTATTGGCGATGATGCCACCAGCACGACCTGCGCATAAGGGAAAATGGACTGCCGTTATCAGAGCGCCGGTGTGGGCGTTCCAGGGGAATAAACGTATTGGATTAACGCATAACTTCACACTATTTATTCATTTGTCTTTTTTTTCTAAATCTTTCGATTTAGTATGTTTATTTTTTGCAGGAGCCTTTATGAACACTTATGAAAGACGAAATAAAATAGTAGAAATGGTGAACATGGGCGGAAGTGTTCTGGTGGGTGATGCGGCCAGCAAACTGGGTGTAACAGAGGTCACGATAAGGGCTGATCTTCGTTTACTGGAAAAGCGTGGGTTGCTTACCCGTTTCCATGGCGGGGCGGCAAAATGCGTCGTACCACCCACGGCGCACTCATTTGATAACAATGAACTCAG
This sequence comes from Enterobacterales bacterium, assembly GCA_015655145.1. Taxonomy (GTDB): domain Bacteria; phylum Pseudomonadota; class Gammaproteobacteria; order Enterobacterales; family Enterobacteriaceae; genus JAATFO01. Next base: position 11,008 of record JAATFO010000075.1, on the reverse strand, counting down.
TCTGAATGAGCGTTATAAATTGGCGGCTGATCCGAAAAGAAGGATTGCTATTGAGGGCGCCAAACTGGTCAGGGAAGGCGATACGATTATTCTTGATAGCGGTAGTACGACCAAATCACTGGCGGAAGAACTGCTTAAAATGAAAAATATTACCGTGATTACCAATAATCTTCCGGCCGCACTGATTCTTTCAGAGAATAGAGATATTACACTGATCGTCTGTGGCGGGACGCTCAGGCATAAAACAGTCTCGCTTCACGGTAGTATTGCGGAATATACAATACGTGAAGTCTCTGCTGATTTGATGTTTGTCGGTGCGGATGGTTTTGACTGCGAAAACGGGTTAACCACGTTTAATGAAGGATACACCATAAGTGCCATTATGGCATCAGTGGCCCAACATGTTATCGTCGTGACCGACTCATCCAAATTCGGCAAGAGGGGGTTTAATTCAGTTTTACCCATATCGAAAATCAATACGGTAATCACCGATTCCGTTGCGCCGGAATCGGAAGTGAATGGATTAAAAAAACTTGGCATAAACGTTATTTTGACGTAGCGCTCTGATGAAAAGGAACCGTAGACGGGTGATAAAATGAGCAGGTAATTAAAATTGTGTCATTGCCTGTTTTTGATATCTTCACTCCGATAAAGGAGACAGGTAAATTACGGAGCCTGTAATTTAAATTGTGTATCTGCCTGTTTTTGATATGTTCCCTCAAGTACGAGAGACCGGCGCATTATGGATGAAAAGAAACGCCAAGCCTCTGCTGCCTGCAACCGGGTTGTTATGCCGATATTGCATCAGGGACTGCATCGCTGCTTTTCCGCAACCTGAATGATTTAGCGTATAATAAGCTATCGCCGTTTCCTTTTATCCCGATACTGGTGGGAGAGAAGGGTGTCTGAAACATCAATTCTACGCCAAAAGTACCGAAATGCATCCGAATTCAGTAGCACAAACATCGTTACAACCTTCTGTTATCACAGAAAATTCAGTGATTTTTCCGGCTCACCGTTTTTCTATTGCGCCGATGCTGGACTGGACTGATCGTCACTGTCGATACTTTCATCGCCAGCTAACGCGCAGCACCTTGTTGTATAGCGAAATGGTCACCACTGGCGCCATTATTCATGGTCGGGGGGATTATCTCGCCTACAGTGAGGAAGAGCACCCGCTGGTATTGCAGTTAGGCGGCAGCGATCCGGCGGCATTGGCGCAATGCGCCAAACTGGCGGTTCAACGCGGGTATGACGAGATTAATTTGAATGTCGGTTGCCCGTCTGATCGTGTGCAGAATGGGCGCTTTGGCGCCTGTCTGATGGCGGAAGCGACACTGGTGGCGGATTGTGTCAAGGCGATGCGTGATGTGGTTTCTGTGCCGGTGACGGTGAAAACCCGCATTGGTATCGATGATTCGGACAGTTATGCCTTCCTGTGCGATTTTATTGGTAATGTTTCACTGCGAGGCAGCTGTGAACAGTTTATTATTCATGCCCGTAAAGCCTGGCTATCAGGGTTGAGTCCGAAAGAAAACCGTGAGATCCCGCCGTTGGACTATGCACGCGTATACCAACTCAAACGGGATTTCCCGCAACTGATAATCAGCCTGAATGGCGGGGTGAAGTCACTGGCGGAAGCCAGCATCCATCTGCAGTATCTTGACGGTGTGATGATGGGACGTGAGGCTTATCAGAATCCGGCAATTTTAGCGCGCGTCGACAGGGAATTGTTTGGCGGCCAGCAGGCGGATCGTGACCCGGTCGCCGTGGTTCGCGCCATGTATCCTTATATTGAACGCGAACTGGCTGGCGGAACATTTCTTGGCCATATAACGCGGCACATGCTGGGGTTGTTCCAGGGGATCCCCGGTGCCCGGCAGTGGCGCCGTTATCTGAGTGAGAATGCGCACAAGCCGGGGGCGGATCTGGCGACCGTCGAACAAGCGCTATCTCGGGTGACGGATAGTTGCCCTGCCGTCGTGTAACCCGTGCTGTCTGCCCTCTTTCACCTTGTTGGCACCGATGATTAAGGTGCCATATCAGCGTGGTTCTCACTCCGTTGCTGGCATTTTTTGCTTAATCGTCGGGCGCGCCCGGAACTGATCATATCGAATAAAATATAGAGTAAAAAGAACGTACTGACGATAAGCAGCACTGAGCCCATCCACTTTTGTGTGCGGATGGTTTGTTGAACCCGCGCACTGGTGTTACCCAGTGAACTGCATAGCGTTTTAATCTCGCTGTCCGTTAACGCTGATTTTTGTTTCAGTTTTTCGAAGTTTGCGTTGTCCTCAAATTGGCTAAACCGCTGGCAAAGCGGTTTGTCCAGGTACCAGGTGTATTTATTGGTTGAATCGACAAGATTAAAGAGCCTTGATTCGGCGGCGAAGTCATTGGTTAAAATAAAGCTGTGCCCGGTTTCAGTAAAATTATACCAGGCGACATCTGTCGCAATCAGCCGCAGGGAAAAAAGGATGATGAAATAACAACACAGCATGCACAGAAATTTCATTGCTATCTTTATTCTTGAATCACGATGAAAAGAGAGCGTGTCGACATCAAATCTGCTACTGGCCTTTCGCAATTCGGTCACTGAAATCTGATGGTGATTAACCCAGTTAATGACGGTATTAATCTGAGGAAAAGTCGAAATCCGGATGCGGTAATGATAGATGAAACGATTAATTTCGTACTGTTCCTGATCAAATTGTTGTATTGCCTGGTCGCTGCTCTTTTTACCGCGTAATAATTTATCCCACAGAAAGCCCAATATTAAATAACCTGATTGCGTGCGCCAGTAGATGAAGCCCAACAAGAACAACAGCAGCGCCGGGACAATCCAGGAGAGCAGGGAAGTTAATTCCTCGGGTAAGGGGATGCTGTCTAAGAAGTTGTTCATTATGGCTATTATCCTTATGGTCAGACAGGTTGGTGAGTGGCCGTGATGTCAGCATGGCGGGTGCCCTGTGGCTTATTTTTAGTTGCCAGGTTGTTGTTTGATGTCATTTGCCATGAGACTGAGTACGAATAATGATAAGAAAATATTAACTATATGCGAAGTCATTTGTCGTGACGCAGGGCTGACTCAGGGAGGTAATGTGCCACACCAGACAGATTGTTGTGGTGATATTAACACCATTTTTTCGTTATTTTCACCAGGTAAACAATAAAGCGGTTTTATTTTTATTTTATTATTCAGTAGGTTAACTATTTTTGCTGGCTGGCACGATTTTTGTAATAGTCAGACAATAGGCGTCATGTTTCTTGCCGTCGCTGTGCGGTCAGCGGCGACCTCTTTTCTATTTGTTGCCGGAGCCTGAAGATGGACATTTTGTTTGTAGTGGGATTTTTTTTGGTGTTGTTGTTCACCGGTGTGTCACTGGTGGGAGTGATGGTTGCGTTACTGGTTGCTACCCTGGTTATGTTTGCCGGCGGCTTGTTTGTCTTTGTTATCAAATTGTTGCCATGGTTGCTGTTGGCGCTGGTTATCGCCGGCGTTTACCGCGTGCTGCGCCAGCCTGGTTGCTCGGCAGGACGGTGGCGGTCAAGATTATAAATCAATGGGTTACACTGCGTACATTGCGTATTTATGCGGGATGGATCACAGAGTGACATTTTGCTTAGCTGTTTTTCAGTATTAAACATATTTTTTACTTATATTTTCTGCCAGTATGGTTGCGGTTGAGTTGATCACTGATTCATAGCCGCTGACCCTACAACAGCGCGAACGATAAAAAAAGAAAAAGGGGCTTCCGCAAGGAAGCCCCAAATAGTAAATATTCTCCTCATTTCGCTCACCACCTGCAATGTGCAAACCTGCGCCAGACAGCCCTGTCAGTGACGCAGGTTACGGTGTGTTAAGCGCCGCTCCCATGGTTTACCACTTTCCCGCTCGCCGCACTCTGACCACGTGGTAAAAAACACCGCAGTGGCAACATGGTCAGCGGTGCATTTTACGATACAAAATAGTGATGAAAACGGGTACGCCCAGCAATGATGTCAGCACGCCGACAGGCAATTCACGTGGCGCAAATAATGTTCGCGCCAGCGTATCAGCCACCACGGAAAACAGGGCGCCGATCAAGGCGCACAGAGGTAATAACTGACGATGGCGATAGCCCGTCATCAGGCGTGTTACATGTGGGACTATCAGGCCAATAAAGCCTACCGCCCCGCTGAAGGCGACAATCACCGCGGTTAAGGCCATTGTTGCCACATAGAGTTGCAATCGCAGAGGGACCAGTGTGACACCTAATGCGATGGCGCTATCACTGCCGAATGCCTGGATATCCAGCGGTTCTGCTCTACACCAACAGAGGATCAGTACGGCCAGTAAGACCAGTGAGCAAAGGGCGACCGCTGACCAGCGAGCGTCGCTGAATGAGCCCAATAGCCAGAACATGACTCCGCGGGTGGTATTCGCGTCGGCCCACCATAGCGTAATCAGTGAGGTTAATGCGGAAAATAACTGAGTCACGCCAACACCCGCGAGAATAAAGAAGGCGGATTCTCCGGCCAGCGAACGCCCGGCCAGCAAGAGCACCAGCAGAAAAGCACAAAGGGCGCCGCAAAAGGCGCCCAGCGGTAATGATATCATCCCTGCGCTCAGGCCGAGTACGGTTACCACTACCGCGCCGACGCTGGCACCGGAAGAGATCCCCAGTAACCACGGATCAGCAAGGGGATTGCGCGTAAGGGATTGCAAAACACATCCGACTAGCGCCAGGCCTGCACCGGAAGTCGCCGCCAGCAACACCCGCGGCAGGCGAAGATCCCAGATAATGCGATAATTAACCTCGTTGCCGGTCCATGTCGGACCGGCGAGCAGCATTCGGCTAATTTCGCTGATGGTGACAGGCGCCGGGCCGACAGAGACGGCGGCAAGTAGCACCGCCGTCAGTAATATCAGGCTAAGGAATATGCGCATCATCAGCCGTACCGGCGCATTATTTTGCCGCATTATCGCCATGGTTTATTTCCAGGCGGCAATCACGTAATCGTCAAGGAATTGCCACACCGTCCCGGCTTCGGTAAACCCGGCCTGATTAAGAATGGCGAGTTGAAAATCCAGTGCGGTTGCCGGTGGATTCGGATGGCCAGAAAACAATGCATCACGCGCGGTTTGTTGTGCCGCGATTTCCGGTAAGGTCAGCGCCTGCGCAAACCACTGGTCCCAGTTGGCAACGCCTCGTTGCCAGGTTGTCGCCTGAGTCTGACTATCATGCTGTTGTGCATAATGTTTGCGTTTGGGATAACGATCATCATAGCGCTGGTGATCGGCGTTAAGAAACACGCCGTGTTTATCCAGTACGCTGGCCACATTCTTATACAGTACGACTTGTTCTTCCGGTAATAACCAGTGCAGGGCGGTGCTGGATACCACGGCGTGCAGTGATTCACCGGCTAATTGTTCGCACCATGCGGGTTGTGTGAGATCGGCCTGAATAAAGCGCAGACGATCAGCAAATGGCGCCAGCGCTTCACGGGCGACAGTTAATAGCATTGGGTCAAGGTCAATGGCCGTCACCCGGGCTGACGGGAAACGCTTCAGGATACGCACGCTGAGCGATCCTGGGCCACAGCCGAGGTCCAGCACGTGAAAATCGCTCCCGGCGGTCAGTTCCAGTACATCCAACAGGGCAGTAAATCGGCCTTCCCGATCGGCGATATAGGCGCTTTGTTGTTGCTCCCAGGTATCGAGCAGGTGAGTATAAGTGAGAGACTCCATTTATGGCTCCGTTTTCTTAGTCAGTAACAGGAAGGCGTTAACCAGCCGCTGTAAGGCAAAAACCGAACGGGCGGAAGGGTCGAGGTCAGCGCCTGGCAGAATGATATAGCGTTGGTGGCGGACTGCGCGCATGGCGGCCGTGGCCGGGTAATGTTCAAGAAAGTGAATTTTTTCCCTGGCGCTGTCGCCGGGACCTCCGCGGGGTAAATCCCCCAGAACCAGTACGTCAGGATCGCGTACGGCGATCACTTCCCAGGAAACGGTCGGCCAGCGTTCAGCGTTATCGGCAAAAATGTTTTGTCCTCCCACCTCACGCGTTAACATATCGGGAGCGCCGCAGCACCCAGCGACATAAGGCGTTTTGGTGCCGGAATACCACCACAACATCCGTTGGCCGCGCAGCGCTTGCCCTTGCTGCGCCAGCAGATGGCGTTGTTGTTGTATCCGGGTAATGAGTGCTTCGGCGCGCGGCGCTATCGCGTACAAGCGGCCAATATTGCGTAACTCATTAAAAATACTCCCAAAGCTGATGTTATTGTTGCGATGGTGGTATTGACCGGGGCATTCATCGTCCGACAGATAGGTGCCTATCCCCCAGTGCGTCAGTTGTTGTCGTGATGCCGTCTCACTACTGTAAAACCAGTAAAAGCTGTTGGAGTAGACCATGTCGGGTTGCGCCTGCAGCACTACCTCTGCGGACAGCGGCGCCGTGACGGATAACACCCGCAGGTTCGCGTTCTGCGTATAAGGTGAGGGCGCGGTATCATCCGCAGGCTGGTAGCCCACTACGCCATAAATGGCCGATTCAAGTCCCAGCGCCAGCATATTTTCTGTTGCCGGATTGGTATAAACGAGAGTCCGTTTTGGCGGTGCGGCGTAATGGTAAGACGCACCACAGTTTAACAGGGTGATTGCCTGTGCCTGGCAAGCGCCAGTCGCGGTCAGTGCCAGCATAATCATGAAGCGAACGTGCCGGGTTATCATTTAAAACTTCACTTGCAGGAAGGCTTCATAAGTGCGCGGTGGGGCAATCAGTACCTGATCGGCATAGGTGCGTTGATAGGCATACAGCTTGTCGGTGAGATTGCGCACGCGCAGACCCACATTTATCGCGCGTGTCAGTTGGTAATCGCTGGATAGGTCAAACGTGGCATAGGATGGCATGCGATGTTTATTGGCATCGTCATTATAACTGGCGCCGACATAGTGCCACAGGGTGGTGAAGCCAAGTTGTTCCGTTGGCATATAACGCACGCTGAGGTTGGCTGTCCAGTCAGGGATATAGGCCGGGTGATTGCCATCCAGTGAAACCGGTGGGTTGCCGGTCGAAAATTTATCGTAGCGGGCATGGGTATAGGCAATATTTCCCGCCAGTTCCCAGCGTGTTGTCGGGCGCAGAGCCATGGTCAGTTCGATGCCACGCGAGGTTTGCCTGCCGACGGCATTAAGCGTTTCCGGGTTCTGCGCGTCCGGTACAAACAGATTGTCTTTACGCAAATCATACAGCGCCAGGGTTAGATCACCTTTCTGATGCCAAAAATGGCTTTTGGCGCCCACTTCCCATTGCCGTGCATTGGTCAGTTGCAACTGGGTTTGATCTGAACTGATGAAAAAAAGATCGCTGCCCGGTTCCCGTCCGGTGGAGTAACTGCCATAAAGCGAGAGATTATCAGTGAGATCATAAACTGTACCGAGGCTCCATACACTGAAAACATAGGTTCGCGCTTTGTGGGTGTCGCCGTCCGTATTGTGGAAGGTCCAGTCCATATCAAGGTGGTTATAACGTAATCCACCCACCAGTTTCAGGTTTTCGGTCAGGCTAAGTTGATCCTCGGCAAACAGGTTGACCTGATTTTGCGTTACGTTGCGTACTGGTGTGCGCAGAATGTTGCTTCCCTGGCTGAAGGATTCTGATGGCGGCGCAAAAGGCGCCACGCTTTCTGAACCGGGGAAACTATTGGATTCATAGACAAAACGATGACGGCTGATATCCGCACCGACTACCACGCGGTTATCCAGCTCGCCCAACGGATGATCCAGTATCAGTGAAGTCCGGTTGCCGAGCAGGTGGTCATCATGGGATAAGTCGCCCCATGAATCCCGGATAACACTGGCCGTATTGCCTGAGATATAACGGTAACGCTCCACGTTACGCCATTCGCGGAATCCATTGTAAGAATAAAGCGTGTTGCGAATTTCCACATCGGGCGTTAAAAACCACGCCAGACTGGCCTGAAGTGAAGTCGCGTTACTTTTGATTCTGCTGTCGCTCAGGTTGTTGTAATTAATGTCGCGCAAACGACTGTCGATATGCCCGTTCACCAGCGGGGTGCCAAAATACGCGTTTTGGCTATTGTTGAGCATACGGTCGACATCCAGCGTTAGCAGGGCGTTATCCGCCACGCGCAAGAGTAATGAGCCGCTAACCCGTTGTTGTTTATTACGCTCATCGTCGACATTACTGCCCGTATCATTGCCACTGGCATCAAAGCGGTAAGCGGCGATGTTATCCAGCAATGTCCCCCCGGAACCCACATGCAGATGCTGGCTGCGATAACTGGCCAGACTGTAGTCCAGCTCTACCGGCTGGCGCGCGAAGCTCGCCTTGCGGGAAACCAGATTAACGCTGCCACCCACGGCGCTAAGTCCATTGAGCAGTGAACCCGGTCCACGTAAGATTTCCACACTGTCATAATGGCTGGGATCGCCAAGTTGTAAGGTACTGCCTGGCATTTCCACCCCGTTATACAGCCATGACACCGGCATAAAACCGCGCACAGAAAAGCTGTTGGATAATGTGGGCGTAGCGACGCCCGAGAAGCCTGTGGCCTGGCTAACAACATCGGCCAGCGAACGATCGCCACGATGGCGGATAACATCGTGGTTAATGGTTTCAATGCTGCGGGGTATCTCTTTGCTTTGCAAGCCGAGTGCGGAAGCGTCATAAGGTGTATCACTGGGGGTAGTGAGATAGCCAGTTGCCTGAGAGGTGGTCACCGTTATATTTTCTTCACAATTTGGCGTTGGATCTTTGCAAGACGGTATTACGGCGGCGAACAAATAACCCGGGAAGAAGGTGCTGACAATCAAAGAAACAGTACTAAAAACAGTAATTTTTGTCATTTTAGCTAGTTGATTATTGTATGAAATATGAACGCCAGTGGCGTTGAGGTTGCCAGAAATGGAAAGTTTTCTCTGAGTGTTACAGTGAATTTTCTTTATTTGTTATGTTATAACATAACATGTAATACCTATACCACTGTTATTTAATGATATCGTGTTGGTCACATTATCGCTGAGTCGGGTATTAGCTCTGGAGGAGAAAGAATCTTGAGAGGGAGAGCACGGACGGTATTGATATTCTGCAACTGATTTAATCAAGGCCAGATAAAACGTGAATGGCGGTGCTCTCGTATCTCTGAATGGCGATAAAGCGCTGCCGCCGGGTTAGCCCTACGTCGGTAGGGCCGTTTTTTGTTGCAGGATGTGCTGACCCCTGAGCCTGCCACGCCAAAGCCTGACACGGGTGAGCTGATTAGGTAATCAGGGGTGAGAAATTACAGTAACGACGGCATCTGAATGTGCCTCACGCGATGTCCCTGTCAGGCAATATCACGGTTTTGTACTATTCGATTACCCGCAATTCTACAGTACGGCCCTGATCGAACCAGGTTTCTATGCCAGCCACCTTAAGTTCAAGTTTTCCTTCAATAACTTCGCCAATGTATGAAATGGGTAGCGGCTCATCCGCGGTATCATCGCCATATACCACACAGAATTGTTGCCGTGGGCTATAAAAACAGACCGAACCGGCGCTACTGCCGAATTTTTCGCGCCGTTCTTTACCTACTTCCTGAGTCAGGTAGCGGTTTTCCCATGGTGCGACGATCGGCAAGGTGAAGAACACCATATCACCAATCAATTTACCGTGTTGCAGCATGGTCACCATGGGTAATTTTTCGCGCAGTTCTTTGGCCAATTTAGGCACTTTGTCTTCCCATACTTCGATTGTACAAACATCTACGCCGGCTACGGCCATTTTCAGTTTCATTATGTTAATTCCTTGTTTTCCTGGCTGGGTGAATTTTATCAGGCTGTTTTTTTACGGCGGAAGCCATCGCCCAGTCCCCATGGAAGAATAAAATCGACCCACATATGTAACCGGTTGGCATAGCTGAGCATGGCATAGGTCAGGTGTCGAAGTTCATCAATGCTGGTACAGTTCAGAGCCGTTTCCACGTAAATTTTGGTGACCTCAGCCGCTTCAGGTAGACTGACGAAGTCAAAAAAATCGGCCTTATAGCCAATGATTTGCTTAATCATGGCTTGCAGCGTTTTCAGATCAGCCTGGGTATCTTCTGTCACCCGGATAATCCCCCACAGCATTTCATCCGCTAATGTGCGGGTTTCGCCCTCGGCGAAAATAATGGTGCTGAGATATTGTCCGCGGGCACCGGTCCTGCGCGGAATTTCACCCCGTCCCAGCGCTGCCACGTCATCGGGGCAGGTCAACCAAATCCTCTGGCGTTCACTTTCAAAATGATGAATAGCTTCATCTAACGTCATAATTCACTCCTGTTATCGATAAAAACAACAATCAAAATTGTTGCCACTTAACGGACATGTGATAAAAACTCTCTGGCGCGTTCGCTGGCCGGATGATCAAATAGCTGAAGGGGAGGGGCACATTCGATGATGGTCCCCTGATCCATAAACGCCACCCGGTCACAAACCTCTTTGGCGAAATTCATTTCATGCGTGACCACAATCATGGTCATGCCCTCGGAGGCCAGTGATTTCATCACTTCCAATACTTCACCAACCAGTTCGGGGTCCAGCGCTGACGTGGGTTCATCGAACAGCATCAGCTTAGGGCGCATGGCTAGTGCGCGGGCAATCGCCACCCGCTGTTGCTGTCCCCCGGAAAGTTGTGAGGGGTAGGCCAGTGCTTTATGGGAAAGGCCCACTTTGTTCAGTAATTCTTTTGCATAATCAGATGCTTTACGAACAGATTGTTTTTTGACCTGCACCGGGGCTTCGATAATATTTTCCAGTACATTTTTGTGTTGAAATAAATTAAAACGTTGGAACACCATCCCTATTTCAGCGCGTTTATTAGAAATTTCCGCCTCACTCAATTCATAAAGATATTTTCCTTCCCGACGATAGCCAATAAATTCATCGTCTACGGTAAGATAGCCCGAGGAAATTTTAGTCAAATGATTAATACAGCGCAGGAATGTCGACTTTCCTGATCCTGAAGGGCCAATCAAGCTG
>JAATFO010000141.1 GCA_015655145.1 Enterobacterales bacterium | reverse complement strand
GGGTAAAAATACAGCCCGTATCCAGGAATACATAAAGCATCAGTTGGAAACGGACAAGTTAGGGGAACAACGCTCAATCCCCTATCCAGGAAGCCCGTTTAGGGGCCGTAAGTAACGAATTGGGATGCAAATGTCAGATAGTAATGGCCTGTTAGGGCGCAGCAGGCAAGAGAGCCTTACAGGGGCATATGAAAAACCTCCGGCTATGCCGGAGGATATTTATTACCTGATGAGCCTGGCGCCGTTTTCTGTGTCCTGGGTTCCAGGCGTAACATGCAGGAGGAGTAATTTATTTTATCTTTAATAGTCAGTTAGTTACTCTGATAGATATCTTTATAAAGACGGCTTTCAAAACGCACCAGTGGAATTCGCCGGGTACGTTGATCTTCCGGTGGAACCGCATAGCCCGATAGATACTGGACAAATGCCACACGCTGCCCACTCGCTGTACTGATAAAGCCAGCCAGATTGTAGACGCCTTGCAGTGAACCCGTTTTTGCTGACACTTTGCCATCCACACCTGCTTCGTGCAGACCGCCACGATAACGTAAAGTGCCATCGACGCCCGCCAGCGGCAGCATGGCGATAAAGTTGAGCTGTTGATCATTTTGTGCAATGTATTGCAGTACTTTCATCATGGTCTCGGGCGAAATCAGGTCATGACGCGATAATCCTGAACCATCCATCTGAATGCTGTTGCCAAAATCAATATTGGCTTTCTGGCGCAAAATACGTCGTACGGCATCCGAGCCGGCACGCCACGTGCCCGGCACATTAAAATAATGGTGGCCAATAGTGCGAAATACCGTATCGGCAATCATATTATCCGACTTTTTCAGCATAACTTTTAACAGGTCACGCAGCGGTGCTGACTGGGTTTGCGCCAGTATTGTGCCTGCGGGGCTGACCCGGGTTTGTCGCACCAGATGGCCGGAATAATCAATTCCTGCCTGTAGCAGTTCATTTTTCAAAATCGCCCCGCTGTACGCCGCACTATCTTGTACGGCAAAAGCCAACGGCAGCGGTTCCGCCCGTTGTGTCATGCAACCGGTCAGCGTATAGCGATTTAGCTCGCCGGGTACCACATCCAGTTCACAATAGGGCGCATCTGGTGAGCCTGGCGCCAGTGTGCGCACCTGACTAAACATATTCACCGGGTAGTAAGATGCAACACGAATAAAGGCATTATCATCCGCTTTTTTGGCACTGTAGAGCGAGACGGAAAAGCAATTTTTATCGACAATGGCTGCGCCTGGTGGGGCGCTGAAACATTGTGTCAGGTCGTTCCATGGCCAGCCTGGCGCTTTATCATGGCTGGCAAAAACCGACGTATCAATCACCAGATTGCCCTGAATATGCTTCACGCCCTGTTTTTTCAGGGTGGCAATCATATTACGTAGATCCTGACGTGATAGCGTTGGATCACCGCTAAATCGTGCGATAAGATCGCCACGTAAGGTATCATCTGCAAGTGTTCCCCGGCTCTCCAGCGTGGTTTGAAAGCGGAAGTCGGGCCCCAGCTCCAACAGCGCGGCCAGAGCAGTAACAACTTTCATGGTACTGGCCGGTAGCGCCATCTGCTTACTGTGATAGTCAATTAGCGGCGTTGTAGCGCCTATCTTTTGTACAACAAGAGCAAGGTTTGCGCCGTCCGGCAAATATTGGGTATATTCTTCGACGGGAGTCGCCTTTGCCTGCAGTATAAACGCACAGGTGAGTCTGGTAATAAGTCGTGAAAATTGCATAATCTCGCGGTAACTGACAAGTGAAGGCGTCATACTACGGCGCATCCCGGTGGAAAGTAAACGGTGACCCATAGGGAACTCTGAGTTAAAATACGTATCAAAATGAAAAAATGAAACCCCGACCTGGAGCATGCTCCGGGTGAGGTTCTTTTTGTTTGCAAAATCCGTTGTCAGCGCGGCAGAACGCTTTTTTCTGCGTCAACCTGTCAGGATGACATGATTTGGGCAGGATAGATTACGAGGTATTGAGATGAACCAGATTCCGATGACGTTAAGGGGCGCGGAAAAACTGCGCGAAGAGCTGGAAGAGCTAAAAACCATTAAACGCCCCAGAATTATTGCCTCAATTGCGGAAGCGCGTGAACATGGCGATCTGAAAGAGAACGCTGAATATCACGCGGCGCGAGAAGAACAGGGGTTTTGCGAGGGTCGGATTCAGGAGATAGAAGCAAAACTCTCTAATGCTCAGGTGATTGACGTCACTAAAATGAATGCTAATGGGCGCGTGATTTTTGGCACAACCGTCTCTGTATTGAATATTGATACTGATGAAGAAGCCACTTACCGCATTGTCGGCGACGATGAAGCAAATTTTAAGCAAAATCTGATTTCGGTGAATTCGCCGATGGCTCGGGGGCTGATCGGCAAGGAAGTCGATGACGTTGTGGTGATTAAAACGCCGGGTGGCGATGTAGAATATGAAATTCTGAAGATTGAGTACCTTTGACGCCGAAAAAAGTATCGGCATAGTGTAAAGAAAGGAAAAAGGTCGCATTGCGACCTTTTTCCTTGCTGTGCTTCAGTGGACGATTAAAGACACTTCTCGCATACTGGTGTTAACGCGGTAAGACGATTTTGCGTTCCTTTGCCGGGCGGTACAGCACCAGTGTTTTGCCGATCACCTGCACGTTACTTGCCCGTGTTTCCCGCACGATGGCATCAACGACAAGGCTTTTTACCTCACGGTCTTCCGTGGCTATTTTTACTTTAATGAGCTCATGGTGCTCAAGTGCTTGTTCGATCTCGGCCAGCACGCCTTCGGTCAAACCATTGTTGCCCAGCATGACAACGGGCTTTAATGGATGGGCGAGGCCTTTCAGGTACTGTTTTTGTTTTGTACTCAGGTTCATCGTATTTTTTACTTACATTGGGATTGAAAACGGGTCATTCTACCGCCATCTCTGGTATATCACCAAATTGGTACGCCGATTTGCGCGGTTATTTATCGCTACAATGGAAGGATAGTTGGAAAAGTATGACGGGTAAAAAGCGTTCAGCCAGTTCCGGCCGCTGGCTTCAGGAACACTTTAGCGATAAATATGTGCAACAAGCACAGAAAAAAGGGTTGCGTTCGCGTGCCTGGTTTAAGCTGGATGAAATACAACAGAATGACAAGCTTTTTAAACCGGGAATGAATGTCGTTGATCTTGGCGCGGCTCCGGGTGGCTGGTCACAATATGTTGTTACTCAGATTGGCGCAACGGGACGTATCATCGCCTGTGACATTTTACCGATGGATTCTATCGTCGGTGTAGACTTTCTTCAGGGCGATTTTCGTGAGAAATCTGTCCTGAAAGCACTGATGGATCGGGTGGGCGATGAAAAAATTCACGTGGTGATGTCAGATATGGCTCCCAGCATGAGTGGTACACCTGCCGTAGATATTCCCCGGTCGATGTATTTGGTTGAACTGGCGCTGGATATGTGTCGTGATGTATTGGCACCAGGCGGTAGTTTCGTGGTGAAAGTGTTTCAGGGAGATGGCTTTGATGAATACCTCCGGGAAATTCGCTCCCTGTTTACGAAAGTGAAAATTCGTAAGCCGGACGCTTCACGTGCACGTTCACGTGAAGTGTACATTGTAGCGACAGGGCGCAAATTATAGTACCCTACGCTGTCTGTTAACACAGTTGTAAGTAAGAGGTTAATCTCTTGAGTGACATGGCGAAAAACCTAATCCTCTGGTTGGTCATCGCAGTTGTGCTGATGTCGGTATTCCAGAGCTTTGGGCCCAGCGAGTCGAATGGCCGTAAGGTTGATTATTCAACCTTCCTGTCGGAAGTGAACCAGGATCAGGTCCGCGAAGCACGTATTAACGGGCGTGAAATCAACGTTACCAAAAAAGACAGTAATCGATATACGACCTACATTCCTGTCAACGATCCCAAGTTACTCGATAACCTGTTGACCAAAAATGTCAAAGTTGTCGGTGAACCACCGGAAGAACCGAGCCTGCTGGCATCGATCTTTATCTCCTGGTTCCCGATGCTGTTGTTGATTGGTGTTTGGATCTTCTTCATGCGTCAAATGCAAGGCGGCGGCGGCAAGGGCGCGATGTCCTTCGGTAAGAGTAAAGCCCGCATGCTGACGGAAGATCAAATTAAAACGACCTTTGCAGATGTTGCCGGTTGCGATGAAGCGAAAGAAGAAGTGAGCGAACTGGTTGAATACCTGCGTGAACCGGGCCGCTTCCAGAAACTTGGCGGTAAAATACCGAAAGGTGTGCTGATGGTGGGGCCACCGGGTACCGGGAAAACGTTGCTGGCGAAAGCGATTGCTGGCGAAGCGAAAGTGCCTTTCTTCACTATTTCTGGTTCCGACTTTGTGGAAATGTTCGTTGGTGTCGGCGCCTCACGCGTGCGTGACATGTTTGAACAAGCCAAAAAAGCGGCGCCGTGCATTATTTTCATTGATGAAATTGATGCGGTTGGTCGCCAGCGCGGCGCAGGGTTAGGCGGCGGTCATGACGAGCGTGAGCAAACCCTGAATCAGATGCTGGTTGAAATGGATGGTTTTGAAGGGAATGAAGGTATTATCGTGATTGCCGCGACGAACCGTCCCGACGTCCTTGACCCTGCGTTGCTGCGTCCTGGCCGTTTTGACCGCCAGGTTGTCGTGGGATTACCGGATGTGCGTGGTCGTGAGCAGATTCTGAAGGTGCATATGCGCCGCGTGCCGCTGGGTACCGATGTTGATACCGCGATCATCGCACGTGGTACGCCAGGCTTCTCCGGGGCGGATTTGGCTAACCTGGTCAATGAGGCGGCGTTGTTTGCTGCCCGTGGTAATCGCCGCGTCGTTTCCATGGTGGAGTTTGAAAAAGCGAAAGACAAGATCATGATGGGTGCGGAACGCCGCTCTATGGTGATGACTGAAGCACAGAAAGAGTCCACCGCGTATCATGAAGCCGGTCATGCCATTATCGGTCGCATTGTTCCGGAACATGATCCGGTGCACAAAGTGACGATTATTCCACGTGGACGGGCGTTAGGGGTGACTTTTTTCTTGCCCGAAGGGGACGCGATCAGCGCCAGTCGTCTGAAACTGGAAAGCCAGATTTCGACATTATATGGCGGCCGTCTGGCGGAAGAACTTATCTATGGTCCTGAGCATGTCTCTACTGGTGCATCTAACGACATCAAAGTGGCGACTAATCTGGCGCGGAACATGGTGACGCAGTGGGGATTCTCTGAAAAACTAGGCCCGTTACTGTATGCAGAAGAAGAAGGTGAGGTTTTCCTTGGTCGTTCTGTAGCAAAAGCGAAGCATATGTCAGATGAAACGGCACGTATCATCGACCAGGAAGTCAAATCCCTGATTGAGACCAATTACCAACGTGCTCGCCATGTTTTGAATGAAAATATGGATATTCTTCATGCCATGAAAGATGCATTGATGAAGTATGAAACCATTGATGCACCGCAAATCGATGATCTAATGGCGCGGCGGGAAGTGCGTCCGCCTGCGGGTTGGGAAGATCCGGGCAACACCAATAATTCTGATAACAGTGGGACGCCTAGCGCGCCTCGCCCGGTTGATGAGCCGCATACGCCCAGTTCCGGAAGCACGATATCCGAGCAATTGAATAAGTAACGGCAGGCGTTGTGTCTGGTTGTTTATCAAACCCCGGCTGGTCCGGGGTTTTTCATATCTACTATTCCCCCACGATCCAGAAGGAGAGCGTTAAGATGAAGTTGTATGCCAGAGAGTCCATACTGGATTTGTCTCATCCCCATGTTATGGGCATTCTCAACATGACGCCTGACTCTTTCTCCGATGGCGGCAAACATACTTCTCTGATTGCAGCGGTAACACATGCAAATGAAATGGTGAATGCCGGCGCAAGTATTATTGATATTGGCGGGGAATCTACGCGTCCTGGTGCAGAGGATGTTTGCGTTGATCAGGAGCTGGAACGGGTTATTCCAATCGTTGAAGCGATTGCGCAGCGTTTTGAAGTCTGGATATCTGTCGATACGTCGAAACCTGAAGTGATCAGGGCCGCTGCGAGAGCAGGTGCTCACATTATCAATGACATTCGCTCATTGCAGCTACCTGGCGCGTTGGATGTTGCAGCAGAAACCGGCTTGCCGGTTTGTCTGATGCACATGCAGGGTGACCCGCGAACCATGCAGCAGGCGCCGCATTATCAAAACCTGTTGCAGGACGTGGCCGACTTTTTTATGCAGCAAATTGCACGTTGTGAAAGTGCCGGGATCAAAAAATCGCAGTTGTTGCTCGACCCGGGCTTTGGTTTCGGTAAGAATCTCAGCCACAATTATCAACTTCTGGCACATTTGGCCAATTTTCATCACTTCGGCCTGCCATTGCTGGTGGGGATGTCCCGTAAATCAATGATTGGACAATTATTAAATGTGGGACCTTCGCAACGACTCAGCGGAAGTTTGGCCTGTGCGGTGATTGCGGCGATGCAGGGGGCGCACATTATTCGCGCACATGACGTAAAAGAGACCGTAGAGGCGATGCGAGTCGTCGAAGCGACGAAATCAGTCAAGGAATAAAAACACTATGAGTAATCGTAAGTATTTTGGTACCGATGGCATCCGTGGGAAGGTGGGGGAGTCCCCCATTACACCTGATTTTGTCCTTAAGCTGGGCTGGGCTGCAGGTCAGGTGTTGGCGCGTCATGGCTCGAAAAAGATTATTATTGGTAAAGATACGCGTATTTCCGGTTATATGCTGGAATCGGCGCTGGAAGCCGGGCTGGCTGCGGCAGGTTTATCGGCGGCCTTTACCGGCCCGATGCCGACCCCCGCAGTCGCCTATTTGACCCGGACTTTCCGTGCTGAAGCGGGAATTGTCATTTCTGCCTCACATAATCCCTTTGATGATAATGGCATTAAATTCTTTTCCATTGAAGGCACCAAACTGCCCGATGAGGTTGAAGAAGCCATCGAACAGGAAATGGAAAAACCGATCACGTGTGTTGAGTCCGCTGAACTCGGGCGCGCCAGCCGTATTGTAGATGCCGCAGGGCGCTATATCGAGTTCTGTAAGGGCACGTTTCCCACCGAATTAAGCCTGAATGGCCTGAAAGTGGTGGTAGATTGCGCCAATGGCGCCACATACCACATTGCACCCAATGTGCTGCGTGAACTTGGCGCAACTGTGATCGCTATCGGTTGTCAGCCGGATGGTATGAACATTAATAAAGAGTGCGGTGCCACCGACATTCGTATGTTACAGGCGCGGGTACTGCAAGAGAACGCTGACATTGGCCTTGCTTTTGATGGTGATGGTGATCGCATTATGATGGTTGATCATCAGGGCAATAAAGTCGATGGCGATCAAATCCTGTATATCATAGCCCGTGAAGGTCTGCGCCAGGGACAATTACGCGGTGGCGTTGTCGGCACCTTGATGAGTAACATCGGGCTTGAACTGGCATTAAAACAGCTTGGTATTCCGTTTGCCCGGGCAAAAGTTGGTGACCGTTACGTGCTGGAAAAGATGCAGGAAAAAGGGTGGCGTCTTGGCGCGGAAAACTCGGGCCATGTTATTTTGCTGGATAAAACCACCACGGGTGATGGCATTGTTGCGGGTTTGCAGGTACTCACTGCCATGATGCGCAATCATATGAGTCTGCATGATCTGTGTAGTGGTATGAAACTTTTGCCACAGATATTGGTGAATGTGCATTTCAGCGGGGAAACCAACCCGCTGGAAAATGTCACGGTAAAAGCGGTGACGGCTGAGGCAGAAAAAGAATTGCATGGTCGTGGACGAGTCCTGTTACGGAAATCGGGGACTGAACCCTTAATTCGCGTGATGGTGGAAGGCGAAAATGAAGAACAAGTGAGTGAACTGGCTAATCGGATCGCCAGCGCGGTAAAAGCCGTATGAACGCCGCTAATTATTCAGGGTCAGGCAATACCTTGTATGACTGAAAGCCGAAATATGAAGACACCATGTGTCCTGTGACGATATCAATGCGTGCTTTCTGCACGGGCACTGCTGTTTCACCCCGTATGGCGTGAGGAAACAGGATAAGTCAGTCCTTTTTGTTGCGAAGCGGGATTGATCGTGCAATGACGACCTGCGTTTATTTATGTTGTCTTTCTGGCTGATTTGGCGCTTTTTTCTGCAATCAGCATGGGTGCGGAAAATTGCGCTTGCGTGTATATGATGCTTTAGATAGTATTCACACCCGCTTCAGGTGGGTGCTGACGAAAAATACCCACCTAACGGGTTCGACGCTATTGATGTGCGGTTAGCGCGCAAGGAAACAGGTTGATTATGTATGAAGCTCTTTTGGTAGTTTTCCTTCTGGTGGCAATCGTGCTTGTAGGCCTGATTATGCTGCAGCAAGGTAAAGGCGCTGATATGGGAGCCTCCTTCGGGGCGGGTGCTTCAGCGACGCTGTTTGGTTCTACCGGTTCAGGTAATTTTATGACCCGTATGACGGCAGTGTTGGCAACATTGTTCTTCATTATCAGTCTGGTTCTGGGTAACCTGAACAGCAATAAAACGACCAAAGGCAGTGAATGGGAAAACCTGACACAGCCAGTGCAGTCCGAAAAGACGGCACCTGCAAAACCGGCGACATCGGGCAGCGATATCCCGCAATAAAGCAGTGAATCGTTAGTATGTTCGACGCAATCAATAAAAAAATTGCTGTCTTATTGTGCCGAGGTGGTGGAATTGGTAGACACGCTACCTTGAGGTGGTAGTGCCCGATTGGGCTTACGGGTTCAAGTCCCGTCCTCGGTACCAAATCACAGTATAGCTTGCATTTTATGCATGTTTGGCGTATATTGCCACGTTTTCGGACGCGGGGTGGAGCAGCCTGGTAGCTCGTCGGGCTCATAACCCGAAGGTCGTCGGTTCAAATCCGGCCCCCGCAACCACTTTCCCTTAGAGTTCTTTTTCAAAAAGACTGGATGCATCGGGAT
>JAATFO010000079.1 GCA_015655145.1 Enterobacterales bacterium | reverse complement strand
TTCTGAAAATGCTGGGCTATCCGTCGTTATGGAAAACCCGATCAATGTTCCAGTCTTGCTGAAAATGTGTGGGGACACTGATCTGTCGGGAGCCGGATGCGATAGTTCCGTACGTCCGGTTCTGAGGAGGGGCCTATCTGGGCGACTGGGTAGGTCTACTCAACCAAAACCCCTATATACAGGAACTCAGCGCCCAGGCACGCTTTGGCTGGTTTGTTACTTTCGACATATCATTGGCCATGAAACATATCATTAACGATGAAACAGGCTGTTTAATCACTTTCTACCTGGAAGAGGGGTTTGAGGTGAGTAGACCCGCTGGTTACCCGAACGGGTCTGCTCACCTCAAACCCCGAAGAAAGCCTACAGGAAAGCGACCGTTAATAAATGCCCTTTTTAATCGCATCCAGGTTTATGCTACTTTGCGTGCAGTCCACCCATGAATCAATAATGACTGGAAAAAACGCTGTGCTGGAGAAAATCCGGCTTGTTCGATCAGCGTTTCCGTCTGTTCCGGTGGTAGCAGCAATAGCCGTTGTGTGAGCATAGCCATTATTGCTGTTGCTTCTTGTGGTTTCTGACTGACTGTTTCATGCATAACCCGCCAGACTTCCAGATGTTCATTAAATAGCGGACTATGTATGTCCCCCGCAATCTCAGCGGTTATCACTCTCCCACCCGTTTTAAGTTGACGATACATTTGAGTGTATATCCCGTCTCGCTGTGGATGCTGAATAAAATGAGTCACCAACAAGCAAAGCACAGCATCGTAGTCTGCTGTTACGGGTAAGTTACTCAGATAACCCAGATTGAGTTGGCAGCGATCAGTTAACCCGGCAGCCGTGAGTTTTTCACTGCATACCGCCAGCATATCTGGGGAAGGATCGATACCGGTGAAATGCCATTGTGGATGAAACCGCGCAAGTCTAATGATCTCGGTACCCGTTCCAACACCCACGCAGAGAATTTTTGCTTGTTCAGGAAGATTGTTAAGCAGAAGTGAAATCAGCATATGCATATTATCGATAATTTCACCCAATCGACCATTGCATGCATCATATTGCAGTGAGAGTTCATTGTTAAAGATATCATTGGTGTTATAAGCCATCATTCTTCCGTTCGTTGCAGATCACCGCTAACAGGCATAGCGAGGTGAAAACCTTGCGAGAGTTGTGCAAGATTAATTTCGCCAAACCGGGAAATGAGTATCGCTTCCGCCTCTTCTGTTGCACCGTTAAGCGCAGCGTTGACCGCCTGCTCTACCCGACAACCAGGTGATTCTGTTCGGTTGCCTATCGCGATCAGCGTTGGTTCTCCTACAGCATGCCAGATATCGCGCAATGTGAGAGTGTGAAAGTCGCAGGCAAGTTGCCAGCCACCACCATGCCCCTTTTCAGAATGCACATAACCTTGCTCACGCAGTCCCGCCATAATTCGTCGTATCACAACCGGATGGGTTTGCATCATATTCGCCAGTTGTTCTGAAGTGACCGGATGGTTGTATTCCGCCATGTGCAATAACACATGGAGAATACCCGATAGTTTGCTGTCTCTTTTCATGTAACTTACATTATTACATGAAAAGTCAGCCGTCAATTCTATCTGCCTGCTTGTGGTAGCTGTAAGCCACGACATGAGAGACTCTTTTTTGGTAACCGAGCTCGCGGAGGGAAAGCGCTTACCTCAACAGATTAGCAACACCATACTTAATTGCCTCATAGAAAACGTTTTTTATAAACAGTAATTTAGTGAGTTAATTCGCTTTAACTGACACGCGGTGAATTACTCTCAGATGAGAAGCGGTACCGCGTGCTCATCAGGATATGTCGTAATAGCGTCAAATGCGGAAACTCTACCAGCATACCAATCACTAACGCGGCGTAAATCAGTGGTTGTCCAGGCAATACCACCATTGTGACCGCCAGCATGAGCGGCGCATTGCGGGCGGCGATGGTCATCGTCAGTAATGCATGTTCCGGATAGTGGAAACGGCACAGACGGCTCAGCCATTCACCCACCCAGAACGTTGAGACAAAGAAGACAAATACCGCCAATAGCAACCAGACGAAAACCGTGATATGTGCAGCAATTACGCTAATGTTGCTGGCAAAAATCTCTGTCACCAGTAAAGCTATCACGCCAGGCGTGGCGCGATCCGCCCGTTGCTGCCATCGCGCGACATAGTCTATACCACGCAGGCGGCGCAACAGATAATACGCCGCCAGCGCCAATACCAGCGGTAACATAAACCATTGCAACAATGTGCTGGCAATGATCCCAACCTCAACCTGTGCCAGATTACGGGTAAAGAGGTGTAAATAGACGGGATACAGCAACAGTTGCAGTGCCATGTTGATCGGTATCAACGCGGCCCCCAGTGCCACATTCCCGCGCGACAGGCGAGTGAAGCCAAGAAACCAGTCGGTACAGGGCGACATGAAATAGATCATCAACCCCACCATGAACAGCGGATGCGACGCCAGAAAAAACGTAGCGATCACATAGCCGAGCAAGGGGACCAGAATAAAATTTGCCAGCAATGCCACGCCGAGAAAACGACAATCGCCCAGTGCTCGGGCGATTGCCTCTACGCGCACGCCGAAAAATAACAAGGTGACAAGTGTCAGCAAGGTGTTGTCCACCGCACCGCCCAGCCATTGTCCTCCCACCGGAAAGTAGTGACCCAAGGTGGAACCTAACGCCATACTCCCCAGCAGCAACAGGGAAATAGCACTTGTTTCCAGATGCAATAATTGTTTCAGCATAGAAAATCCTCAGCGCAAGTATCACGCCGATGCATGAGTAAAAGGTGTCGATGGCGCGGTTAATACGAAATTAATTCCGCCTGCAGTATGCCGTGTACCTGTTGTTGATTACGCGTCAGGTCAGCATGGTAACAAGGAAAAAATCGGAGTATATCTCCAATCTCATCATAGGTTATGTTATAACATAACATATCGTCAATGTGTTATCACGCATACTACCGACGATCCGCGACTATCTCGATGTTGAAAATGAAATATCCGTAATGATAATTATTTGCAACTTGCCGACAGGGTTCTATCATAGGATTTCCTCCACATTGATGACAGCGACCCATGACTGAAAAGATTCTGGAAACACCCTGTTGTATTGTCGGCGGAGGCCCTGCCGGGCTGATGCTTGGCTACCTGTTGGCCCGAGCCGGTATTCCGGTGGTGGTGCTGGAAAAACACGCTGATTTTTTGCGTGATTTTCGTGGTGATACCATTCACCCTTCAACATTAGAAATTATGGATCATTTAGGGCTGCTGGAGTCGTTGCTGCGCTTGCCGCATCAACGAGTAGAAACGTTGGTTGGCGAGTCTAATGGTCAGAAAATCATACTGGCTGATTTCAGTCGTTTACACTGCCGCTGTCAATTTATGGCGTTGATGCCGCAGTGGGATTTCCTCAATTTTCTGGCCGAACAGAGCCTGGCATTGCCAGGATTCCAGCTATTGCGTTCCACTCAAGCCGTGGGATTACGACAGGAAAATGGCTGTGTAACAGGCGTTGAAGCATTGGATGCCGCGGGTGAGAGTTTGTTCATCCATACCCGGCTGGTGGTCGGCACCGACGGCCGCCGTTCGGTGGTTCGTCAGGCGGCTGACCTCACCAGCCACAGTTTTGGCATGCCACGCGATGTGTTATGGATGAAACTGCCTAAAGCCAGTGGCGACAACAACTGGGCCAGTGGACACGGCGGCCCGAGAAACAATATTATCATGCTGGATCGGGGTGACTACTGGCAGTGTGGTTACAGTATCACTAAAGGTACCCTGCCCGCTCTTAAACAACATGGCCTGCAGGCATTGCTACAACAGGTCGCGGCGGTATCACCCGTGAATATCGAACGATTCGCCGCCGCCGTGCCGGACTGGGATCATGTTAAACTGCTGGATATTCGTATTGATCGTCTGGATCGGTGGGCCGCAGCGGGAGTACTGTGTATTGGTGACGCCGCGCACGCGATGTCACCCATTGGCGGTGTTGGCGTTAATCTGGCGATTCAGGATGCCGTAGCCGCCGCCAATATTCTGGCAACCCCGCTGGCGCAAGGTTCAGTCAGTTTACATACGCTAAATCAGGTACAACGCCGACGCGAATTCCCGACCCGCGCTACGCAACGCCTGCAAATTATGATGACCAGCAAAGGAAAAGATCAATCCCGCGCCACCCCCCGCCGCCGCCCGGCATGGGTGACATGGCTACTCCACCAGCCGTGGTTTCCACGCTTAACCGGGCGCATTATCGGCTTAGGGTTTCGTCGGGAAATCCCGCATTTGCGATAACGCTACTCAAGGTATTGTCTCTGACTGCGGCGGGTATCGAACCCGGGCCCGCCGCCGCCAAAAGGAACAATAACACCACGTGAGGTCTCCCAGAGCTAAGGTGTAACACATCAATGCAATAACAGGGTTTAACGATCATTTCCCGTCAAAACGAGCCTTATGTCACCTGCGTGGTTTTATGTCTTTCCTTATTTTTATTGATTTAACCCCCTCATTATGCCTGCTTTTTTTATTGGTTTTCGGATACTTAGTGACTATAATACGCGGGTCGTTTCACTTGAATGGTTTCAGCCAATTGACGAGCCCAACGCCAGAACGATCACAATTTGCGCCGTCAGGCCTTATGACTGACTGTCACCCTTCGCACAACTTCTTTAGCACGCTTTATTTTTGTCACCTATCCTTATTCTGTCATAGCACTGACTTACTCAGCATAACTTTCTCCTTCGATGTTGAAGACATCGGAATCAGTCCCTTTTCATCCATCACAACTTATAGATAACTCGTCATGAAAAAGACCAAAATCGTTTGTACTATCGGACCAAAAACCGAATCAGAAGAGATGTTGACCAACCTGCTTGAAGCGGGCATGAATGTCATGCGTTTGAATTTCTCACATGGAGATTATGAAGAACACGGCCGACGCATTACTAATCTGCGGGCGGTGATAAACAAAACCGGCTATCAGGCAGCTATTCTGCTGGATACCAAAGGGCCGGAAATTCGCACCATGAAACTGGCTGATGGCAATGATGTTTCATTGCAAGCGGGCCAGACGTTCACGTTTACCACTGATCAGTCAGTGATTGGCAATCGTGATGGTGTGGCGGTGACTTATTCCGGTTTTGCCACTGACCTGAAAATCGGCAATACCGTGCTGGTTGATGATGGTTTGATCGGTATGGAAGTCACCGAAGTCACCGAGAATAGCGTGATCTGTAAAGTACTCAATAGCGGCGAGCTGGGAGAGAATAAAGGCATTAACTTGCCGGGCGTCTCCATTCAGTTGCCGGCGCTGGCGGAAAAAGATAAACGTGATCTCATTTTTGGCTGTGAACAAGGGGTTGATTTCGTTGCCGCTTCGTTTATTCGTAAACGTTCCGATGTGTTGGAAATCCGTGAACATCTGAAAAAACACGGCGGCGAGCATATCCAGATCATCTCCAAAATCGAAAACCAGGAAGGGCTGAATAACTTTGACGAAATCCTTGATGCTTCTGACGGCATCATGGTGGCGCGTGGTGACCTCGGCGTGGAAATTCCGGTGGAAGAAGTCATCTTCGCACAGAAAATGATGATCAAAAAATGCAATAAAACACGCAAAGTGGTGATAACAGCCACCCAAATGCTGGATTCAATGATTAAAAACCCGCGCCCTACTCGTGCCGAAGCGGGTGATGTGGCCAATGCCATTCTGGATGGTACCGACGCAGTCATGCTCTCTGGTGAAAGTGCGAAAGGTAAATATCCGCTGGAGGCCGTGCGCATCATGGCGACCATCTGCGAGCGCACTGATCGCGTGATGAAGCCACGTATCGACACCGCTAATGATAATCGTAAGCTACGCATTACCGAAGCGGTATGCCGTGGTGCGGTGGAAACGGCCGAAAAACTGGAAGCGCCCTTGATAGTGGTTGCAACCGAAGGAGGCAAGTCAGCCAAGTCGGTGCGTAAATACTTCCCAAATGCCACCATTCTGGCGTTGACCACCAATCAAGAGACCGCGCGTCAGCTGATTCTGAGCAAAGGTATTGAAACGCGAATTGTGACTAAGATCGCGTCTACGGATGATTTTTATCACATTGGTAAAAAAATCGCACTGGAAAGCGGCTATGCTCAGAAAGGTGATGTGGTGGTGATGGTTTCCGGCGCCCTGGTGCCAAGTGGTACCACCAATACCTCTTCGGTTCATGTGTTGTAATTAAAGACGGACGGCTGAAGACAAAAAGCGCGCTTGATGGCGCTTTTTTTACAACTTGTATAAAGTTCGCTGGTGAAAATCCAATCGGAAACAGTAATTCGATTTCAGAATAATCAAAGGTTAGTCCGATTAAATCCCCCTGTTTTCTTTTCATTTTTTAGCAAATTCGCCGCAACAGGTGCTTCTTTGAGCGAACGATCAAATTTAGGTGTGTTCTCAGCAAAAATTTATTCTCATTAGAAAAAACTTTGTGTAATACTTGTAACGCTACATGGAGATTAACTCAATCTAGAGGGTATAAATAATGAATCGTACTAAACTGGTACTGGGCGCGGTAA
>JAATFO010000155.1 GCA_015655145.1 Enterobacterales bacterium | reverse complement strand
TTTTATTATCGAGTTCGGTGATCGCCTGAGCGACCACCTCTAATCGGATGGCAGTTACACAGAATTATTTACAGGCTCGTTCTGGTTGCACAGAAAGCAGGCTATTTCATCCTGCTACCGCTGGCACCGTGTCCGGCAGGCAGGAACAGCTAAGTGCCGCCAGTAATCCCTACAGCAGGGTATTCACCGCCACTCAGGGGCACTTATAAACCTGGCCCGTCATTTTACTGTCCAGCGGAGCAAAACTTGACCAGATATTCTGCGTTGGGCTGGTCGCGCCATAAATCACGTTTCCACCCATCTGTGCCGCACGGTTGCGCAAATCATTTGCCGCACCGCGCAGTGAACTGCCTTCACCACCCGCACCATTCAGCCAGTTACTCTGTGAGCCGGTGATATTCCCCAGCAGCTGGCATGTTTTATCCGGTTGCTGATCGGTAAAAGTGACGCGCTGACCTGCGGCATCCAGTTCTTTCGTGGTACTACAACCTGCCAGTAACAGTACCGAGACCACCAGTCCCGGCAAGACGTTAATCCGCATTTTGTTCCCCATTTATTATCATCAGAGTCAGGCAGAAGCGTACCAGAAAACCGCGCATTTTCTTAAACATCCCTTGCCACTCAACCTGTTCAGCCTAAAACCTGCCATTACTTATACTATTTTTACTAACAAAAGAAAAACCCCTTGCCATTTCTGGCAAGGGGTTTCGTAACAAGACGCCAGGCGGGTTTACATCATGCCGCCCATGCCGCCCATACCGCCCATGCCGCCCATACCACCAGCAGCACCTAAATCAGCTTTGTCGTCTTTCGGCAGATCAGTCACCATACATTCGGTGGTAATCATCAGACCAGCCACAGAGGCCGCATACTGCAGTGCAGAACGGGCAACTTTGGTTGGGTCCAGAATCCCGAAATCGATCATGTTGCCGTATTCTTCGGTTTGTGCGTTATAACCGTAGTTACCTTCGCCCGCTTTCACTTTGTTGGCAACCACAGAAGGCTCTTCGCCCGCATTAGACACAATCTGACGCAGCGGTGATTCCATCGCCCGCAGGGCAACTTTAATCCCCACGTTCTGATCTTCGTTTTCACCTTTCAGATCAACCAGTTTAGCAGCTACACGCACCAGCGCCACGCCACCACCAGCAACCACGCCTTCTTCTACTGCGGCACGTGTTGCGTGCAGCGCATCTTCAACGCGGGCTTTCTTCTCTTTCATTGCAACTTCTGTTGCTGCGCCTACTTTCAGTACAGCAACGCCACCGGCCAGTTTCGCCACACGTTCCTGCAGTTTTTCTTTGTCGTAATCAGAGGTCGCTTCTTCAATCTGCTGACGAATCTGAGTAACACGGCCCTGGATGGTCGCTTCTTCACCGACACCGTCAATGATGGTGGTAGTGTCTTTATTGATGACAACACGTTTCGCCTGACCCAGATCTTCCAGTACGGTTTTTTCCAGTTCCATACCGATCTCTTCAGAGATCACCGTACCACCGGTCAGAATAGCAATATCTTGCAGCATGGCTTTACGACGATCGCCAAAGCCCGGTGCTTTCACCGCCGCCACTTTCACGATACCGCGCATAGTGTTTACCACCAGCGTTGCCAGTGCTTCACCTTCCACATCTTCTGCGATGATCAACAGGGGTTTGCTGGATTTCGCCACAGCTTCCAGAATTGGCAGCAGTTCACGAATGTTGGAGATTTTTTTATCCGCCAGCAAAATGTAGGGGGTATCTAATTCAATCGCGCCGGTTTCCGGCTTATTGATGAAGTACGGAGAGAGATATCCACGGTCGAACTGCATCCCTTCAACCACATCCAACTCATCTTGCAGACCAGTGCCTTCTTCAACAGTGATGACGCCTTCTTTACCCACTTTTTCCATCGCCTGAGCGATCAGGGTGCCAACAGTTTCATCGGAGTTTGCAGAAATCGTACCAACCTGAGCAATGGCTTTAGAATCAGAGCAAGGCACCGACAGCAATTTCAATTCTTCAACCGCTGCGATCACTGCTTTGTCAATACCGCGTTTCAGATCCATCGGGTTCATGCCGGCAGCGACAGCTTTCAGGCCTTCGCTGATAATGTTCTGAGCCAATACGGTTGCAGTAGTGGTACCGTCACCTGCAGCGTCATTCGCTTTAGAGGCCACTTCTTTCAGCATCTGTGCGCCCATGTTTTCGAACTTGTCTTCCAGTTCGATTTCACGTGCAACGGACACGCCATCTTTCGTGATGGTCGGAGCACCAAAAGATTTATCCAGAACCACATTACGGCCTTTCGGGCCCAGGGTAACTTTTACTGCATCTGCCAGTACATTGACGCCGCGCAGCATTCTCACACGAGCATCATTACCGAATTTTACGTCTTTAGCTGCCATTTGGAATTTCCCTTAAATTCGTTTCGTTCAGTGAATAGCGCGTAAATTACGCTTCGACAATGGCCAGAATGTCGCTTTCAGAGATGATCAGCACTTCTTCATTGTCGATTTTCTCAGTTTTTGCACCGTAGCCTTCGTTGAAAATGACTACATCGCCCACTTTCACATCCAACGGTTTAACATCTCCGTTTTCCAGGATACGACCATGACCCACCGCCAACACTTCAGCACGGGTTGATTTGCCCGCTGCGGAACCGGTCAGAACAATGCCGCCAGCCGATTTGGATTCAACTTCTTTACGCTTGACGATAACGCGATCGTGTAATGGACGAATTTTCATTTGATAGCTCTCCTTTGAGAAGTCCAATCAGTCATTTTGGGATGAACGCCGGGATTTTTTGGCTTCCGGCCTCGTGACGAAGAGATGGAGACAGAACAAAAGGCTTTCAAGGGCACAATGAAAAAAAATTTTTAAGATTTAAGCCCTGATGATGATTTGCTCACTCCCGCTCGGGATGTTTATTTCGTTTATAACCCGGCACCATACCGTACCGGGCGACATGATTAATGATCTTTGTCCTGGTGATCATCATGGCCTATACGTTTCGTGTCTTTACGTTCATATTCGCCTTCAACGGTATAACCGTTGTCCGGCGCCGTTCCGCTACCCCGCCATACCTGTAAATAAGGCATCAATTTCAGGGTTAACCCCTTTTGGACGGGGGGTAACAGCAGCAATAGTCCAAGAAAATCGGTAAAAAATCCCGGGATTAACAGTAAAAACCCCGCCAAAATCAGTGATACGCTCTTAACCATCTCAGCCGCCGGACTTTCGCCATGCGCCAACTTTTCCTGCATTAAAATAACGTTTTTCACTCCCTGATTTTTCACCAGCGAGATGCCAATGCCCGAGGTAAAAATGACCAATAGCATGGTCAGTAAAACGCCCAGCACATGCGCCACCTGAATAAACAGCGAGATTTCAATCCAGGCGAGTACAAAAAATATGAATAACGGTAACCAGCGCACCGTAGTCTCCTTTCGGTCTGGCCACTACACCTCATGTGCGGCGGCGGGAAAATGGGGCAAACAACAACGTCTGTCATCCCCGGGATAAAAATCATGATTACCCTGAGCATAGTGAAAGAGATGGGAACACAACGGCGTTTTTTCAACCACGGCGCAAGAAATTTACCCCACCACCATTTTGTGATTAAAATCACAAATTACTGACACCCTTTCGTCAGCAAATGCAGGTAAAGTGATCTATGTTCAGACTTTTCTCTGGCGACAGAATATCATCTTGCTCAGGTAATTAATGCTGGTTAAATATTTCGTCACAGAGTTTACCCGACAAAATAATCACATCACTTGTGATGTGCAAACTGGTCGCTCTAACAAGAAGGTTCCCATGGAAAAAAACATTCGTATCGAAGAAGACCTGTTAGGCATGCGGGAAGTCCCGGAAGACGCTTACTATGGTGTTCATACGTTACGCGCGATAGAAAATTTTTACATTAGCAATAACCACATCAGTGATATTCCTGAGTTTGTTCGCGGCATGGTGATGGTAAAAAAAGCCGCCGCAATGGCCAATAAAGAGCTGCAGACCATTCCGCGACAGATTGCCAATACCATCATTCAGGCATGTGACGAAGTGCTGAACAATGGCAAATGCATGGATCAGTTCCCGGTCGATGTTTACCAGGGGGGAGCAGGAACCTCTGTCAACATGAATACCAACGAAGTGCTGGCCAACATTGGCCTTGAGCTGATGGGGCATCAGAAAGGCGAATATCAGTACCTGAATCCGAACGATCACGTTAATAAATGCCAGTCCACCAATGATGCCTACCCCACCTGGTTCCGTATTGCCGTTTACAGCGCAATCCTGAAATTGCTGGATGCCATTGGTCAACTGGCCGAGGGTTTCCAGCATAAGGCCGTAGAATTTGAACAAATTCTGAAAATGGGGCGTACTCAGTTACAAGACGCCGTACCGATGTCGCTTGGCCAGGAATTCAATGCCTTCAACGTGCTGTTAAATGAAGAGATTAAAAGTATTCTGCGCACCGCTGAACTCCTGCTGGAAGTCAATCTGGGCGCAACAGCTATCGGTACGCGCCTCAACACCCCGGAAGGCTACCAACAATTGGCGGTGAAAAAACTGGCAGAGGTGAGTAACCTGCCCTGTATTCCCGCCGAAGATTTGATCGAAGCCACCTCAGACTGTGGCGCTTATGTCATGGTGCATTCCGCACTAAAACGTCTGGCCGTGAAACTGTCGAAGATCTGTAACGACTTACGCCTGCTCTCTTCCGGACCTCGCGCCGGCCTGAACGAAATCAACCTGCCGGAACTGCAAGCGGGTTCTTCTATCATGCCAGCGAAAGTCAACCCGGTGGTGCCTGAGGTGGTCAATCAGGTCTGCTTCAAAGTTATCGGCAACGACACCACGGTGACCATGGCCGCGGAAGCCGGACAATTGCAGTTGAATGTTATGGAACCAGTTATCGGCCAGGCGATGTTTGAATCCGTTCATATATTGACCAATGCCTGTCGCAACCTGCTGGAAAAATGCGTGAAGGGCATTACCGCCAATAAAGCGGTATGTGAAGCCTATGTGTTCAATTCTATCGGCATCGTGACCTATCTCAACCCGTATATTGGTCACCATAATGGCGATATCGTCGGGAAAATTTGCGCCGAAACCGGGAAAAACGTCCGTGAAGTGGTGCTGGAGCGCGGCTTGCTGACCGAAGCCGAACTGGATGACATCTTTTCAATACAAAACCTGATGCATCCAACCTACAAAGCAAAACGTTATCCTGATGAAAATAAATCATAGACGGCAGCATGGTTAGCCATTTTCAAGGCATGTCAGTTCGCGTAACGACGTGCCTTTTTTATTTGTACCGTACACAAACTAATAACAATTTATTAGCAAAGTTTTTAAGGAGCATATTATGGCTGGGATCGAGATAGTCATTGTTTTACTGGCAATTTATCTTGGAGCAAGACTGGGCGGCATTGGGATTGGCTTTGCCGGAGGGTTTGGGGTACTGATCCTGACGCTGGTGTGTCAGATGAAGCCTGGCGCCATCCCTTTCGATGTGATTGAAATTATTATGGCCGTTATCGCCGCGATTGCTGCGATGCAGGTCGCCGGGGGAATGGATTATCTGGTGAGCCTTGCTGAACGCTTGTTGCGTAAGCAACCGCGCTACGTCACCTTTTTAGCGCCGTTGGTCACCTATTGTATGAGCCTGCTGGCAGGTACCGGGCACACAGCCTTTTCGACATTACCCGTTATCGCTGAGGTCGCTAAAGAGCAGGGCGTCCGCCCTTCTCGTCCGCTGTCAATTGCCGTTGTCGCCTCACAGATCGCCATCACCGCCTCCCCGATTTCCGCTGCCGTGGTTTTCTTTGCCGGCATACTTGAACCCAAAGGAGTCAGTTACCTCGGTCTGCTGTCAGTTGCCATTCCATCCACCATGCTCGCCATTTTTATTGCCGCATTGATTACCAACTTTCTCGGCAAAGAACTGAAAGATGATCCGGTTTATCAGGCACGGCTGAAAAAAGGCGAAGTCACCCTAAAAGGCGCCAGTGTGTTTGTCGAAAAGCCGGGAGCCAAACGTGCATTGTTTCTGTTTCTGGCCGGTATACTGGCTGTCATGCTGTACGCCACGGCGATCAGTGATACCGTTGGTCTGATCCAACATCCGGTGCTGCCGCGTAATGAAGCTATTGTGGTCTTTATGCTCACGATCGCCACGTTGATCGCCATCACCTGTAAAATAGACACCGCCGAAATTCTTTCAGCCAGTACCTTCAAATCAGGCATGAGCGCCTGTATCTGTGTGATGGGCGTTGCCTGGCTCGGCGACACGTTTGTCAAAGGCCACATTAGCGAAATCCAGTCTATCGCCGGTGATCTACTGCAAAGTTATCCGTGGATGCTGGCAGTCGTGTTGTTTTTTGCCTCGACCCTGCTCTACTCACAAGCGGCAACCACTAAGGCATTAATGCCCGCCGCATTGTTATTGGGGGTATCGCCGATTACCGCAGTGGCATCATTTGCGGCAGTTTCCGCCCTGTTCGTGCTGCCAACATACCCAACCTTGCTGGCTGCTGTCGAAATGGACGATACCGGCTCAACCCGCATCGGCAAACTGGTTTTCAATCATTCATTTCTGATACCCGGTGTTATTGCTATCGTCTTATCCGTGTTGTTTGGCTTTATATTTGGCAACCTGTTTTTGTAAACGTGTCTGACTGGCAATCATGAATGAAAGAGGTTAACTCAGCTCTTTCATTCATGATTAATAACGGGTAGAAACCTCTGCGGCTACATCATGCTATTATCACCACGTGCGCTAAAAGGAGATGAGAACAAAATGGTTTCAGTCACCGCCGTGGTAGTACTCTGTACCACACCAGATATGCAATCTGCGCACGATCTGGCGCAAAAAGCCCTGGCGGCGAAACTGGCGGCCTGCGTGACGCTACTCCCGGGCGCCACATCGTTATATATTTGGGAAGGGAAACTTGAGCAGACATCGGAAGTACAGATGATACTGAAAAGCGATCAGAAACATCAGCAAGCCTTAATGGAACTGCTAAAAGCAGCGCATCATTACACGACGCCTGAACTTTTAGTACTGCCAGTTCAATCCGGAGAAAGTGATTACCTGTCATGGCTCAACGCATCACTCAATTAATGATTATTGTGCTAAGCATCTTGCTTAGTGTCAGTACACAGGCGGCACTTTTTGGCCAGAATACCTCACAGTTTGTGCCCGTCAATCAGGCCTTTTCTTTTGATTTTCAACAGAAGGATCACCAACTGACACTCAGTTGGCAAATAAAACCCGGTTATTATCTTTATCGTCAACAAATCAACATTGTCCCGCATAATGCGCAACTGACCGCGCTGACATTGCCCGCCGGCAAAGCGCATGAAGATGAGTTTTATGGCAAAACAGAGGTTTATACTGAAAACCTCAACCTGCCGCTTACACTTATTGAGGCAGAAAAGGGCGCCAGTATCGCCCTTACATACCAGGGCTGCGCCAGCGCCGGTTTCTGTTATCCGCCGGAAACACGCAATATCCCGCTAAATAGCGTAGCAGCGACATCCAATAGTACAGCCGCCAGCCTGCCGACGGCGTCCACACCTCTGGCGACAAGCGACCTGCCCTTTTCGCCTCTTTGGGCGCTGCTGATCGGTATTGGCATTGCTTTTACCCCTTGCGTGTTGCCCATGTACCCATTGATTTCCGGCATTATTCTCGGCCGTCATCGACCGTTGTCTATGGGCCGCCTGTTTATACTGTCCATGACTTACGTCCAGGGCATGGCGCTCACTTACACGCTGATGGGCGTTGTGGTGGCTGCCGCTGGGTTGCGCTTCCAGGCAGCATTACAGCACCCCTATGTGCTAACCGGGCTCTCACTGCTGTTTATTCTGTTGGCCTTGTCAATGTTTGGCGTGTTTACCTTGCAATTGCCTTCATCCCTGCAAACGCGTCTGGCTATATGGAGCAACCGACAACACAGCGGATCGCTGGCAGGTATCTTCATTACCGGGGCGCTGGCAGGATTAATTTGCTCACCCTGCACCACCGCGCCCCTCAGCGCGATCCTGCTTTATATTGCCCAGCAAGGTAATCTGCTGGCTGGTGCAGGTATCCTTTATCTTTATGCATTGGGTATGGGCCTGCCACTGATTGCCGTCATGCTGTTTGGCAACAGATTACTGCCCAAAAGCGGCCCCTGGATGCAGAAGGTTAAAGAGGGATTTGGCTTTGTAATCCTGGCGCTACCCATATTTTTGCTGGAACGCGTGATGGGTGAACCATGGGGCTTACGTTTGTGGAGCCTGCTCGGTATGGCTTTCTTTGGCTGGGCATTTGTTAACAGCCTTAATTTCACCAGAAGACATGTGCGCATTGTGCAGATTATCTTGCTGGCAGCGGCGTTGATCAGTGCGCGCCCCTTGCAGGATTGGGCTTTTGGTCCTTCACCTGATACCGTACCACCTGCGCGGCTGGCCTTCACCCCGGTCAACAATTCGAATGACCTGAGCCAGGCACTGCAAAACGCACAAGGAAAAATCACCATGCTTGATCTGTATGCTGACTGGTGTGTCGCCTGCAAAGCGTTTGAAAAAGATACGTTTAGTGACGCACAGGTGCAAAAGACGTTAGTAAACAGGCAATTACTGCAGGCGGATGTTACCGCCAATCAGGCAAAAGATGCCGCATTATTACAACGTTTACAGGTTTTAGGGCTACCAACTATTCTGTTTTTTGATGCACGTGGTCATGAAATTCCTGAGGCACGCGTTACCGGCTTTATGGATGCGCCCGATTTTCGGGCACATTTGCAGAAATTGCCGCAATAAACGACACTGGTGCCAGATTAAATCACTTCGCCCTGGCGCGCTGGCGTCCAGGGAATACATCCGGGAGGAAATAACGTGCTACGTGAACACGTCCTTGAGCATGCGCTGAGCGTGCTTGAGAAAAATGGTCTGGCCGCCGCCACCTCGCTGGAGAAGCTGGCAGCAAAAATTGGGGTTCCACTGGAGCAACTGCAACAATTTTGGCCTGACCGCGACGCCTTACTGTATGATACTTTACGGTTTCACAGTCAGCAAATCGATACCTGGCGGCGGCAGTTACTGTTTGACGAGACGCTCAGTAATAGCCAGAAATTGCTGGCACGTTATCAGGTGCTGGAAACATCGGTCAATAATGGTCGTTTTCCTGGATGTCTGTTTATTGCGGCTTGCAGTTTCTATCCCCAGAGTGATCACCCCATACACCAGTTGGCGGAACAACAGAAACGTGCTTCATGGCAATATACGCATGATTTACTTGTTGCTCTGGAAACTGACAACCCGACCATGGTCGCCGATCAAATGGAACTGATCCTCGAAGGCTGTCTGAGTCGATTGCTGATAAAACGCAGTACACGCGATGTCATCACTGCACGTCAACTGGCGGAAGATGTGCTACGGTTTGCGCAGTGTCGCAAAAATGGCGCGCTGAGCTGAATACAGTACGTACTGGTTGCACGAAAAGCAGGCAATCAGGCACATTTTCAGCGTTTTTTCTCATAAAGCCGTTGACGACAGTGAGGCTTTACGGTTTAATGCGCCCCGTTGCCCGGATAGCTCAGTCGGTAGAGCAGAGGATTGAAAATCCTCGTGTCCTTGGTTCGATTCCGAGTCCGGGCACCATTATTAAGTCCATAGACTTCCTTATACGTCTGTGAACTGCTAAAAATCAGTAAGTTAAATAGACCCTGCTGTATACAGACGTATAGCGGGGTCTTTTGACATCCGCTCTTTTTGGGGGCTTAATTAGGGGCTGATTAGTTCGATAAGCATCGGAGCCCCCAAATGCCTCTTACTGATACCACGATCCGCAACGCCAAGCCGCTGCAAAAATCCTATAAGCTCAGTGACAGTCAGGGTTTGTACCTGCTTGTGAGTCCTTCTGGCTCTAAACTCTGGTACCTAAAATACCGTTATGACGGCAAAGAGAAGAAACTGGCCTTCGGCCCCTATCCTGCCGTGTCGCTGGCAATGGCCCGTGAGCTGCGAACGAAGGCCCGCGCCGATTTAAGTCATGCCGTCGATCCGGGACTCAAGCGCCAGAGGGAAAAACAGGCCAGGAAGAATGGCAACACCTTTGAAGAAGTTGCCCGCGCATGGCATAGCCGGAACCGCCGCTGGTCAGAAGTCCATGCCGGACGCATTCTGCGGTCACTTGAGCTCCACGTCTTTCCCAGAATTGGTCAGATCCCCATCACCGATATCACCGCTGGCGATTTGCTTGTTCCCCTGCGCATCACCGAGAAAAAAGGCCACTTCGAAGTGGCTATGCGGTTACAGCAGCGCATGACCGGCATCATGCGTTACGCGGTACAGGAATATTTGATCACCCATAATCCCGCCGTCGATTTAGCCGGGGCGATAATGCCGCCGGAAAAAAAACATTATCCCGCCCTCCCCCTTGAACGACTGCCTGAACTGCTGGAGCGCAT